>CAZHTV010000010.1:0-22902 GCA_964535775.1 uncultured Thermoplasmata archaeon | reverse complement strand
TGCTGCACGCAGACCCGATTGCATCGACCACTGATGCGAGGCCACAGTCGGGCGATGCGAACGCTGTGACATGGCCTGGTCCGACATGCGCGGTCAGAGCTGATAGGTCCGTGTATCCATACTTGAATTCCCTGAAATGCAGCCAGTCCGACATCGAGTCAGTGTCTATCGCTGAGCCGCTCTCGCGGCATCTTCTTGCGACCTCTCCCTTCCTGAGCGCGGGCACATGCTCGCCAGCCCACGAATGGCTGCTGTCGGTGCATTTTCCGTATGCCACGAAATCGACTTCCACGCCATGGCAGTCCAGCAGAGCGATCGAATCGCCGCTGTCGGCCAGCCGGAAGGTTCCCGTCCGGCCGATCAAGAGCGTCGAGTCGAGGGCGTCCAGGCTGATGTCCGGCATGCACCCGAAGGCCTGCATGTAGGACGTCGAGTTCGAAGAGACGACCAAGCGGGCAAGAGGGCGGAGCTCGAGCATGCTCTTGAACCGAAGCGTGCCCTCGCCGTCGGTCACTGTCCAATTGTGCAGACATGTCGTCTCACTGCCCGAGTTCTCGATTACGAAGTACTCGTCGTTGCACAGCCCGCACGGATAGAACTCCGTGATCACGACCCCCAGCCCGTTGGCAGAGGATGTTGTCGACGGAAGGTCCGCCATGTGACACGGCGCGAGCATGGTGGACAAGAAGAGCGTGGCCGATGACACCGCCAACACATGACTGCGCCGCATCGCGCTCTCAGGGATCCGGTAAGTTGTTAGCGGGTTGCACTACAGGTACGCTTCGCTCATGCCATCAGGCCGGAAACGAGGTCTAGCAACACTGCCCTCTTGTTCTTGGCCTTGGTCACACCGCTGGCGAGCAGCACCCCGTCCGTGCCCAGCTCGAGCGCCTTCGAGACATCGCCGCCGTTCTTCACGCCCGCACCGCACAGGACACCCACGCGTCCGTCAATGGCCTTTATTGCCCGGACCGTGTCGGACACTATGCTGGGGTTAGCGGTAGTCACGGACACGTCTCCGCCTATGAGCTCCGGAGGCTCGATGGCGACGAAGTCCGGCCCCATAGCGGCGCAAGCCTTGCTGACGGCGAGGTTGTTCGTGCACGCGATCGTTGCGAGTCCCGCGCTCCTGCACCTGTCTATGATCTCGTGTATCTCTGCTATCCTGAGGCGTCTCTCCGAGTGGTTGACCAGCGTGCCCTGAGCGCCGGAAGCGTGGGCGTTCTCCACGGTCACGTGGCCCGTGGTCGCCCCTGAGGGCGCGCTGTCCACGTGCTGGGCAAGGACAGGTATGCTCACAGACCGTGCGACCATGGCTAGATCGAAGGACGGGGGCGCGATGACTATCGAGGCCTTCGTCTCCCCGGACACCTGCTCGCACAATCTGGCCAGCTCGAGAGCGGCGTTCCCGCTCACTTCCGGGTATGTCTTGAAGTTCACGACGATGACGGGTTTCCTTAGGACCAAGGGGCCACCTCATTCAAGGGGCTTCATCCTGGGCTCGAGCTTCTTGAGAATCTCTGGGCGGGTGGTGTACTCGAGGTCCTCCGGTGCCACTATGCCTGGCATGAAGGGGCCGTGGCCGCGCATGTACATCGATATCTCCATCGCCCTGTTCCGGACGCAGTCCCACTCCTTGCCCGCGAAGTAGTCTATCGGCTCGTGCTCGCCCGGCCTGGAACCGGGGGCCTCCGAGCCCTGGATCCTGCCGTTGTTTATCTGGATCCCGATCGCGCACACCCTCGGCGGGCCGTCGTGGTACGTGGGGTCGGATTCGTCCACCGCGCAGGGATACCAGGCGCCGTAGTGGGAGCCCCTCATCCAGCCCGCGACCAGCTGCGGGAACGCGAACGGCTGGAGGACCTCCCCAGCGGCCGGGAACCCGGATTGGATCCTTACGAGCATGACGGGGTCGTCTTTGCCCACATACTTGCCCGCCAGCATGTTCAGCTTCTCCGTGGACACGACGGCCGCCACGCCCAGTGTCTTGTGGCTGACCCTCTTCACCGCGTACCTGGTCGTGTCCCCTATAAGCGCGAGGAGGTCGTACATCTCGGCCGGCGAGCTCATGACCACCCTCTTATGGTCGACCACATCGACCACCTCGATGTCGTACCCGAGGTGAGCCCTGGGGTCGATGACGAGTCCCGTGGTGGTGAACGGGTCCATGAATATCTTGGATATCGGCAGCGAGTATGCGGCCGGGCCGCACTTGTCCGCCATGAAGACCAGCATCGGTTCCGTCGGCCGCTCGTCGAACTCCATCTCCGCGGCGCCCGGGCCCTGGCCCCTGACGTTCCCTGAGAACGCGTCCGAGAGCAGGTCCTGGCCGGCGGCGTATAGATGCATCTTCTTCGCCTCGTTCGCAGCCGCCATGAAGGCGTTCCATGCGAGCTCGTGGACCTCGCGATTGTTCTCGCCCTTCCTGTGGGTCATGAGCAGCTGCATGTCGTCGCCACACCTCGTCACATAGTAGTCCACAAGCAATCCATCTCTCACCGCCTTCCCCAGGGACTCCGACGCGACCTCCATCATCCTCGGATGGGGTCTCGAGTGTCCGGCTATGGATCCGACGTCGGCTTTGATCAGCGACACTGTGATTTTCTCAGGCATCTCCTCTTCCTCCGCATGCGCACAACTACGCCCTCGCGCGCGGGTTTCGTCGGATAAGACGCTTTGGATATATTAACCGTTTCCGAGGACCGGGGATGCCTGTCGGACGACTTCGAGAACGCTGGCCATGTCATAGGGCTCGTGTTCCCTGGGCCGGGCAGCAACGACCCCGAATGAGTCTCAAGCTCGGCAACGGTTCCACTCGACGAAAGTATGATTTCCTCGCTGGTAATAGCAGTACACGAGATGTCGCCTACGGAGATAGATTACGTCGTCGACAACTCGTCGCGAAGACTCCTGCAGACCGCAGTCCCGCCCGTCCAGTATTGGCTGCTCAGGCAGGTCATGGACAAGGGCGAGCGATACCCCCTCTTTCGCCGGACCCTGCATGAGTGCGCTGTGTACCGTCCGAAGCTCAAGCTCCTCGAGAAGCTGAGGCCCGACGGCACTTGGCCGATCCCAAGAAACAAGAAGCTATCGGAGGACGCTGGGCCGGGCCCACCCATGGGCTGGACCTACAGGACGATGCTCTGGAACCTGTTCACCCTCAGCGAGTACAAGACCTCGCGGACCGAGGGCAACGTGGAGGCCGCCCTGGACAGGTTCCTCGAGTGGCAGGATGATGACGGGTTCATACCGGGCCCGTGGACCGATGTGTTCCCGCTTCCGTACTTCAGCGCCTACGCGCTGTACCTCCTGGTCCGGTTCGGGCTCGAGAAGGAGCGCCGCGTCCAGAAGATGACGAGATGGCTGCTCTCAATGCAGCGCGCGGACGGGGGCTGGAACCTCCCGTTCGTCATGGACGTCCACTATCTGCCCGAGTACAAGGCGATGCGCATGCGGGAGTTCTTGGAGTTCGTCCGCGGAAAGGGCTGGAAGTCGTTCGACCTCAAAGGGCTCACCCAGTTTCCGAGCTGCCCGTATGTGACGATGGTCACAGTCTGGGGGCTGATGCAGCAGAAGAAGGTCGCGCGCTCCGCTGCCGTGGAGAGGGGCGCGGACTTCGTTCTGGACTGGTTCTTCAAGAGGACCCCGCACCCTTCCTACTACATGGCCGAGGATCACTGGACGAAGCTGCGATATCCCTACAGGTTCGGAAGCGGCCTGATGGCGCTCGACATACTGACCGAGCTGGGGTACGGCCCGGACGACCCCAGGATGGAACGGCCGATCAAGTGGCTGCTGAACGCCCGGTCATCGGACGGCCTCTGGAGCCAGTCGAACCGTCCGCATGCGGAGAGGGACCAGTGGATCTCTCTGATAGCCCTCAGGACGCTCAAGAGATATGGTTCGGACCGGATGCTGCAGACGAGCGAGTGAGCGGGCGAGCAGTTGGGGGAAACACCTCGACCTCCATCAGTTCGGATGGGAAAGGCTTAAGCGAGTTGAAACCTCTTTTGACGACTAGTGCGGGTGACCGATGGGAACCGTCGAGGACCTCAGACCCATATTCTCGCCCAAGTCGATCGCCGTCATCGGCGCCTCGAGAAGCCCGATGAAGATCGGGTACGAGATCCTCCAGAACATACTCGTCCAGGGATACACGGGCAAGGTGTTCCCCATAAACCCCGAGACGCCCCAGATCATGGGCTTGAAGACACAGCCCAGCGTGCTCGCGGTCAAGGATGACATAGACCTCGCGATAATCGCGGTGCCGGCGGAGTTCGTCCCGAAGGTGGTCTCGGAGTGCGCCAGAAAGAAGGTCAAGGGCGTAATAGTGATTTCCTCGGGGTTCGCGGAGACGGGGGAGAAGGGAAGGCAGCTGGAGGACGAGATAGCCCAGATAGCCAAGAAGGCCGGTATGAGGCTGATCGGCCCCAACACGCTCGGATACAAGGACCCAATAGACAGCCTGGACGCCGCCTTCGTGTTCGGCATGCCGATGGCGGGAGAGATAGCGCTCATCAGCCAGAGCGGTGCGCTGTGCATAGGCATGATCAACTACGCGAACGGCGAGCACATCGGCCTATCCAGGGTGATCAGCGTGGGCAACAAGGCCGATGTCGACGACGGTGACATAATCGAGTACCTCGCGCGGGACCCCGAGACTAAGGTCATCGCGATGTACATAGAGGGCATCAAGGATGGCAAGAAGTTCCTCGATGCAGCCAAGAGGTGCTCCAAACCGATAGTTGCGATCAAGGCCGGAAGGACGCCCGCTGGCTCCGCCGCCGCCTCGACTCACACAGGCGCCCTCAGCGGTTCAGATGTCGTGTACGACTCCGCTTTCAAGCAGGTCCACATCCAGCGGGCCTACGATGTCATCGAGCTGTTCGACTACGCCCGGGCGCTCGCATACCAGCCACCCGCCCAGGGCAACCACGTGGGCATCATATCTAACGGCGGGGGCGCGGGCATAATGACTGCTGACTGGTGCGAGTCGATCGGCCTGAAAGTGCCCAACCTGACGAAGAAGACCGTCGACGCGCTGAAGCCGCATCTACCCCCCATAACGAGCGCGAGGAACCCTCTTGATGTCACCGGAGATGCGAGGTTCCACAGGTACTACGCCACCGGGGCCATCATGCTCTCGGACCCCAACATCGATTCGCTCGTCATGACCTGCGTCCACGCTGGCATAGCCAGACCGAGGGAGTATGTCGGGGCCGTGATCAAGCTGGTCGAGGAGAAGCGCAACCTGAAGAAACCCATAGTGGCCTGCTGGGTCGGAGGCCCCGAGACAGACGAGGTCGTGCAGGACCTGAGGGTGAAGAACATACCCGTCTACGCGTCTGCGAGCAGGGCCGCGAAGGCCGTGAAGTGCCTGACCGAAGAGGGTCGGCGGGTGGAGCTGATCAGCAGGAAGAAGCAGAAGGAGACCCCGGCTGCGTGATATCAGAGGGTTTACGTACTCCGAGCACTGTCAATCTCGGCCTGCGAAGCCTCATATTCTAGCTTGCCGTGGCCCGGAGCTGATGACGACCCGAAGGAATATATGGGTCACTTCAGTCGCGGCGATATCCGCCGTGGCCCTATGGGGGCTCGCGTTCCCTCTGATCCAGATAGGCCTCGATAGCTTCTCGCCCGTGCTCCTCGGCTTCCTCAGGTTCGCGCTCGCATCCGCTTTGATCATGCTGATCATCTCGCTCAGGTACTCCCCCCGTGTCATCGCAGAGATCATCAGGAAGGAATGGAAGCCCCTTACGATGCTCGGGCTTCTGTACGTCACCATCCCGAACATTGCCCAGAACATCGGGCTGCAGCACGGGACCTCCTCAATCGCATCGGTGATACAGTCCTCGGGGCCGGTCATGACCCTGCTGTTCGCCGCTCTTCTCCTGAAAGAGACTATGAACAGGAACAAGGCGCTCGGCACGGTCGTCGCCATGAGCGGCACGGTCATGCTCGTGGCGAGCAACGGCGTCTCGCTGGCAGACGAGGACTTCGTGAGCAACCTCTTGATACTCATCTCAGCGACGTCCTACGGCCTCGCCTGGGTCTCGGCCAAGCGGATGCTGGAAAGGAACCCCCCAACGATCATCATAGGCGCATCGCTCCTCTTCGGGACTGCGCTTCTTGCGTTGGCCTTGCCGTTCGAAAGGCCGCTCGTCGCGGACCTCGACATGTGGTCCGCGGCGAACCTCGCGGTCCTCGGCATACTGTGTGGGAGCGTGTCCTCGCTTCTATACCTTGGCACTCTCAAGAAGCGAGAGGTATCCAAGATGGCCTTCTTCATCTACCTGATGCCGGTCTTTGCATCCGCCTTCGCTTGGGTCCTGAGGGCGGAGAGTGTCGAAGCCTGGACGGCGTTCTGCGGAGTCGTCATTGTCGTCGGGATAGCCCTTGCGAACAGGAACGGGAGCTCGCGAGACCGGGTCTCCTGAGAAGGGAGCTGTTTCGGGCCAGACCGTGCTGGCATGTGCTAGGTTCGATCACCGGTTCATTCGATGCCCCGGGACGCGCATCCGCCCGTCCAGCTCACAAGGACGGGCCGTGCAATGTCCTCTCGTGGTCCGTCTGATCCCACGAGAAACAGTTAATAGCTCCGACTAGGTTATGCCGAGCCGGGTGTCGGTCCTTGCCTCCGTGGCAGCACATCACTTACTCCAGGGAAATAACGACTGCCTTGTACGGCCAGCAGGTCACCGTCGGAGGTTGGGTCCAGGACCTGAGGAACCTGGGCGGCATATCATTCCTGCAGCTGAGGGACAAGGACGGGGTAGTGCAAGTCACTACGCTGAAGAAGAGGTCGAAAGATCTCTTCGACCTCGTTGCCTCCATTCCGAGGGAGTCCGTGGTGCTGGTGACTGGCACGGTCAAGGAGAGCAGGGAAGCGAGGGCAGGCTACGAGATCATCCCGGACAGGATCGATGTGCTCAGCAGGGCTGAGACGCCGCTCCCCCTGGGGATCATAGACAAGGTCGGCGCGGACCTGGACACGCGCCTGAACAACCGGTTCCTCGACCTCAGGAAGGAGGAGGTCAGGGCGATCTTCCAGATCGAAGCCAAGGCGGCCGAGGGCATCCGGAGATACCTCATGTCGAGCGGGTTCGTGGAGGTGCACACGCCCAAGATAGTCGCTGCGGGAGCCGAGGGCGGCTCCACGCTGTTCCCGATCAAGTACTTCGACAAGAACGCATACCTGGCGCAGAGCCCGCAGCTCTACAAGCAGAACCTGATGGCCACAGGCCTGGACAGGATATTCGAGATCGCGCCTGCGTACAGGGCGGAGGCCTCGGACACGGTCAGGCACATAGCCGAGTTCATCTCGCTCGATGTGGAACTGGCCTTCATCGAGTCCTCCGAGGACATCATGGCAGTCGCGGAGGGCATAGCCGTCAGCGGGATAGAGCACGTGGCGGAGAACGCGAAGGCTGAGCTCTCCAAGCTCGGTGTCATCCTCGGGAAGCCCGCGACGCCGTTCCCCCGGGTGAAGTACAAGGACGCGATCGAGATCCTCAAGGCCGAGGGCATGGGGATAGAGCATGGCGAGGACCTCGGCACCGAGGGCGAGAAGACCCTTGGAGAGGTCATGATGCGCGAGAAGAGGTGCGAGCTTTATTTCATCACAGAGTTTCCAACCTCGCTGAAGAGAGGCACTTTCTACGCCAAGAGGTTCGACGAAGACCCTGAGACCACGGGGTACTTCGACCTCGACTACCGAGGGCAGGAGATCGTCTCCGGCGGGCAGAGGGAGCACAGGTACGACGTGCTCACGGAGCAGATGCGCGAGAACAACCTGAGCCTCGAGGCCTTCGACTTCTACCTCAGGGCGTTCAGGTACGGCATGCCCCCCCACGGGGGGTTCGGGTTCGGCATTGAGAGGTTCGTCCAGAAGATGCTGGACCTGCCGAACATCAGGGAGGCGGTCCTATACCCAAGGGACAGGGCAAGGCTCGTCCCGTGAAAGGACGCCCCAAGAGGATGCTCTTCGAGCTGCCGGTCGCCGACGAGATCGACTGCCTGGCCATGAGCACGCCCCGGTTCGAGGTGAGGGCCTTCGAGTACGACCGTCGGGAACAGAAGGCCAACCTGAACTACTCCCCGTGCAAGGGCCAGATCGTCCTGGTGATATGTGGCAACAGGGGGACGATCCTGGCCCGCGACGCCGTCACGGGCAAGTGGACGCTGCCCACGGGTCGCATAGGGGCCGCCGAGGAGATCACGGCAGCCGCAAAGAGGGTGGCCAAAGACGAGTGCGGCGTCGGCATCAGACGGCTGGACCTGGTGGGGATGTATGACGTCGTCTGGCACTTCTCGGACATATCCATCAAGAGACTGCACCTCATCTACGCCGCGGCCACCGAAGACGAATGCTTCGAGATCGGACCTTCCAGAGGCAGGGAGGCGAAGTTCTTCCGGAGCGTCCCCAAGGCCGTCCTGGAGGACGACCTGGTCGCTGCAGCGCTGAATGACTGCAGCGACAAATGAGTTATATCCGCGGCGCACGATATGGTCCTCGAAGAGGATGGGACGCATTTTTGAGCGTGAGCTCAAGGGCATATTGAGCGCTGACGAGGGCATGCTCACGAGGATCACCAAGACCTGCGACGATGACGAGCGCTGCTCGTACTACAGGATCCGAGAGCGCCCCTTCATGGTCATCAGAGGCGCAGGTTCGCTCGGCGTGGACCTCGTCGCGATAAGGTCTGACCTGTCCCTGCCCATCGAGGTCAAGAGCTCGGTGAGCGACGTCCTCAGGTTCAGCAGGAGCGAGAAGCTGGCCATACAGGCCCAGGAGATGATGGACGACTGCAGACGCGTCGGCCTGATGCCCATCTACGCCTACAGGTTCAAGCGCCACAGGGGCGATGCCTGGCGGGTATTCACCTTGGATGTCGGGCCGATCAACGGCAGGCTGAGGGTGGTCTACCAAAGGCTTCCGAAGATAACACCATCGAAGGACGGGAACCTGATCATGAGATGGCACGACGGCATGCCGCTCAGCAAGTTCATAGACTACCTGGCCACCCTCTCGAGCTAGATGCTCCGCTCGGGAGTGAAACAGAAAAAAAGAGAGGAGGAATGTGTTCCCTTTTCGGCGTCCGTCCGCTTATAAGGTGTGGGTCTGGTAATCACACTTGACTATCAATTCTGATAACGGCCCGTGCCGTAAACAATTAAGGCCGCGCTGGCACATGACGGGGCCGGCCCGAGGACGATGGCGAAGTGCCCCTCATGCGGCGTCGAGAACCTCCCGAGCGCCGAGCGATGCAGGCTGTGCGGTAGGGAGCTAGAGGCCAGGCCCTCCGAGACGGACACGACACGGTGTCCCCATTGCGGCTCGATCAATCCTGGCGACGAGAGGACCTGCTCCGTCTGCCGGCGCCTTCTCTCGGCGACCGTCTCGGCACCGAGGGAGCGGTACGAGCGAGACGTGGTCTTCTACGAGAAACCGGACATTTCACGGAAAACCCGGACCAGGATGCCGTTGATCGGGGGCGTGCTCCTGCTCATAATAGGACTCGGGTCGCTTGGCTGGCTCGTCCTCGTCACCCTGCTATCGACCATAGCGTATCCTGAGCACATGGGGGACTCTCCGGGCTATTCTTCTTGGCATGGCTCATGGTCGTGGTGATGGTCGTCGGGGCGGTCGCAGCTTTCAAGCGCATGTGGTGGCCGCTGGCGGAGCTGGGCGTAGTGAGCGCGTTCCTCCTGACGCTCTTCTGGCTCAGCCCGGTCTGTCTGATCTTCACCGGGATGGCGTTCGCCGCCATGCTGCTGATATACCTCTCGAGGGCGGAGTTCTCGTAGCGGCCCTAGCCCCGGGGACCAGACAGTGCTCGGTTCAGCACTCATAGGGTTCATCATTGGCCTTTATGGGCCTCAGCTGACCCTCTTTTCATCACCATCCTCCGGAATCTCCTTGGAGGTATTTGATGGAACGCCTGGACTGGTCCTTTGGGACACGGATTATATACATGTGCGGAACTGATTGCCCTCCGTGGAGTACGAGCTTCTCAGCCAGAACATATGGGTTTTCTTCGGACTCGTGGTCTTCATCAGCCTCACGGGGGTGATGACGCCAGGGCCCGTCTTCGCGGCCGCGGTCGCCAAGGGCTACAAAGACAAGAAGGCGGGCCTGAAGATCGCCCTAGGTCACGGCGCGGTCGAGTTCCCTCTGATGGCAGTGATAGCATTGATAGGGTTCAAGGCGAGCGAGTGGCTCGAGGAACCGGCCGTCGGACTGGTCATAGGAGTCGTCGGAGGCGGCCTTCTGCTTTTCCTGGGCACGAACATGATCAGGACCAGGAAGTCGGTCGCAGACGGGAGCGGAGCCTCGTTCCCCTATGGCGCCACGACCGCGGGGGCGATGACGACCTCCGCTAACCCGTACTTCTTCCTGTGGTGGGCCACTGTCGGGGCGATCCTGGTGTTCAATGCACAATGGTTCGGGCCGATGGTCGTGGTCGTGTTCGCCGTTGTGCACTGGAGCTGCGACCTGGCATGGTACAGCATCACATCATACACCGTCTTCAGGACGAGGCATCTCTGGACTCCAACCGTGCACGAGATAGTCTTCGGAGTGTGCGGGGTGCTCATGGTCGCCTTCGGGATCTACTTCATCGTCGGGCCCACATACGAGCTCGTTGCCGGCTCCTAGAAGAAGCGTCACTCCTGCCGGCCAGCCTGGATCATGCGTTCGAGGGGGGCACGTGCCCTCCTGATGATCTCCTCCGGGAGCTCTATCCTGAACTGCATCTTCGACAGGGAATCTGAGACGTCCTCCAGAGATATCTCGCGCATGTTCGGGCATATGGCGTTGGGCACTGCGTAGAAGACCTTCCCGGGCGCTTCGTTCCTCAGTCTGTGGATCATGTTCTCCTCAGTGCCGATGATGAACTCCTTCTTCGAAGAGGTCTGCACATGCCTCAGGATGCCCTCCGTCGAGTAGGCGTGGTCGGCGAGGTCGATGACATCAGGCGTGCACTCGGGGTGCACCAGTATCTCGGCCTCAGGGTGCCGCTCCTTGAGCGTCTCGAGGCTCTTCCTCGTGATGTTCACGTGCGTAGGGCAGTATCCAGGCCAGAACACCATCTCCTTGTCCTTCACGAACCTCTGGACATAGAGGCCGAGGTTGGTGTCCGGGACGAATATGATCTTCTTGTCAGGCAGCGACTTGACGATCTTCACCGCGTTGGCGGACGTGCAGCAGATGTCGGATTCCGCCTTGACCTCGGCGGATGTGTTCACATAAGACACCACGGGGGCTCCAGGATGCTCCGCCTTGAGCTCCCTGAGGGAGGCTGCGTCGACCATGGCGGCCATGGGGCACTTCGCCCTGAGGTTCGGATGCAACACCGTCTTCTCAGGGTTCAGTATCTTCGCGGACTCGGCCATGAAGTCGACACCGCAGAACACGATGACCTTGGCCTCCGTCTTGGAGGCCTGAACGGACAGTCCGTACGAGTCGCCCAGGAAGTCGGAGACCTCTTGCACCTCCTTCCTCTGGTAGTTGTGCCCGAGTATTATGGCGTCCTTCGCTTTCCTGAGCTCTACTATGGCTCTCTGGAGGTCGTTCACCGTCTCGGAACTCTGGTTATCAATAGGTCCTTATTAATCATTTCCGACGGACATTGGACCTGTCTGGGGCCAGTTCACTTTCGTCTTGACCGCTTTTCACCTCGGAACCTCGAGGGTTGCCAAGCACGCCGGCATCCTGGCCAGGCGTGGCAGTAGCGATTATTTTTAAGTCAATTAGATTCAAGTAGAGGCCGACCAATCGCAGCGGAGAGAGACGATGAAGCCCGTCATCGACCTGGGGCTCTGCAAGGCCTGCAACATATGCGTGTACATCTGCCCCAAGAAGTGCTACTCCAAGGGTGCGGACATCTCCGAGAAGGGTTACTTCGCTGCGGTCGTGAGCGCGCCTGAGAAGTGCTACAACCACAACCGGGAGGGCAAGCTCATTTGCGAGCTCTGCGTGCTGAGCTGTCCCGACCAGGCGATATCGTGGCACCCCGAAACCGAGGAGGAGAAGAAGAAATGAGGACGCCTGCAGGGGAGTATTTCCTCCAGGGCAACGAGGCCTGTGTCGAGGGTGCGATCACCGCTGGCGTGAGGTTCTTCGCCGGGTATCCAATCACACCGTCAACGGAGATCGCGGAGGGTCTGTCCCACCGGCTGACAGGCAAGAACGGCGTCTTCGTCCAGATGGAGGATGAGATCGCCTGCATCTCCGCGGTCATAGGGGCGTCCTGGGGCGGTGTGAAGACCATGACGGCCACCTCAGGACCTGGGTTCTCTCTCATGCAGGAGTCGATAGGCTATGCTGCGATGTCCGAGACTCCGATGGTAGTCGTCAATGTGATGAGGGGCGGTCCCTCGACGGGACAGCCCACGAGGGCGTCCCAGGGGGATGTGATGCAGACAGGGTACGGCTCCCACGGGGACTATCAGGTGATTGCGTTCGCGCCCGCGACCGTCCAGGAGATGTTCGATCTCACGGTCGACTGTTTCAACTACTCAGAGAAGTACAGGGTTCCCGCGTTCCTCCTCTCAGACGCAGAGGTCGGGCACATGAGGGGGCTGCTGACGGTCCCAGAAGATGTCAAGGTCGTTGATCGCAAGGAGAAGGGGCTCATGAGGCAGGACGAAGCCTACGACGTCCCTGACGAGCTGGTGAGGCCGTTCCCCACTTTCGGCAAGGGTCACAAGACCATGATAACCGGCGTGACCCACACGGACAAGAACAGGATCGAACCCGAGGACCCCAAGGTTCACACGGAACTGGTGACGAGGCTTTCCAAGAAGGTGCTCAAGAACAGGCGCGACATCAACAAGTGGGAGATAATGTGCCCTGGTTCGAAGACGATGATCGTCTCGTACGGCTCTGCCGCGCTTGGCGCGAAGGAGGTCGCGGCGAAGGACGAGACTGTGGGCCTGCTGAGACTCAAGAGCATATGGCCTTTCCCGGAGGAGGTCGTCCACGAGGTCGCGAGCAAGTGCGATCGCATACTCGTCTGCGAGATGAACCTGGGCATGCTCTACTGGCAGATCAGGAGGGCAGCGCTGGAGGCTGGCTGCAAGAAGATCGAGCTGCTCTCGAAGATCGGTGGCGACCCGCCGACTCCCAGCGATGTGCGCCACAGGCTGCGCGCGATGGGGGCGGTCTGATGGATATCTTCGAGTTCTACAGGAAGGAGCAGTGGCCGCATGTCTTCTGCCCTGGGTGCGGAATAGGCACAATCATGAACTGCTTCTACAGGGCGTTCGACGAGCTCAACCTGCCCCTTGACAAGACCGTCTTCGTCGGCGGAATCGGCTGCTCGTCCCGGGTACCGTTGTACATCAACTCCGACGCCCTGCACACGATCCACGGGAGGGCGATCGCGTTCGCGACCGGGCTGAAGCTCGCAAGGCCCGACCTGAAAGTGATTGTGTTCACAGGTGACGGCGACCTCGGTGCCATCGGAGGGAACCACTTCATCAACGGTTGCAGGCGCAATGTCGACATGACGGTCATCTGCATCAACAACAACATCTATGGCATGACCGGGGGACAGGCCTCGATCACAACACCGCACAATTTCCTGTCGACGACCACGCCCTTCGGCAGCAAGGAGTATCCGCTCGACCTCTCGGAGATAGCGGTCGCGGCAGGCGCGAACTACGTGGCGAGATGGACGACGAGGCACGTCCACGAGCTGACCAGGTCCCTGAAGGCAGCGATGCAGAAGAAGGGGTTTGCATTCGTGGAAGCGGTCTCGCAGTGCCCGACCAACTTCGGCCGAAGGAACAAGATGGCCGACTCAACGGCCATGCTCGAGTGGTTCAAGGAGAACTCGGTGAGGAGGGAGAAGACGAGGGCCGCTGCCTTGGACCATGTCGACCTGAACATCGCGGGGCAGATCACCATAGGGGAGTTCGTCGACAGGAACAGGGAATGCTTCGAGGAGCTCATCGGGGTGGAGATGCATGGATAAGCAGATCAGGTTCTCCGGCTTCGGCGGCCAGGGCGTCATACTGATGGGCATAGTACTCGCGAGGGCGGCCGCTCTCTACGACCGACCAGTCGGGGAGGACGGCAAGGTGAGGCTGAAGGACGCTATCCAGACCCAGTCTTACGGCCCCTCCGCGAGGGGTGGGCACTCGAAGTGCGATGTGAAGATCTCTGACCAGGAGATGCTCTACCCGTTCGTGGAGACCCCGGACTACCTGGTCATCATGTCACAGCAGGCATTCACCAAGTACATACACGAGAGGAGGCCGGACACCAAGGTGGTGATCGACCCCGACATGGTCCTTGAAAGGCCCAAGGCGGACCTGTACCTCGTGCCCGCAACCAAAGCTGCAGAGGACATTGGCACCAGGATAGTGGCGAACATCATCATGTTGGGTGCATTGAGGCAGATATCGGATGTTGTCTCCTACGCGGCACTCGAGATGGCGCTGCTGGACGCCGTGCCGAAGGCGACACACGACCTGAACAGGAACGCCCTGCTCGTGGGCACCAAGCTCGGGCAGGACGCCCTGGACAGGAGGGGCAAGGATTAAAGGCAGCGACCACATTCTTCGGGAAGGAGTGGGATCTTGATCATCGACGACGTGCTCAAGGCGGGAAGGAAGTCCCTGGCGGAGAACGAAGTGAAGGAGCTGCTCAGGGAGGCGAGCATCCCCACGACCGACTTCCAGGTGGCCAAGGATTTCGGCGAGATCGACCAGAAGAAGCTGAAGTCCTCCGTCGTTCTGAAGGTCTGCTCGCCCAACATCCTGCACAAGACCGATGTCGGGGGAGTAGTGCTCGACGTGCACAAGGACGACCTGGAGCAGGAGTTCTCGAAGATGAAGGAGAAGTTCCCCAACGAGCAGATACTGGTCGAGTCGCACCAGGACAGGAGAGTCGAGGTCATCGTGGGCCTCATCAACGATCCGACCTTCGGCCTCACGATCATGTTCGGGTTGGGCGGCATCTACACAGAGGTTTACAAAGACGTGACTTTCAGGATAGTGCCCATCAAGAAGGAGGACGCGGAGGAGATGCTCAGGGAGATCAAGGCCGCGCCCATACTCGAAGGTTTCAGGAAGATAAAGGTGGACAGGGACTCCATCATCAACATACTGCTCAAGGTGTCCGCTCTGGGTGAGAAGTACGCAGACAAGATAGACCAGATGGACCTCAACCCGGTCTTCGTCAAGGAGAAGGGCGCCGTGGTCGTCGATGCGAAGCTCCTTCTGCGATGAGCGATATCGCCTTGTGAGGACAGAAGGTTCGGAAGGTGCGAGCCATGATTGCCAGGGGAGGCCGAGTTGCCGTGGCATTTGCGTCGCTCAGCGCCATCGCAGCTCTCGTGCTGAGCCTGTATCTGACCATAGCCCTGGCCGGCCTGACGGTGTTCCTCGTAGTCATGTTCAGGGACCCGAAGAGGGAAGTCGGCCAAGGGATCGTATCCCCTGCTGACGGCACTGTTCGCGAGGTCGACCATGCGAACGGATACCTTTCCATCTACCTCGCACTGAGGAATGTGCATGTAACGAGAGCTCCGATGGATGGCACCGTGGAGAGGACCGCCCACGTCATGGGCCGTCACTCGCCGGCGTTCACAAAGAAATCGGTAGAGAACGAGAGATTCGAGATCACCATCAGGACCGAGAACGGCCCGGCATCGTTGGCCGAGATGGCGGGCAGCATCGCGAGGAGGATAGTGCCATACATCGAGGACGGCCAGACTCTGCGCAAGGGGGACAGGATAAGCCTCATCAGGTTCGGCTCCCGGGTGGACCTCCGCCTGCCACCATCGGAGGTCAGCATCACTGTCAGAAGGGGTGACAGGTTGCGCGCCGGGGAGACGAAGATAGCGGAGGTGCTCCGTGGCGGCATGGAGTAAGGTGTCGTTCGGCGACCTGTTCACCCTTGCGAACGGTGTGCTCGGCTTCGTTGCAATAACCTACATCCTAGATGACAAGTTCATCGCGGCAACCAGTCTGCTGTTCCTGTCCATGCTAATGGACGGCCTCGACGGATACATGGCCAGGCGATACGGCAGCAAGCACTCGAGAGGACAGGTCCTGGACTCGATCTCGGATTCGATCTCGTTCGCCTTTGCCCCGGCGCTTCTGATATACGCCGAGTTCCGGGAACCCGGGGGCATCACAGGTGTGAACGCTGCTGTGCTTGCATGTGCGGTCTCTGTGCTCGCGACCGGGCTGTTCCGGCTCGCGAGGTTCACGGTGGGCGGATACCAGCTGCCCCACTTCGTGGGAATGCCAGCTCCTGCCGCTGCCCTACTTCTGCTGCTTCTCTGCCTGCTCTTCGGGGCGACCGAAGGCGCGGAGCCCGAGAGGTATTACTTCACCTTCTCTCAGGAGAGCTGGGTCGTCTTGTCATTCGGGTTCCTCGCCAGCTTCCTCATGGCATCGGAGATGCCCTACCCGAAGATGCACGGGAAGATGGCCGCGGCGACCGCTTTCGCCCTGCTCCTGGCCTTCGCGCCAACGATAGCTGGCCTGGTTATTGTCTCCGACCAATCCTTATATACAGCGTTCTCACGTACCGCCTCAGGCGTCGCGCTGGCACTCACGCTGGTGTACGTTTTCGGGGGACCTGTGTATGAGAGACTCAAGGGAGGTCACAGCTGACAGCTACTTCGCCTGCTCGGAGGCCGAGCGCGCGGCGTTCGAGGCGGGGATAAAGCTGGGCACGATATACCACCAGTTCGTGGGAGTCCCGCTCAGGCGCGAGAACGTCTCGACCCTGGAGAAGGCCATCGAGGCCGGATGCAAGGTGCAGCCGTTCGTCGAGAGCGTGAGGGTCAAGATCGACAGATCCAAGCTGAAGAGGAAGCGTGGGCAGTACGACTACGTGTCCCTCACGGGAGACATGCTGGATGTCGCTCTCGTGATACGATACAAGGGGACCAGGGTGAGAGCGTCCATGCGGCTCATTGAGGAGATGAACTACCCGTTGATGTACATCGAGAGCGTGGAGCGCGCATGACGGAGAGTCTGGCCCTCCTGCCGCATGTAGGGGTCGCAAGATTTATGACACTCATTATATATTTGAAAATCCATACTGAAGCCGTTTGTTCGGCCGCCTGGTGAGATGATGGCAAGGGGGATCAAGGTAGGTATCACAGGGTTACCAGGCGCTGGGAAGACACAGGCTCTCGTCAAGGTCATAGAGATGCTCGAGGAGGAGAGCCTGATCGTTGGCGGGATGGTCACCGAACCGATCATCGAGAGCGGCAAGCGTGTCGGATTCTATGTCATGGACTGGAGGACCAAGAGGAAGGCCGTCTTCGCGCATGTGGAGACAGAATCCAAGTTCTATGTCGGGAAGTACGGCGTGAACCTCGAGAGCCTGGACACCGTCGGAGTCGAGGCTCTCAACGACGCCACCAAGAACGCGGACGTCATCGTCATCGACGAGGTGGGGAAGATGGAGGTGGAGTCGGAGAAGTTCGTAAAGGCCGTGAAGGAGGCCATGGACGTCGAGAAGCCGATCATACTCACTCTGCACAAGAAGTCCCGGAACCCGCTGCTCCAGGACATCCGGAGGCGTGACGACGTGCGCATACTCGAGGTCACGCCCATCAACCGCAACCTCCTGCCTTACAAGATAATCAAGCTGATGAAGGGCGAATACGTTTGACCTCCGGGCTCGCTAAGGTGAGGGAAGGGACGACCGACCTGCTCGTACCGGAGAGCTTCTCGAGGAAGGGCCCCGGGACAAGGACGGGCGAGGTGTTCTACAACCGTCAGATGGAGTTCGGCAGAGATGTGTCCGTGATGTTCGGCCGGACCGCCTTCAGAGAGGGACAGAAGATCCTCGACGGGCTCGCGGCCACGGGCGCAAGGGGGCTCAGGCTGGCCAACGAGTGCGGGGTGCGTGCCGACTTCCAGCTCAACGACAGGGACATACGGGCCGCGGTGCTCATGAAACAGAACGCCGACATGAACAGCCTCGGCCATGTCAGGATACACAGCCGTGACCTGAACGGCCTGCTGTCCGAGGAGAACTTCGACTACATCGACGTCGATCCGTTCGGGCCTCCGGTCGAATTCGTGGACGCTGCAGCGCAGAGCTGCAAGAACGAGGGGGTCATCGCCATAACAGCCACTGACACCGCTCCCCTCTACGGCAGCTATCCCAAGACATCTCTCAGGAGATACGGGGCGCTGTCCTCCCGCTCACCGTTCGCGCACGAGACTGGCCTCAGGATACTGCTGGGGTTCGTCGTCAGAGAGGCGGCCAAGCACGACAGGGCCGCGGAGCCGTTGCTCTGCTACCATTCAGATCATTACTTCAGGCTGCACGTCAGGATAAGGAACGGAGCGGCGCGGGCCGATGCGGCGATCAAGAAGCTCTGCTTCGTCAGGTTCGACTCCAAGACTCTTGACAGAATTCTCGTGCAGGAGAGAGAGGACAGGAGGGATGCGGGCCCGCTGTGGGGAGGAAGGCTCTTCTCCAGGGACATCCTGAAGGGCATGAAGGCGACCGGCGATCTCGGGACTGCTGCGCGCTGCTCCAAGATGCTCGACGTCTGGAACGAGGAGGCCACGAGGCCTGCACTCTTCTTCACGATGGACGAACTCGCGAGACACACAAAGGCGTCGCCGCCAAAGCTGGCCGAGTTCGTTGACTCCTTGAAGGAGATCGGCGCTGAGGCATCAAGGACCCATTTCGACCCCAAGGGGTTCAGGACAGATTTGTCCGCGAAGGAGCTGTTGCGGCATTACAGATCGTGTGCGAGGAAGTAGGCGCCTCCGCCCTCGAATCGAATGTTTAAATAAGCGCGCTTGGCATGTGTCTCCCGATCACGATGCCTTCGGTTGTCATCATCGGCTCCCAGTGGGGGGACGAGGGTAAGGGGAAGATAGTCGACTACCTGGCAGAAGAGGCCCAGATGGTCGTGAGGTTCCAGGGCGGCAACAACGCCGGTCATACGGTCCAGGTGGGCGATGAGGTGTTCAGGCTGCATCATCTGCCCTCCGGCATCCTCAGGCGAGGGAAGGCCGCTGTCATCGGCAACGGCGTCGTGCTGGACCCCGCCGTGCTCATCCAGGAGCTCGACGGTCTGGAGTCGAGGAAGATCAGCACGGACAACCTGAGGATAAGCGACCGCGCGAACGTCATCATGCCTTATCACAAGTCCCTGGACGGTGCGGAGGAGAGACTCAGAAAGGGGTCTAAGGTGGGCACGACCGGGAGGGGTATAGGCCCCGCCTACTCGGACAAGGTGGCGAGGCTGGGCGTCCGCATGGTGGAGCTGATCGATCCGGAAGTCCTCGCAGATAGACTGCAGTTCCTTGTCCCGCTCAAGCAGCGCCTGCTTGACGCATATGGAGACCAGACCAGGCTTGACCTCGGGTCCATCGAGAAGGAGTATGCGGCATACGGGCAACGGCTGAAGAAGTACGTGACCGACACCGGTTACCTGGTGGATTCGGCCCTGAGGAAGAACAGGAGGGTGCTCTTCGAGGGAGCTCAGGGCACGATGCTCGACATCGACCACGGGACATATCCCTTCGTCACATCCTCCACGACCGTGGCGGGGAACGCAGCCTCGGGCGCAGGGATACCGCCCCTCGCGCTCGACGATGTCTACGGAGTGGTCAAGGCCTACACGACTCGCGTAGGGGAAGGACCGTTCCCGACGGAGTTGCACGACGACTTGGGGAGGACCATCGCAGATAAGGGCGGCGAGCTCGGCACCACGACAGGAAGGGCAAGGAGATGTGGATGGCTCGACCTTGTGGTCGTCGGATACTCCGCCTCGCTCTCCGGATTCACGGGCATCGCGATGACGAAGATAGACGTCCTCGCCGGCCTGGAGGAGCTGAAGGTCTGCACGCACTACACCCTTGGTGGGAAGAGGGTTATCAGGATACCTGCCGATCTCGGACTGCTGCAGAGGTGCGAGCCGAGATACACCAAGATGGACGGATGGCCCGACCTGGATGACGCTGCGATGAAGAGGATTCTGCGCAGAGGTTATCAGGAACTGCCCGCGAACATGAAGGAGTACATCAAGTTCGTTGAGAAGACCCTCCGAACCACCGTTGTGCTGCTCGGCCTCGGGAAGCGGAGGAACGAGATCCTCGACCTCAGGAAGAGGAAGTGGGCGGCCCGCAGGAGAAGGTGACCATTCTCCGCCTGCCAGACTATAAGTCTGGCAGAGCCGCGAGAGCCTCCCCATCATCATTAAATAAGCCTCCAGTAATCCAACATCGGATGCGTCGGCTCATAATCACCGAGAAGAACCACGCCGCGCGGAGGATTGCACTGATCCTCTCGGACAACACCCAGAAGAGCAGGTCTGTCGCAGGTGTTCCCGTTCTCACATTCAGCAGGGGGGACGACGAGTATTTCGTGCTAGGGCTAAGAGGGCACATCATACTCTTGGACTATCCAGATGAGTTCAATCAGTGGGACGCAGTGCCGCCTCGCGACCTTGTTTACGCCAAACCTGAGAAGAAGGTAGACCCGACCGCCCGCAAGATCATGAACGCTCTCAAGGACCTCGCCACAGGAGCAGACGAGATCATCGTGGCGACGGACTACGACCGGGAAGGAGAGCTGATCGGTGCGGAGGCGATCGAGGAGGCCGAGGTGAGCAAGACCATTCGCAGGGCCAAGTTCAGCGCTCTGACGAAGGCGGAGGTCGAGCGCGCATTCTCACAGCTGGCAGAGTTGGACCATCGGCTCTCGTCCGCGGCGGAGACCAGGCAGCTCATAGACCTCGCCTGGGGGGCCTCTCTCACGAGATTCATCTCGCTGGCCTCTGGGCAGCTGGGCAAGGAGTTCCTCTCCGTGGGCCGCGTCCAGAGCCCGACCTTGGCGCTGATAGTCGACCGCGAGCGGGAGATCGAGGCCTTCAAGCCCACCCCCTATTGGCTGGTCACCGCGGACCTCAGGAAAGAGGCCGCGTTCAAGGCCTCTCACAAGCACGGGAAGTTCCTTGACAAGGACGAGGCGCACAGAGCCGCAGCGAACGCCAAGAAGAGCAGGCAGGCGACCGTCAAGGAAGTCGCGGAAAAGGAGAACGAGGAGTGGGCCCCGCCACCGTTCAGCACGACGATATTCCAGATAGAGGCGAACAAACTCGGGCTCACCCCTGCTCACGCGATGAAGATAGCCGAGGACCTGTACACGAACGGATACATCTCATACCCGAGGACGGACAACACCGTCTACCCGCCTTCGCTGGGACTCAAGTACATCCTGGAGAAGCTGAAGAAATCCGAGTTCGCCCAGGAAGCCGAGGAGATTCTGGCCCAGGAGACCCTGAGGCCCTCCAGGGGCAAGAAGAGCACGACCGACCATCCACCCATACACCCGGTCGATGCTGCGACGAAGGGCGAGCTCAAGGGCCACCACTGGAACGTATATGAGCTGGTGACCAGGAGGTTCCTGGCCACGCTCGCGCCGGCCTGCATATCAAAGACGACCAACGTGGACCTGGACATAGGGGGAGAGCCGTTCACAAGCGAGGGATACAGGATCATCTACCTCGGATGGAGGAAGTACTATCCATACTACAAGGTGACCGAGGTGGAACTGCCTCCGATGACGCAAGGGGACGCCGTGGAGGTGATCAGGATACACACCGCCGAGAAGAAGACGACGCCTCCGGACAGGTATTCGCAAGGCTCTCTCATCAGGAAGATGGAGGACCTCGGGCTCGGGACGAAGAGCACGAGGCATGAGACGATACAGAAGCTCTACGACCGCAAGTTCGTCAAGGGGAACAGAATCATCGAGCCGACCGAGAGCGGCGTGGCGGTAGTCACGGCTTTGGCGAAGCACGCGAACGACATCACGAGCGTGAAGATGACGTCGCACCTCGAGACGGACATGGACATGATAGCAGCGGGCGAGCTGGAACAGGCAGAGGTGGTCGAAGAGAGCCAGGCCATGCTCGACGACATCATGACCGTCCTCGAGAAGCACAAGAAAGAAGTCGGCGACGACATCAAGAAGGCTCTGAGGGAGCAGCACACGCTCGGCAGATGCCCCGCATGCAAGTCGGGGATGCTGACGCAGATAAGGACGAGGAGCGGAGGCAGCTTCGCCGGATGCTCAAACTACCCCGACTGCAAGAACGCCTATCCTCTCCCGTTCGGGATGCTGGTGCTGGCTACTGAGACCGTATGCGAGGTCTGCGGAGCACCGAAGGTCAAGACCGTTGCGCGAGGGCAGGCGCCCATGACCGTCTGCATCGACCCCAAGTGCGAAGGCGCAAGGAAGGAGCGGTTCATCGCGAAATGCGGCTCGTGCGGGGGCGATCTGAGCGTCATACAGTCCAAGAAGGGCAAGAGGTTCGTCGGATGCTCCAGCTATCCGAAGTGCAGGGTGATCTACCCTCTCCCACAGCAGGGAAAAGTGATGCCGACGGGACAGGTGTGCGACGCTTGCGGTGCGCCCGTCATCCAGGTACTGATGCAGAACAGGGGCCGATGGACTCTCTGCCTCAACATGAAGTGCCCCAAGAAGGCGCAGAAGAAGGCCAAGAAGAACAGCGGCCCCTCTGACGCCGAAGGCAAGGACGGCCCGAGCAAAGCTGGGTGATCATTCCTTCGGAGGCGGGGGCAGGTCCTCCTCCACAGGAGGCTGCGGCCTGACCACTTCCTCCACCTCGGCCTCTTCCTCTAGCTCTTCCTCACGTTCCACCTTGGCAGGCCTTATTCCGAGCTTCCTGTCGATCCTGTCCAGCCTCTTGATGATCCTGTAGGTAGAGTACTTCGCCTCCTGGAAGCTGAATGCTATGTTCAGCGCAGCAAGTACGAACAGCCAGGCGACGAGGATCCAAAGAAGGATGGTCAGGAGGTCCCAAGTCCATTCGAACGCCACCTCCATATCGCCCTCCATCATGTTCCTCAGATCGTCCACAAGGCCGTTAGCATAGA
>CAZHTV010000009.1:0-24178 GCA_964535775.1 uncultured Thermoplasmata archaeon | reverse complement strand
GGCGCGAAGGCAGCGGTCATGGCCATGGAATTCGCTGCGAACAACGAGATCACGGCCAATAGCCTCTCCTCCTTCCATGACCATTGACAAACCCGACAAGAGCGATGCGGCCTTGCAGCTGGCATAGGGAGAGAGGGAAGCATGAACCCTGGAACCTCCCAGGATTCCGGGCGCCAATATGCGGGAGAACTACCCGGCAATGGTGATCAGCAGGTAGCTGAACGCCCATGGAATGCTCACATCCTACTACGACCTCGATCCGTCGGTCGTGCGGTTCGAGCCGCCGCTGACCGTGAACAAAGAACACATCGATCTGGCCATTGGCGCACTCGATGAGACTCTCGACAAGAACCTGCTGAGCCTGGGCTTGGGACTCGCCAAGACTCTGATCGGCAGAACTGGATCGGGCAGATGAGAACGGCACGTCCCCGGACACAACGGCAGACCTGGACGGAGGGATCCTCCTCACAGCTACCAGCTGACGATCGGGTTCCGACCAAGCCTGGCCAGCAACCGAGAGTGACGGGTGCAGAACCCCGCCGATGATATCTGGGACCTGATCAGCTCCTCCTGCCAGTGGGCGTTGTAGAACCTGCACGTCTTGACATCGCAGAAGGGATCCAGAGTCAAGTGGAAGAGGATTGCCTGGAGAAGAAGGCCTTCGACGACCCGTGATGTGCGCGCATCACCGTGGCTGAGAAGCCTGTCCTTGAAGGTGGCCTTCAGCTGCTCCAGCTGTAGCTCGTTGCCACCCAGCCCCTCAATCTCGCGCCTCATGAAGTAATACTCCCTAGGCCTCGCTGGGGCCTCTACAATCCCCGGGATCGAGACGACGCTGGGAAAGCCGAACACAACAGTCCGGAGATGATGCCGCATGTCGTCCCTGGAGTAGGTCGAGACAAGGCGGTTCGTCAGCAGGATATGGGCTCCGCCTCGCGAGAAGGCACCGTCGAACAGACACAGGACCGCGTCCGTGAATCTCCTGGAGTTGTACACAATCCCGCTCGGGCGGGCTCGACCACGAATCACCTTGAGCTCGTAGTCCACCTCCGCACGAAGCGGCTTGAAATCATCGTATGCATTTCTTGGGTCTCTAACACGCGAGGCGGCAATTCGCTCCGCGATCCGCCTCCGAACTCCTGGATCGATGCTCCTGAAGACGCTGGGCCGTAGTTCCACACGAACGGAGGGGAACAGGGATTCCAGATACCGTATCGGCTCCGCCAGATCGAACTCCAGCGGTGACTCAGGAGAACAGATGTCAATGCGCCCCAGGGGCCTACTTCTTGCCTTTCCTGAGGTGCTCATAGGCGACCTTCGCTCCCTTCCTTCCAGAGAGCAGCATCGAGCCGAAGGTCGGGCCCATCCTGGGAAGGCCGAATGTGGTCGAGACGGCCATGCCTATGACGATGAGACCTGGATGACAGAACCCAGTGTGCTCGACGACTGCGTCCTCGCTCTTCTCAATCCACATCGCGCCGAATCCCGGCGTCTTGATGAGCCCGCGCTCTTCCAGCTTCTTCACGACCATGGCGTCATGGCCGGTCGCATCGATAACAAGCTTGGCCTCAAACGCCACCGGGTCAACGCAGGTGATCTGCCTGGGCATTGAGCCGACCGGCGTCCAGTTGACAACCGCGCCAGCGACCCTGCCCCTCTCTCTCAGGACGATGTCGTCGAAGGAGGCCATGTTAAGGATGCTCGCTCCGGCCTCGCAGGCCGCCGCAATCAGTTTGGAACAGGCATAAGGTCCCGGGGTAATGTACAACCCTTTCTCGTACATCTGGTACTTTACGCCCAGTTCATCAAGTATCTTGTGAGCCGGAGCCCTGATCGTCACAGTGTTCATCAGGAACCCGCCAATCCAAAAACCTCCTCCGAGGTAGTTGTTCCTCTCGACGATGAGCACCCTGACATTCTTCTCGGCGAGATCCTTTGCGGCCATGAGTCCGCTGGGTCCGCCGCCTATGATGATCACATCCGTCTCCGCGAACCTCTCCATGTCCTTCGCGAACTGCGAGACGATGGCTCGGGTGACCACACTCTCGGACGACTTCTCAAATATCGGCATTTGGGCTCACCAGGTTGCGAAGTGCGCATACCTGGTTCGCCGATATATACGTTGTCCCTTGACACTCGAATAGACCTACGAGGCCTACGAAAGAAGAGCTGTAAGGGACAACGAATATCCTCCCACACCGAGTATCATCAACTGCGGAGCGGAGCAGGAATCTTGTCAACGCCCCGCGAATGAGAGACCCTGGCTCCGCTCCCACACTGACAGGAGTGAATGATCACGGCAATAGACCCGATATGCAAGATGGAAGTGGACCCAAAGATGGCGAAGTGGAAATCCGCGTACAACGGCAAAGAGTACTATTTCTGCGCGCCAGGATGCAAGAAGGCGTTCGACAAGAACCCGGAAAAGTATGTCTGAGCGCCGCACTGTCCGCACACTAATGTGAATGCGCAACAGCCTGCGACTCTTGCACGATCGGCCTTATGTTCCCGGCCGATTTCTTGAGTTTCTCGTACTTCTCCCTGTACAGCTTCTCGCAGACGCTGCAGCAGAGGTAGTGGTACTTGCCATCTAGCTTGATCTTGACGCCCTCATCCTTCATCATGTGCCCGCAATAGTAGCATCGGATCATCAAACCGGCCTCGTCAGTCAGCGCCGCCCTCGGGCTCTCCTTGGGCACCTTCATGACCATCGAGTTGTCCATCCGTAGTATCTCGTGTATTTGAGCGAGCGATTCCAGGAACTTCTGGTACTTCGTCTGGTTGTAGAAGGAGAGTATGCACAAGATCCTGGAGTCCGACAGCACATAGATCTGCCTGACTATCTCCTCGTCCTTTATCTTCTCTGCGACCTTGTCGAGGTCCGCAGGCTTGGATTCGAGTAGCAACGCCACCGAGACCTGCCCTAGTACGTCCGCGTCCAGTATCGTCGAATAGCCCTTTATCAGGCCAACGCCTATCATGGCCTGCACCCTGGAGCTTACCGTCGGTGTGCTCACGCCTATCCTAGATGAGATGTCTCTGAAGGAGGCACGGCCATCCCTCTGCAGCTCACGGAGTATCTTCCTGTCGACTTCGTCGAGATTTAGGCTCATGGCTGCATACTAGTGAGAGGGATGGGATATCCTTTGCACTTGAAAGGTACGGGTGTCTTGACCAGACATATATGTAATTCGTTCAATCAAAACGGGTTGCTGGTTCGGCAATAAACCCCTTCTTTTTATCTCTGATAACGCGATTCAGAGTGCGGAGGAATTGGCCATGAGTAGAACGTTCCAGGTAGCTTGGTATGTAGTGCTAGTGAGCGTTGTGGTTATTGTCGTGGCGAATGTCTGGTATCTTTCGGCCATGGGAGACTACACGTCAGCGGAAACGCGCTATATCGCGTCATATGACAGTTACGACATGAGGGGGATGGTGTCGGCTTTGTGGGATATGCACAATGCGCAAGCCGACATAATCCTGGCAGGGGTTGTGTTTGATATGGGTTTTGTCCTGATGGCCTTCGGCATCGCGTTGATTGCCTATGGCCTGTACGAAAGGGAGCAACCTCGCCAGATGCCGATGCCAGCGTACTACCCACCGCAGTATCCCTATCCTGTGCCACCACCTGGATATCAGTACCAACCGCCCTATCAACAACCACCACCTGAGCAAAGGCGGTAGGACCGCTAGTCATTTCGGACGCATCAAGCGGGTTTGGACGTATCATATCCTTTGACAAGGACGATGTAGAGCCCGACGATAACAAGAGTCCCTCCGATGATTATCGCTACACCAGGTATCTCATCCGGCAGGAGGAAGTAGGCGAGTATCGACGCGCCGACGGGCTCCCCGAGCACGCTGGTGGATATCAAGTGCGCGGGCAGCTTCTTCAGAGCATAGTTGAACATAGTATGGCCGAGGATGGTCGGGAAGATCGCCATCAGAAGGAACAGCATCAACTCCCTCGGTGCGGTGACAACCAGCGGGTCCCCCGCAAAGCCGCCTGCGACGAACAGGAGCAACGCGGATACCCCGTAGACGGAGAAGGCATAAGGCGCGATGTCGATGGTCTGCCTAGCGACCCTTCCAGACAGGAAGTAGATCCCCGCGCATATGCCGCCGACAAATGCGAACACGTCTCCCAGGAGCGTGCCCGAACCGACCGAGTAGTCGCTTATCGCTATCACGACCACACCGGAGAACGCGATGGCGATCCCGACGGCAGCGATGCGCTTGACCTTGTCATGGAGCAGGAAGTGCGACACGGACGCAACGAAGATGGGGTGCGAGGTGACCAGTATCACGGAGGTCGCGACCAGCGTGAGGGTCAGAGACACTACCCAGAAACCGAAGTGGAAAGCCAGCGCGACACCGCTGAGGAGAACGAGCAAGGACTCCTTCCTGTCGAACGACCTGATGCTGGAGAAGCCCCCGGTCCAGAACATGTATGGAAGCAATATCGCGCACGTGAAAGCAAGCCTGTACGCAGCGAGCACGAACGGATCGGTCTCACTCCACTTGATCAAGACCGAGGCTATCGAGACGGAGACCATGGCCGTCAAGATGGCGACGTAGGCCCTGCGGGTCTCGCTCATCGCAGCCATGGTCGTCAAGTCCTGGGACGAACCAGCTCGTCCGTCCCTCCCGCCTAGTAAATCGTGACTCCCTTAACTCCTTTCGCCTGCCTTATGGCGGGTATGAGGTCCGCAGGCACCTGGCTCTCCGTGACGATGAAGAGCTTCGGCTCCTCCGAAGTCATCGGGTCGTCCACAATCGCTTGGCGGATGCTGATGTTGCCCTTGGACAGGATCTCGGCGACCGCAGAGATGATCCCCGGCTCGTGTGCGTTCAAGGGAACTATCTCGATCGCGCTCCATCCCATGGCAGAGGCTGCGTTCTTCAAGTGGTTCGTGGGGAGAAGCTGGGCGAAGAACTTCATGAGCGTCGGATCGGACTTGATGGTCTCGATCGTGGACTTCACCACCCTCCTGTCGACCCCGGCTGCCCGCGCGATTGCGGAGTCCGCTATCTGGACATCGCCGCACATGACCTGATCCCTGTCAATGCGGAGACCGTACTTCAGAAGATATCTGGCCACCTTCGCCTGGGATGGGTACTTCTCGAAATAGTTGGCTATCTTGTCCCACATACTATCGGATGATTACATGTGTACAGTAATAGATTAATATTGCGTCTATTGTACGCCTTCGCACTGCCATTCTGTAGCAAGGGACTTATATGTCCAGCTACATGGTCAATGACATTGACACAGAATAGCACGGTATGCGTTCGGTGAGCACATGGTTGGAAAGACTATCAGACTGCGGCGGATCTTCAACCGGTCGTCCGGCAAAACCGTCATAATCCCCATGGACCACGGGGCATCCCTCGGGCCGGTGAAGGGCGTGGCGGACATCAGGGCCACGATTGACAAGGTCGCCGAGGGCGGCGCTTCGGCGGTCGTCATTCACAAGGGGCTCGTGCCCTTCGCGGGAGAGGCCATCGGGAGCAAGCTGGCCCTGATCGTGCACATATCAGCGAGCACATCCATGTCGGCCGACACGAACTACAAGAGATTGGTCGCGAGCGTTCCGGATGTGGCAGCCCTCGGAGCCGATGCCGTCTCGATACACTGCAACATCGGAGGAGGTCGCGAAGACGACATGGTCTCCGACTTCGGCATGGTCTCCGACGAGTGCAGGGCCATGGGGCTGCCTTTGCTGGCCATGTGCTACCCGAGAGGGCCGAACGTGAAGAACCAGTTCGATGTCGAAGCGGTCAAGCACGCGGCTCGGCTCGCAGCTGAGCTCGGTGCCGATGTGGTCAAGACGAACTACACCGGTTCGGTCGACTCCTTCAGGGAGGTCGTCAAGGGGACGCCCATACCTGTGGTCATAGCCGGGGGCCCCAAAGCGAAGTCCGAACAGGAGTTCCTGGCCATGGTCCACGATGCGATGCAGGCTGGGGCGAAGGGCGTGTCCATCGGCAGGAACGTTTTCGAGCACGACGACGTCGTGGCAATGACGAGAGCTCTCTCCAGGATAGTTTTCGAGGGCATGCGACCTGAGGAAGCATATAGGCGGTGATCACCTGATAGACCGCCAGATATGGGTTGGCGCCCTATTCCAGCCCAGTAGTGAAGACAGGAAGAGAATCGCGCTTTCCGCGCTGGAGAACGGCTTCGACACGGTCGTGCTCGAGAAGAGGGACTCGGGCCTCACCGGGTTGGGCAGGTTCAGAGCCATCACTCTCGAGAAGGACGAGTTCAAGGAGGCCGGGGAGACCGTCGGCCATCTGGTCGAGATAAAGAGCAAGACTGACGAGCTAAAGGCGAAGAAGCTCGCCGAGAAGCGCACGACCGTCGTCATATCGGCCAAGGACTGGAAGGTCATCCCTCTGGAGAACCTGATCGTGCACTTCCAGGGTTCTGGGTCGAAACTGATGATGCTCGCAAGGAACACCGCGGAGGCGAAGCTGTTCTTCGAGACGATGGAGCGTGGCGCGGACGGAGTGCTCATGGTGCCCGAGCGGACTGAGGAGCTCGCGAAGCTGAGGAAGCTGCTGGAGGAGCGCTCTCCCAAGCTGGAGCTCAAAGAGGGCAAGATCATGACCCTCAGGCAACTGGGGCTGGGGGACAGGGTCTGCATAGACACCTGCTCGATGATGACGATAGGCGAGGGCATGCTTATCGGGAACACCTCCTCCTGCCTGTTCCTGATACACTCGGAGACGCTGGAGTCGGAATACGCAGCCTCCAGGCCTTTCAGGGTGAACGCTGGCCCTGTCCACGCATACATACTCATGCCGGACGGGAGCACCAGATACCTGTCGGAGCTCGCTGGCGGAGATGAGGCGCTCGTGGTCGGAGCAGACGGTCACACGAGGAAGGTCATAGTCGGGAGGACCAAGGTCGAGAGGCGGCCTCTGCTGCTGATCGAGGCGGATGTGGACGGCGAGAGGTTCTCGACGATCGTGCAGAACGCGGAGACGATAAGGGTCTACTCATCTGGTAAGGTCGTATCCGTGTCAAGGTTGAAGGTCGGCGACCCCATCACGCTCAAGCTGCAACGGGGCGGGAGACACTTCGGGATGTATGTCAATGAGAGCATACGGGAGAAGTAGATGACCCATCTGGTCGTATCGCTGGTGGACAGAAACCTGTCCGAAATCGAAGGCTCAGCGAAGGCCGCGTTCGAATCAGGAGCGGACCTGGTAGAGGTCAGGCTGGACCACTTCAGAGGCCTTACCCTCGGCAAGGTGAAAGATATCAGACACGTAGTGCGCGGGCCGGCGATAGCCACGCTGCGATCCACCAGGGAAGGAGGGAGGTCCGCCCTCGGCAGGCGTGCCAGGGAGGAGATGCTCATCAGGATATCCGAGGCCGGCTTCGAGTACATGGACCTCGAACTCGACAGAGACGCCTCTGTGCTGGAGGCCATCCGAGAAGAGGAGTGGCGGCCGCACATGATCGTCTCGAAGCACTTCCTGAAACCCGCCCCCAAGAGCTCTGTCCAAAGTGCTCTTAGGTCGGCCCTGGAGCTGGGAGACATCGCCAAGGTGGCGATGACCTGCGAGGACGCTTCTGACGCAGTCATGCTCGCCCAGACAGGCCTTGAACTCTCAAAGAGGAGGAAGCGGTTTGCGGTCATCGGCATGGGCCCCCAAGGCCAGCTCACACGCGCCTGCGCCCGTGCCATCGGCTCCGAGCTCGTCTATGCTTCTCTCCCTGGCAAAGAGGCCGCTCCTGGCCAGATGGAGGCCGGACTCCAGTCAGCTCTTCTCCGAGAAGGGACCGTGTTGCTGGGACTGGTCGGCCATCCAGTGTCCCATTCGGTCTCAAAGCCGATGCAGGAGGCAGCCCTGACCAAGGCGGGCCTGCGGGGGATCTACCTGCCCCTCGATTTCCCCGAGGGCACGTTCGACAGGAACGCTCTGAAGGTCCTCCGCGCCCTCAAGTTCGGGGGCCTGAACGTGACGATACCGCACAAGTGGAAGGCATTCGAGATGTCCCACAGGCGGGGGGAGAACGCCAAGGCGACAGAGGCGGCCAACACTCTGAGCTTCCGTGGCACAGTGGTTTACGGAGAAAACACCGATGTAAATGGATTCTCAAGGCTTCTTGACGGAAAAATAACTATCACGAGAGGGCTCAAGACGCTCATGGTCGGAGCCGGGGGAGCGGCCCGCGCTGTGGCATATGTGCTCAGCGAAAGGGGCGCTAGACTTTCGATGCTCGACAAAGAGAAGAAGAGAGCGCGCGCGCTCGCGAGGATGTTCCGCGCCAGGGCTGTCACATGGGCCCAGCTCCGGAAGGAACGGGCCGAGTTCGACCTGATCGTGAACTGCTCTCCTGTAGGGATGAAAGGGGTACCAGGCAACCCCCTGAAGCCCTGGCTGCTCGGGCCAGGGAGGAGTTACATCGACATCATATTCAACCCGCCCGCGACAGAGGCGATGAAGGAAGCCGAGAGGAAAGGGGGCAAGGCTGTCGGCGGGCTGGAGATGCTGGTACAGCAAGGCGCTGAGTCCTTCAGGATATGGACCGGCACGGAGCCGGATGTGGAGGCGATGCGGGAGGCCGCCAGGAGGGCGCTGAGATGATCGGGAAGGGCGCGTGCAGAGGGGCCGCAACCATCGTGAACGCCATCGCAACGGGCAAAGGCGCGGCATTCGGCATAACGCTCGAGACGGATGCGGTCGTCGAGCTGAGCAAGGGCCCTGGTGAGATAATCCTGGCTGAGTCGCCTGAGGGAGGGGATCTTGTCGCTGGCTGCATCCGCTCCGTGGCATCCAAGGCACCGGGCCGCCCCGACGTGCACGGTGAGGTGCACGTCAGATCGGACATACCCATATCCAGGGGGCTGAAGAGCAGTAGCGCCGTGTCCAACGCTGTGGTGCTCGCGACGAACAGAGCCCTGGGCGCAGGCCTCTCCGACATGGACTTGGTGCTGGCCGGGATCGAAGAATCCGTCAAGGCCAAGGTCACAATAACAGGGGCGTTCGACGACGCCTCCGCGTGCTATTTCGGAGGGGTGGTGGCGACAGACAACAGGACTTTCACGATCCTGCACAGGGCGAGGATGGACCCGGACCTCAATGTACTCCTGCATGTGCCCGACAGACGGATCTCCAAGGAGAGCGTCAAGGGCCTCGACTTCAGCCCCATAAGGAGGGATGTCGAGAAGGCCTTCGAACTCGCTCTCAATGGCGAGCACCTGAAGGCGATGGAGCTCAACTCTAGGGCGTACTCCAAGGTGCTGGACGTGTCGGAGGAGGTCGCCCAGGACGCGAGGAAGAAGGGCGCGCTCGCAGCGGGCATATCCGGTACTGGACCAGCCACCGCCATAGTCTGCGAACCCTCTGCGGTCGGGCAGATCATGGGCGTCCTGGAGAAGCACGGCGGAAAAGTCCTGCGAGCACACATCAACGACACTCCTGCCACGGAGGTGGTGCCACGGCTGTTGTAGTCCGGCCCTCGGTCCCGAAGGGGACAATCTCGGCTCCGCCCTCCAAGTCGTACACGCACAGGGCAATGGTGCTCGGAGCGCTGTCACGCTCGCATCTGATCCTCAAGAATCCGCTCATTTCGGAGGACACGAAGGCGACCCTGGATGCGCTCTACGCATTGGGCACGGAGATAGGCAAGCGTCCAGACGGCCTCATGATACACTGCGAGAAGCTGAGGGGGGCGCCCGGAACCATCGACGCGCGCAACTCTGGGACGACCATGAGGCTTATCGCAGGGGTCGCATCCCTCCTCGACAAGACGACCACGTTGACAGGCGACGAATCCCTCGTCAAGAGGCCCATGGCACCTCTCGTCGATGCGCTCGAACAGCTGGGGGCGAAATGCGAGTACCTCAAGAAGAAGGGGACAGCGCCTTTGAGGATAACAGGCCCGATAACGAAGAGCGAAGCTCAGTTGCCAGGCGATGTCAGCTCGCAGTTCGTCTCGTCGCTGCTGATAGCCTGCACCCATAAGCGAGGAGATACCTCGATCCGACTGAAGTCCTCGCTGAGGTCTCGGCCATATGTGGACATTACCCTCGAGATGATCCGCGCATTCGGCGGAACCGTGGACGAATCCGGACATGAGTTCCACATCAAGGGACAGCAGAAGCTGTCCAGGGACGAGTACCTCGTCCCCGGCGATTACTCATCAGCCGCATTCCCGCTCTCAGCCGCGGCCATCACGGGCGGCGAGGTGACCGTGCGGAATCTTGGCCAGTCATCTCCTCAGGGGGACAGGGCCATCGTGGAGCTGCTTTCTGCCTTCGGGGCGGCAGTCTCGAAAGGCACAGACTGGGTCATGGTCGCTGGGAGGCAGCTCCAGGGCGTGGACCTCGACGTCAGACACACCCCTGACTTGTTCCCTATGCTGGCTGTTCTGGGCTCTGTGGCCAGCGGCACCACTAGGATAACTGGTGGCGAGAACCTCAGGGAGAAGGAGAGCGACAGGATAGACTCCACAACTTCGTTCCTCAGGAGCATGGGAGCGGACATCACGCCCACGGCCGACGGGTGCGTCGTCAGGGGCGTTCCGAGGCTACAGGGAGCAACTGTGCAGACGATGGGCGACCACAGGATCATGATGGCGGCTGCCGTGGCCGGACTCGCTTGCAGCTCTGAGACGAGGATAGAAGACGAAAGCTCGTTCAGCGTGTCATACCCCGGGTTCATCGCGGACATGCACCAGCTCGGGTGCAGGATGGAGGTGAGGCGGTGAACGAGTTCGGGAAGTGCTTCAGGATGGGCATCTTCGGGTCAAGCCACGGGCCGTGCGTTGGGACCAAGGTCGAGGGTTGCCCCGCAGGCTCTCGGATCTCGGAGGCGGCTATCCAGATCGAGCTCGACAGGCGCTCGCCCGGCAAGGGTCCGATTTCGACCACGAGGAAGGAAAGGGACAGGCTCGAGATACTGTCCGGCATCAGGAACGGCAAGGCCACGGGAGGACCGATAGTCGGACTCGTGAGGAACGTGGACAAGGATTCCTCGAGCTACGACGCCTTCCTGCGGGTGCCCAGGCCTGGGCATGCGGACTACCCGGCGATGGTCAAGTACGGCGGCCATCACGACCACCGTGGCGGCGGCCAGTTCTCCGGCAGGATGACTGCAGGGCTCGTGATCGGTGGGGCGATCGCCAGGCAGGTGCTTCAGGAGAAGGGCGTCTCGTTCCTTGCCCAGACGGTCCAGATAGGGAAGGTCCTCCTCAAGAAGGAGGTTCCGTTCAGCATAGCAGAGAGGATCGTCCGCGCGAACCCAGTCGGCTGTGCGGACAGAGATACGGCCGAGCTGATGAAAGAGGAGATCGTCAGAGCCCACGAGGAGAAGGACAGCGTCGGCGGGGTGGTAAGGTGTACCATCCTCGGCCTTCCGGTCGGAGTCGGAGAGCCGTTCTTCTGGTCCGTAGAGAGCGCCATATCGGCGATGATGTTCTCCATCCCAGGAGTGAAGGGCGTTGAGTTCGGCTCCGGGTTCAGGTGCGCCTCCATGAAGGGCAGCGAGCACAACGACCCGTTCGCGGTCCGGGGAGGGCGAGTGGTGACGAAGACCAATAACGCAGGCGGAGTCCTAGGCGGCCTCACGAACGGTATGCCCGTGGACTTCAGAGTCGCATTCAAACCCACCTCATCCATCGCCAAGCCGCAGATGAGTGTGGACGTCTCATCGAAGAAACCGGTCCAGCTGGAGATCAAAGGCCGGCACGACCCGTGCATAGTCCCGAGGGCCGTGCCCGTGGTCGAGAACTCGGCAGCAGCGGTCATCCTGGACCTCATTCTCCAGGGAGGCATGACATGACGAGGCGCGAGCTGGAAGCGCTCAGAGAGGAGATCCGGAGAATCGATCAAGACCTCGTCGAGCTGATCTTCCGTCGGCAGGAGGTATCGGATGAGATCGGCCGCGTCAAATCAAGAGACGGACTCGTCATCAGGGATGATGCCAGGGAGAGATTTGTGGTCCGCGAGTACGAGAACACGGCAAGAGCGCTCGGGATGGCAGCTGAGATCGGCCGGAGACTCGCCCGGCTGACTATATCCCTCTCTGTCTCGGAGCAGAAGTCGAAGAAGCCGAAGCTGCTCAAGGACAAACGGGCGCTCGTGGTGGGAGGAGGCGGAAGGATGGGCGAATGGACCTGTCGCATCCTCTCGACCCGGGGGGCCGAAGTCCGAGTCTTCGATCCTAGAAGGAGACTGGAAGGGTACCGTAACCTGAAGAAGCTCCCCGCATCACTCCAGCAGTTCGACATCATAGTCATCGCCAGCCCGCTCGGCGCGTGTCCAGACGACCTCGGGGCAGTGCTGGACCGGAGGCCGAGGGGACTGGTGTTCGACTTGTGCAGCGTCAAGTCGCACATAGCCGCAAAGCTACACTCGGCCGCCGCTCACGGGCTTCTCGTGACTAGCGTGCACCCGATGTTCGGCCCGAACGCTCCTTCTCCGAGGGCGCGAACGGTTGTGGTATGCAGATGTGGTTCTCCCGAGGCCGACAGAATGGCGTTCGAGCTGTTCTCGTCGGAAGGAGCCGATGTCAGCATGGCCGACCTCGAGACTCACGACGACCTCATGGCATACGTCCTCGGCCTCTCGCACCTCTGCACCCTGCTCTTCTCAGGAACTCTGGTGAGGTCCGGAAAGGCTCCGGAAGACCTGAGGGACGTTCAGGGACCGTCATTCGCGAGGCTGTTCCGGATGGCCCTGGAGCTCTCGAACGAGAGCAGAAGGGTTTATCATGATATTCAGGCTCTCAACCCGAACACGAGGCGCCTGGTCGCGACGATGGAGGAGGTCCTCAGGGGGATTCGCAAGGCGGCCCTCGACTCCGACCCAGACAAGTTCAGAAAGATAATGGATTCGAACAAACGGTACCTAGAGGTGAGCTGAGGATGGCGAAGAGGAAGGCGGCAATACTCGGATCGAGCGGAATGATAGGACAGAGGTTCGCGCACATGCTCCACGAGCATCCCTATTTCGAGGTCGAGGCATACTGCGCCTCGGACCGGTCGGAAGGCAAGAGGCTGTCCGATGTGTGGAAGCTCAGCGATGTCGAGCCGGACCCTCGCCTGACGAGGAACTCCATCGTTGCCACAGACGCCAGGGAGCTGGCCCGGGAGGGCGTGGAGGCCGTGTTCAGCGGCCTTCCCTCCGATGTCGCAGGCCCGATCGAGGACCAGTGCGCGGAGGCGGGCATGGCGGTGTTCTCCAATGCCGCCTCGCACCGGATGGAACCGGACACGCCCATCCTGCTTCCCGAGGTCAATTCGGATCACCTCGCATCAGTGGAGATACAGAAGAAGAGGCGGAAGAAGGGCGGGTTCGTCGTCACGAACGCCAACTGCTCAATCACGGGTCTTGCGCTCGCACTGAAGCCCTTGGTGGACTCGTTCGGGTTCGAGGACGTGAGCGTGGCCACGTACCAGGCGCTCTCCGGGGCCGGATACCCTGGAGTCCCGTCGATAGACATACTCGGGAACGTCCTCCCGTACATCAAGAACGAGGAGGAGAAGATGACCGTCGAGGGGAAGAAGATCCTCGGCAGGTTCGAGAAGGGCAGGTTCGTGGACTCCCCGGTCACAATATCGGCGAGCTGCGCGAGGGTCAACGTGAGGGACGGACATCTCGAGGCGGTCTTCATCAGGGGCGACAGGATGCCGAGCCCGAAGGAGATCGCCAACGTCTTGGAGGGATTCAAGGCCAGGCCGCAGGAGCTCAAGCTCCCAAGCGCACCTGAGACACCCATAATCGTCAGGAGCGAGCCCGACAGGCCTCAGCCGCTCCTGGACAGCTACGCTGGCACGCCTGAGCGCGCAAGGGGCATGGCCGCGACTGTCGGCAGGATCACGGTCGAGAAGAAATCCCTGAGGTTCTACCTGCTCTCTCACAACACCATCAGAGGAGGCGCAGGCGGGTCGGTGCTGAACGCAGAGCTCGCATTCAAGGAGGGGTTCATCTGAGCGACAGCAGAAAACAGGCGAAGAGTGGGACCGTGAAGAAGACCTACGAGGAGATACGGGAGAAGATCGCGACAGGCGAGGTGGCCGTCATGACTGCGAAGGAGTTCAAGGAATTCGTGAAGGCCAACGGCATCAAGAAGGCGGCCAAGGAGGTCGATGTCGTCACCACGGGTACGTTCGGCGCGATGTGCTCCTCAGGCGCGTACTTCAACTTCGGCCATTCCGACCCACCGATCAAGATGCAGAGGGTCTGGCTGGACGGCATACCCGCGTACGCTGGCATTGCGGCGGTGGACGCCTACCTGGGCGCCACGGAACTCGACGAGACGAACAACATGCTCCACGGCGGCGCGCACGTCATCGAGGACCTCGTGAGAGGGAAGGCGGTGCGCCTGAAGGCAACTGGTTACGGCACCGATTGTTACCCACGAAAGGAGATAGACACCTACATCAGCCTCAAGACCGTCAACCAGGCGGTCCTTCTGAACGTGAGGAACTGCTACCAGAACTACGCGACTGGCACGAACTCGTCATCGAGGACTCTCTACACATACATGGGAAAGCTGCTGCCGGAATACGGCAACGCGACCTACAGCAGCGCCGGGGACATATCGCCGCTGTTGAACGACCCCTACTACAGGACCATCGGGATCGGCACGAGGGTATTCCTGGGCGGGGCCCAGGGGTTCGTGATCTGGGAGGGCACGCAGTTCAACCCGGGAGTCCCGAGGACGCCCGACGGGGTCCCGAAGAGGCCCGCGGGTTCCTTGGCTGTGATAGGCGACCTCAAGCAGATGTCTCCGGACTTCGTGCGCGGGCTGACTATGACCAGATACGGCTCGTCCCTCGGCATAGGCATAGGGGTCGCCATTCCGATCCTGGATGAGGAAATGGCGAGGAACTGCTCAGTGACCAACGACAAGATCGTCACGGCAGTCTTCGACTACGCCAAGCCGTCAAGGTCGAGGGATGTTCTCAAGGAGGTCACTTACGAGCAGCTCATGTCGGGCGAGATAGAGCTGAAGGGAAAACAGGTGCCGACATCGTCCCTCTCGAGCCTGTACAAGGCGAGGCAGATCTCGGAGATACTCAAGAACCAGGTGCTCAGGGGGGACTTCACTGTAGAGCGCCCGGTCCAGAACTTCTCGATGGACCGCGTGTTCAAAGGGCTCGAGATAAGGTCCGAGAAGGAGGCGATGTAGTTGAAGACCAAGGTAGTGCTTAACTTCAGCCCGGACGCCGCGAACCAGCCGATCACGAACAACCTGATCTCCAAGTACCACCTGCTTGTGAACATACTCCGCGCCGAGATAGACGAGATCGGCGGGAAGATGGTGCTCGAGCTCTCTGGAAAGGCGGACGACATCAGGAAGGGGATAGACTACCTGAAGGCCAACGGAGTCGGCGTCAGGCCGATCAAGGAGGGGGTGCGGAGAGACGAAGATGTGTGCACGCACTGCGGGATGTGCGTATCCATCTGCCCGACCAAGGCTCTGGTGTTCGACCCCAAGACGAGGAAAGTCATCTTCACCGAAGAGAAGTGCGTGGCCTGCGGCGTGTGCATAGACGCCTGCCCACCCAGGGCCATGGAGATCCTAATATGAGCGAGTTCGTCACCGCGAAGCTGGAGATCGAAGAGACCGCCGCGACGATAGGGGCGGAGCGCGAGTACATCGACGCTGCAGTGGAAGCCATGAAGACCGCACGGACGCAGATCGAGCGGCAGGTGAGGAGAGACAGGTTCTTCCTGACGACCCTCGAACCCTACGATCCCCCTCCGGACAGCGGCAGCGTCGTAAGGCGCATGTGCGATGCCGCGAGAGCTGCAGGCGTAGGGCCGATGGCCACGGTGGCGGGCGTCATCGCGCAGGAGGCCCTTGAGGCGATGGTCTCGCTCGGGTGCACCCATGGTTGGGTGGACAACGGCGGGGACATCGCGATACTGGCTGGGAGGCCGGTCACGATCGAGGTGTTCCACGAGCCCGGCTCTGCGGGCGCATTCGCCCTCGAGCTGGAGAAGACGGAAAGGACGCTCGGGATCTGCTCCTCGAGCGGGACTCTAGGCCATTCGATAAGCTTCGGGAACGCGGATGTCGTCGTCGCAATCGCAGAGGGCGCAGCTCTCGCAGACGCCTTGGCAACCGCCATAGGCAACAGAGTCTCAGGACCCGCCTCTCTCAGGGACTGCTTCCGACCGTTCGTGGGCCTCCCAGGCTTCGTCGGGGGCATCGCCATGGCCAAAGGCGAGGTGGCAATGCACGGAACGATACCGACGCTTGTGGAAGTCGAACACAGCCCTGAGAGGATCACCTCACACAGCATGATGCCCGCATCCAAATTCGCCTGTTCGTCGAAGAACGTAGGCGAGGTGAGATCCTGAAGATCATGAAGTACGGGGGGACATGCCTCGTTTCGGAGGACACCCTCAACAGAGTATCGAAGGCGACCAAGGACGAGAAGGACCAGAAGATAGTCGTCGTTTCAGCAGCCGGCGGAGTCACGAATTCCATCAGGGAGTTCCTGTCGAAGCCGAGACAGGAGCGGGAGATAGACGACTTCCTGCTCCAGACGAAGCTCAAGCATGTCGAGATGCTGCCCAAGAGGGATGGAGGTATCAGGAAGGAGGCCCTCGAGCTGATCGAAGCGAAGATCACGAAGCTCGAGAGGCTGCTGTACGGCGTGGCGTACACGGAAGAGCTCACGCCGAGAACCAACGACCTCATACTCAGCTTCGGCGAGCGGCTTGCCGCCGTCGTCGTTGCGGCGAGGCTTTCGCACGAGAGCATGGACGCAGCGGCCATGGAGACCGACGCCCTTGGCATGATCACCAACGAGCAGCACGGGAACGCGGTGGCGATCCTGGACAAGTGCGAGAAGAACATGGGCCCCACGCTTCAGAGCGCCGTGAAGAAAGGGATGATACCAGTCGTAACCGGGTTCTTCGGGATCACGGAGACGGGCCACGTGACCACCGTGGGAAGGAGCGGGACGGACTATACGGCCGCGGTCGTGGCTCATGCGGTCGACGCCAGCCCGGTGGAGATCTGGAAGGAAGTCGACGGGTTCATGAGCGCCGATCCGAAGATAGTCAAGGACGCATTCCTCCTAGAGAGACTGTCGTACGAGGAGGCCGCGGAGCTGGCGTACTTCGGCGCCCAGGTGCTGCACCCGCGGGCCGTGCAGCCGGCGAGGGTGAAGGGCATAGACATCGTGATAAAGAACCTCTACAAGCCTGAGTCGCCTGGCACCGTCATAGGCAAGAGCAGGCACGCAAGACAGGATGTGATCAAGAGCGTGTCGTACCTGCCTAACGTGGCGACACTGAAGGTCTACGACACGGGTGCGGGGTACAAATCGGGGTTCCTGGCGGACATCACATCATGCCTCCAGAAGGCGAACATCAACATATTCTCCGCCACAACGTCCCAGACCTGCGTCGCAGTGCTGATTGACGAGTCGGACATACCCGCCGCGAAGAAGACTATCAAGACCATAATCAGCTCCGTAGGCGAGAACTTCGAGGTCAACCCTGGCGTTGCCCTGGTATGCGCGGTCGGTGAGGGGTTCGGAACGACCAAAGGGGTCGCCGCACGGGTGTTCAACGCGGTCGCAGCCAAGGGAGTGAACGTCGATCTCATATCTGCAGGGGCGTCGACGGTCGCGTATCACTTCACCGTCGACAGGAAGGACCTGAAGAACACCATTGCCGCAATTCACAGCGAGTTCTGGGGCAAACATCAGAGCGACAACGGCGGCGCGAGCGCCCCCGTATCCTAGGCTATTCTGACGAAGGTCGAGTTGAAGGCGGAGTTGCCTCCATATCTCTGGACGTAGTCCGTGGTGAGGAAGTTGACGTTCTTGCCGCCCGAGAGCTTAGGCCAGAGGGCGGAATAGGACAGAATGACCCCTCTGGGCACGATATCCGACACCTCCGCTCTGACGGTCCAATCACCGGTCTCGTTCGCCAATCTGACCGTGCCGCCGTCCTCGAGCGCCTCATCGGCCGCATCACGCTTGTTGATGTACACAACGGGTTGCACTTCGGGATGCTCTGTGTGGTACTGGGATCTCACGAGCAGCCTGTGCACGGGGGTGATCAGCTGGTATGGGAACTTGCTCTGGACCTCAATATGGGCCGGTGTCCCGCCGAGCCCTTCCTCGACAGCCCTCGCGGAGTAGAGCTCGATCGTTCGACTGGGTGTGCGGAAGAACGACCTGTTCGGGACCTTGAGCTTCACGAAACCCTTCTTCTTGAGGCTCTGGAAGGTGCCGTCGACCGACCTGCTCTTGGAGATGAGCGTCCTGGCGATCTTCTCATCGTCCTCAAAGAGCTCCTTGGCGGTCAACTTCATGGCGGTCGCGAGCGAGCGGAAGAGGTCGCTGTTGGATTTCGCCTCGCCCAGGGGTTCGATGGCTTTCTCATTGATGGAGAGGAATTGGTGCATGTACGATGCGTGAAGGTCAAAGTGCTCGAATGTGCTAGTGGCCGGAAGGACGATGTCTGCGAAGTCAGCGGTGTCGGTCATGAAGAGATCGTGTACGACTGTGAACATCTCTTCGCTGGCCATCCCCTTCCTAACGAGCGGCTGGTTCGGAAGCGTGGCCAGCGGGTTCGAGTTGTAGACGAACATCATCTTGATCCTGCCTTGCTCCAGGGTCCTCCCGAGGTCGACCATGTTGTAGTGGACCTTCTTCCTTGAGGTGAGGCTGGTGCCCTCCAGGTATTCCATGTCGAAGTCGCCCAGATCCGTGGAGTAGAAGAACCCCCGCCTCTCACCAATCAGGGCCGGCAGCATGCTTATCGCCCTGACCATGTCTCCGCCGTTCCTGTTCCTCTGCATGCCAAATCCGATCATGATGCAGCTAGGTCTCAAGGAGACGTAGTCGGCAATGAAATCCTCCATTTCCCTCAGCCGGAGGCCGGTCACGCGGGCCATCTCGTTAAGGTCGTACTTCCTGGAGACGTCGGCCAGCCTGTCGAAGCCGGTCGTCTTGGTGTGCACGAAGTCATCGTGATATAGCCGGTTCGCGACTATGTGGTTGACGCACCCCAGCGCCAACGCGGCGTCTGTGGTGGGCCGTATCTGCAGATGAGTCCCCAGTTCGGCAGTCTGGGTGCGGATCGGGTCGATGATGTAGACCTTCGCACCTCTCTTCTGCGCCCTCCTGATGATCTCGAACCCGTGCGGACTGCTCCAGGCGGGGTTCATGCCCCAGACCACTATCAGCCTGCACTTCTCGATCTCTTCAGGGAGCATCCCCAGGCTGGAGCCCCAGACGAGCTCGAGCGCTTTGTCGCCAGCCCGCGAACATATCGTGTGAGCTATCCGCGAAGCGCCGATGGCGTTGAAGAACCTGCTCGGGAAGTACCGCTGTATGAGCCCCATCGTGCCTGCGTAGTCGTACTGGAGGAGGGAATCGGTTCCGAACTCGGCGGACCTCTTGGATATCTGCTCCGCAATCGCGCCGACGGCCTCGTTCCATGATATCCTCTTGAACTTGCCCTCGCCTTTCTTGCCTACCCTCTTCATCGGGTGCAGGACTCGTTGCTTCGAGTAGACGTATCGGATCAGGCCCTGCCCCTTCGGGCACAGGAACCCGTGCGTGAACGGCTGCTTGTCGTTCGCATCTATTGAATGAAGCCTGCCGTTCCGCACGCGGGTGATGATTGCGCAAGTATCATAGCAGTCTCTCGGGCAGGCGTTGAATACGTACAATCTTCAGTCCCCTCAGCCTACTACAAGGGCGATCAGCCGCAGGTGTGAGAAGACCATCCAGAGATTTATAAATTCCCAGCAATCACCAGGGTCTGCCCCAGACCTCCCGGTGGAACAGCTCGGACAGCGGCTTCCGCTTTCGCGCTGGAGGGCTCTGCGCCGGGTACCCGAGGGTCATGCATATCGGTATGTCCCTGTCCTTCGGGATATCCAGGACCTCCTTGACCTCCTCAGGTTCGAAGTCACCTATCCAGCATGTTCCCAGGCCCTTCTCGGCGGCGACGAGCGACAGATGGTCGAGCGCTATGGCGACATCCACTGCCGGATAGGGCGCCCCGGGCTCGGCAACTGCCACGAGATACGCCGAGCAGTCGCCCACGAACCTCTGGTTCCCCGAGGCCTTCATGAGCTTCTTCTTGGTGTCGTCGTCCGTGACGACTACCATGCTCCATCTCTGGGCATTGCTCGCAGAGGGTGCCCGTCTGGCTGGCTCCAACAGCTCCTCGAGCAGCTCCGCTGGGAGGGGCTTCTTGTCGTACTTGCGTATGCTGCGCCTTGCCGATATCGCGGCCCTGACATCCATCATCCCACCTACTTGACGAGGGCGCCTATGACCCTGTACTCACCCCAGTAGAGGAGCATCTCGGCCTTGTCATAGGATTCGTCCTTTCGAGCAGCCAATATCTCTCCGATGAACCAAGTATGGTCGCCGGCCTCGACTTCCTTCACCTTCAGGCACTCGATGTTGACAGGGCACTCGGCTATCAGCGGCGCTGAAATCCTCTCCGCCTTCTCCCTGGTGAGCCCCGCCACCTCGAACTTGTCGACCTTCCTGCCCGACTTCGAACCGCATATCTCGACCGCGCGGAGCATTGACTTGTCCGGGATGTTGACCGCGAAGTCCTTGCTCTCCCTGAACAGGCCGTGACTGAACCTCCTCGGGCCGATGCCGACCCCTATCAGAGGCGGCCGGAAGGAGAATACGTGGCACATGGCCAGCGTGATTATGTTGTCCCTTGCCGAGGCGACAGTTCCCAAGACGACAGGGAACCCGGAGAACGCATCCTGCGCATCATCCGCTGCGACGACCTTCTTCACTCTACCACGCCCCTCGAGGCGAGCCGATCGACCTTGATGACCTACTCGCCAAGCAACTTCTTGTAGTCATCTACCGACATCAGGCCCGACAGATCGGATGGAGAGATCATCTCTATGACCGCTATCCAGCCCTGCCCATAGGGGTCCTTGTTGAGGAGTTCAGGTGAATCTATGAGCTTGCCGTTGGTCTCCTTGACCACGCCAGACACCGGCGAGAAGACCTCGGACACCGTCTTCACGGATTCGACGTTGCCCAGTACATCGCCCGCCTTTATCTCCTTCCCAGGTGCGGGCAGCTCCACGAACACTATCTCGGTGAGCTCTGTCTGCGCATGGTCCGTGATACCTATCCGCGCCAGGTTGTCCTCGACTCTCACCCACTCGTGTTCCTTGGTGTACTTGAGGTCTGGCAGAACAACAGACATGTCTGGCCTCCCACTGATACGCAGCATACCGTTCTCCGAATTTATAATTTCCCTTCCACGGTCTAGAGCGACATCAGCCCGGAGAGGTCGCTGGTCAGCGATACGAGAACCACGACAGCGGCGATCATAGAGAGAGCCGCGTTCGCAGCCCAATCGTCATACCTCACCGGCCCTCGGAATCTCCTGGACGACAGTGGATATAGCGCCCTGCAGCCCGAAACGGAGATGGTGTCGGCGACCGCATGCAGGAGCGCCGAGAGGAATACGGTCGCCGAACTGACTATGAGCGGCACTCCGATGGTGGACTCCGGCCCTCCGATAGCCTGCGCGCCAACGTAGAAAACCACCCAGACGACTGTGAGCATGATGGCACCGAATATGCTGTGGGTCGCAGGCGACCTGTGCGCATCTCTCGATAGACCGCTCAGGACTATGTCGATGTCCGGCAGCACGCCGAACAGGCTCCCGATCACCATGAACTTGACGATGTCCGAGCCAGATGCGGAGCCGAGAACAGACCCGACGGCCGCCCCGATGAGTGCGTGCGTGGACCATCTCAAGAGCGCATCCCATCCTGTCAATGAGCATGCTGATATGAGTAACTTCGCCAGACAAGGATAGATGCACGCGACAGCAAGGATTATCTATGTTCAACATGATTTGCGCGAGAAGGTGAGGGTTTTGGCAGACCAGCAGTCAATGAAGTTCCTCGAAGATCTGGCAAACTGCTTCGGACCGTCAGGCTTTGAGAGGGAGCCCGCGAGAATCGTCAAGGCATACGTTGCGAGACACTCAGATCAGGTGTATTCCGACCGGCTCGGATCGCTGATGTTCAGGAAGAAGGGATCATCGGACAGCCCAGTGGTGCTCATCCCCGGCCACATAGACGAGGTCGGATTCATCGTGTCTTCGATAAACAAGCTCGGGTTCCTTACATTCAACACGCTCGGAGGCTGGTTTGACCAGGTCCTATTGAGCCAGAGAGTTCTCGTCAAGACGTCCAAGGGCACGATCCCTGGCGTCATCGCAGCCAAGCCCCCGCACCTGCTCCCTGTGGATGAGAGGAAGAAGGTCGTCGAGAAGAACAAGATGTTCATCGACATCGGCGCCAGCAATGAGGAGGAGGCCAAGGCGATGGGCGTGAGGGTGGGCAACCCCGTCATACCGGAATCCTCGTTCTCTGTCATGAAGAAGACCGTCTTCAAGGACGGCAAGAGAAGGGGTTCCGACACGATCGCTATCGGCAAGGCGTTCGACGACAGGATAGGCGCCTGGATCGCTGCTGAAGTCATAAGGACTCTTGCGGAGAAGAGGATCAAGCACCCGAACACGGTGATCGGCGCAGCCACGACACAGGAGGAGGTTGGACTGAGAGGCGCGAGGACCACGGCCTTCGTGGTCAAGCCAGATGTCTGCCTCACGCTCGAAGTGGACATCGCCGGAGATGTGCCCGGAATAGAGCCGCACGAGGCCGCGAGCAAGATGGGCTATGGACCCACGATCACCACCTGGGATTCGTCCATGATACCCAACCAGGGGCTCGTGGACCTGGTCATCGGGACGGCGGAGAGGAACAAGATCCCATACCAGCTCTCGCAGGTCAGCGGAGGGACGGATGCGGGCATAATCCACATGTCCAACGCGGGCTGCCCGAGCGTGGTGATCGGCGTTCCCACGAGGCACATCCACTCTCACGTGGGCCTCCTGAGCATGGCAGATGCCGAGAACTGCATCAGGCTGATACTCGAAGTGGTCAAGAGGCTGGACAAGAAGACCGTCGCCGGACTCACGGAGATCTAGTCGCAGAGGTCTGGGATGTCGGAAGAGCTGTCGCCCGGCCTGGAGCGGGATCTGGTCGCGGCGAGGGCGGCCCTCGCAAGACACGGTGTCGTGATCATAAGGACCATAGAGACCGAACTCGAACCCGCAGTGATGGCCGCTGTCAGAAGGGTTGTCGCATCCTCTGGCCGCAAGCTTTCGAAGCTGGACGACGACGCGCTTGACGAGCTGATGGATGATGCCAGGAAGGCCGTCAGGGACTTCTCGAGAGACATGCAGAGGCTCTACACGAGGCTCTTGGCGAAGCTCGGCGGGGAAGACTTAGGGAAGCTTGTGCCTGAGCTCGAGGGCATAGACCAGCTGTTCAGATGGGAGAGGGTGGCGCGCACATCCGACAATGTGAACTCCGTGCTTGCAGAGAGAGGGTTCGCACCGATCGAGCTCATCGGACCTGAGGACGTTTCTGGCGCATTCAAACTCGAACTCGAAGAGAAGTGGCCCGCCGCCTTCTCCAGGTTCAGGGATCTCGCAGAAGTCGCCGCCAGAGAGTTGAGCGAGAAAGAGGAGAAGACCAAGAACCAGGAGCCCACCAAGCCAGCGAAGCGCAGGAAGAGGTAGAAGGATGGCCGTTCTCTCCGACGCCGACATACTCTCACTTGTCGCCAACGGCTCTCTGAAGATCGAGGGGTTCGACGAGAAGAACCTCACCCCTAATGGCTATGACGTCTCAATCGAGGAGGTGTGGGTTCCCTCCTCGGACACACGCGTGCGTGAGGGCCTGGCGCATGTACCGGGAGGCACTTGGTTCGTGGTGGCGACGAAAGAGTATTTCGCGCTGCCCACCGACGTCATAGGCGAGATATGGATCAGGACCACTTGGGTGAGGAAAGGCATATTGTCCTCTTTTGGCATAATCGATGCTGGTTTCAACGGAAACCTGACTTTTTCAGCATTCAATGCGTCACAGCATGCGACCGACCTCCCGATCGGTGAGAGGTTCGCCCAGGTGGTGTTCTCCGAGCTGCGGTCACCGGCTGCGAAGACATACAAGGAGAGGTCGGGCAACTACTTCGGGCAGAGGGGAGTGACCCTTAGGCCGAGTGCAGGTCAGAAGAACTGAAGATCGAACCCGTAGAATGTCATTGTAGGCGAATAGCTCTTGACCTTGCGTCGAGCCAATTCCTTAAGGACTCTGCCTTCCCGCC
>CAZHTV010000008.1:0-24374 GCA_964535775.1 uncultured Thermoplasmata archaeon | reverse complement strand
GACCTCGGTGTCGAGTCTGAGGAGGTCCTTCGCGAGCTGCTCACTGCCCTCAACCCCTGACGATATGTCATTGTCCGCTCTCACACCGAATCCCATTGCCCGCAGTGATCGCCAATTCGTCTCCGAGAACTCGAGCTCGTTGAGGTTCACAAAATCGAGTTCCATACTGTCCGCGAATGCGATGACCGCCACCAGCTCCGGCTTCTTGTCCGGGAGTACGGGGATCTCAAGACCGGTCGCCATCCCGAGGCGTTTCGAAAGCTTGATCGCACCGCTGTACTCCGATCCTTCGAGCCTCTTCCACCTCTTGAGAGGTGGATGGAATCGTATCTCGTCGAGACCTGCCTTCGCAACCTTCCGAATCCTCTCCGGCCTGGTATTGGAGGTGTACATGTGAATGTGATGTCCCTTTCCGAAGTGTCTCTTCAGGCTCTTCATGGAATCCAAAGTCCGTTCCAGGGCCACCAAGGGGTCCCCCCCTGTGACGCCCGTTCCCAGGGCGTCCATGAGCTCTGCCTCGTCTAGGATGTCGTCCATCCCGGAGACCTTGCGTTCGTTGGCGTAGAAGACGTCCTTGCCGCGCTTCTCCGAGGACAGAGGACAGTAGCAGCATCTCTGAACGCATCTTCCCGTGACCAGAAGCACCAGTTTGGCGCCCTTCTCGCACAGAACGCAGCCCTTGGGCAACTTCCTGGTGTAGGAGGAACGCTTGGGCAGTCTGCGTATCTCTGGCATCGGGATAGGTATCAAGCTCAACGTAGTTGAAAAGATGCGCCGCATTGTTCTGTCAGCCTTTCGACCGCAAAAGATTAACGAGGGCCTTGTCAATCAGGTGTCCGAGGAGAGGATGCAGAAGAAGAACAGGGTGATACTGGCACTGGATGTCACATCGCGCGCCGACGCGATGCGCATTGTCGAGTCGGTGAAGGACCATGTGGATGCGATCAAGATCAACTGGCCGCTCATACTCGCGGCCGGTCCCGAGATCATCACGGAGATGTCCAAGATCAAGTCAGTCATATGCGACATGAAGATATCCGACATACCGAACACAAACAGGCTCATCGTGGAGCAGGCGATGGCAAGGGGCGCGAGCGCGGTCATCTGCCACGGGTTCGCGGGCGAGGATTCGGTCAAGGCGTGTGTCGACGCGTCTAAGGGTCAGGTTTTCGTGCTCTCCGAGATGAGCCATCCTGGAGGGAAGCAGTTCACGGCACCCGTGGCGGACAAGATCGCCGCGATTGCCAAAGCCGCTGGAGCGAGAGGCATCGTGGCCCCCGCGACCAGGCCCGAGAGGATAGCAGAGCTGCGGAAGATCGTCGGGAGCATGGAGATCATAAGCCCTGGCGTCGGAGCACAGGGTGGGAAGGCATCCGATGCCATCATGGCGGGGGCCGACTACATAATAGTCGGAAGGGCGATATATGAGGCCCAGGACCCCGGTGATGCCGCTAGGAAGCTAGCCGCCGAGGTGCGCGAAGTCTGCTGAGCTGTCGAATACCTTGGTTCAGGTCGCCTCTGCGGTGCGAAATCGGATTGTGCCAGATGTGCCCGTTGATGGTCCTCCGTCAGCTCTATCTCGCGGATAACGTATATATAGCACCCCTGTAATCGGTGGGCTGTTATCACCAGGTGGCATTATCTTTGGCTGAGGCAAGGGAAGTCCCTGCTGGGTCTTTCCTGTCCGGGTTCAGAAGGGGGGACAGGGGGCCGAGCGAGTTAAGGAAGTGGCTGGTCGCGAACTGGACCACTCTGTTCATCCTCGCCCTCCTGTTCGCAGTCGCCCTGTTCGTGCGGACATACTTCGGCTACGATCTCGCCATGGACGGATACCTCGTCTCGGGCGGGTCTGACTCGTACTATTGGCAGCGGATCATAGACTATTCCGCCGAGACGGGCAAGCAGCTGTATTGGGACCCGCTGATCAACTACCCGGACGGCATCAGGAACCCCCGTCCGCCGTTCTATAGCATGTCCATCGTGGTTCCTGCGGTGTTCGCCCAAGGGCTTTTCGAGTCCCTGGATGACGCCCTAGGCTGGTCCCTGCTCTGGTCGACAGCGTTCTGGGGAGCGCTCACCATAATACCCACCTACTTCGTGGGGAAGGAGACCTTCGGGAGGAGAGCCGGTCTGGTTGCCGCCTTCTTCTTGGCGCTCATGCCCTCGCATGTCCAGAGGAGCGTCTTCTCGGGAGCCGACCACGACTCCTTCATCCTGTTCTTCATAGTCCTCACTTTCTACTTCCTGCTCAGGGCTGTCAAGACTCAGGAACACAAGAGATGGGTCGAGAACTGGCGCAGCTGGAGGAGTATCAGGGCCGGCCTTGGCAACTACGTCCGCGGGAGCAGAACTCCGATCCTGTACTCGCTGATGGCGGGAGTTGCCTACGGCTGTGTCATAATGGCCTGGGTCGGGTTCGGCTATGTGACAGTGCTCATACTCGCGTACTATGTCATACAGATCCTCCTCAACAAGTTCAAAGGGTTCGACTCCACGAGTGCAACGATCATAGTGTCGATAACGATGGCCTTCGGCTACCTGCTCTCGTTTCCGGTCTACTACGAGCAGAGCCTCATCTCAGTCAGGTTCGACGTCCCCGTGTACCTGTTCGTGGTCGCGATCGTCTTCGGCATGCTCTTCGTGATATCCAGGGACTACCCCTGGACGCTCACCCTCCCGGCGATATTCCTGGTGCTCGGGGCCGGGATAGTCGTGATCAATGCGGTCAACCCCAGCCTCGCCGAGGCGATCCTGAGCGGACAGGGCTATTTCGTCAAGAGCAAGCTGTATTCCACAATCGCAGAGGCCCGGGCTCCCAGGTTCAGCGAGCTCGCGATGAGCTTCGGCATGGTCACGTTCTTCCTCTCACTGATAGGGCTCATATGGGCCATCATCAAGATCCCGAAGAAGGCCACGGCCGAGTACATATTCATAGTCGTCTGGCTGGGAGCCGCGATATTCATGGCCATATCTGCGGGGAGATTCATGTTCAATGCGGCCCCCGCTTTCGCGCTCGCGGCGGCGTGGGTCACCGTGATGATCGTGGACAGTCTGGACTTCAACAGCGTCCGCAAGTCGCTCACGGGCGCGAGCGGGTCCTACTGGCAGATAATTAGGAAGAGCGTGAAGATAAGGCACATAGTCGGGGCGCTCTTCATCGCGTTCATGGTCATACTTCCAAACGTGTGGTACGGCACCGATGCCGGCATACCGTCTGAGACAAAGGCGCTCATGGACAAGGATATCTACGAGAGCATGCCGAGCTTCCTGAGGCCAGACGACTACGACAGGATCAACGGCTCCGACTGGTACCTAGGTGCGTTCGGCTACTCGATACCGCTAGAACGATACTACTTCCCGGCAGCCTGGAGCTGGTTCGCGGAATACGACTCGCACATACCAGGCTTAGCCGAAAGACCCGCTTACGTGTCATGGTGGGACTACGGTTTCGAGGCCGTCCAGGCGGGCCAGCATCCGACCGTTGCAGACAACTTCCAGAACGGCTACCAGATAGCCGGGAACATCATCATGGCACAGAGCGAGGCCGAGGTCATCGCCCTCTTCTCTTTCAGACTCCTCGAAGTGGCGATGAGAGACGCTGGCATGAAGGACGCGCTCTCAGGACTGTTCGAGCGCTACGAGGTAGACTACGAGCGCATGGACGAGATTGTCCTCGGCTCCGCCCAGCCCATAATAGATGAGGTCCTAGCTGATCCCACCGTCTACGGACCTATGGACAGCGACCTGAGCGCAGCCAACGCGAGGATAGTCGCGGCCAGGGTTGAGCTTGCGAAGCTGGGCCAGGAATCATTGGTCGGGTTCTACGGGGAGCTGTGCTCGCTGACCGGCTGGGACATAAGGTACTTCAGCGTCGACTCCAGGATGTTCCCCAGGTCAGGCACGGACACGGGCATATTCTACGCGCCCGCAAAGCTCTCCGACCGCAGGATCGAGCTGGAATCAATCCCAATAGATTTCTATGAGATCAGGGCGGTGGACCAGTACGGCCGGACGGTCGAGCTCGATCAGGTCACGTCCGACATGGTGATAGTCGACTACACGCTCATATACAAACCCATGTTCTACAACTCGACGTTTTACAGGGCCATGTGCGGCCCCTCGGGATATGACCTGGGTATGTCCAACGACGGCATTCCGAGCCTCTCGGGGACGCTCCAGAGTCTGTCGGTGATGCCGGGCTGGAACATGAATCATTTCAGGATGGTCTACAGGACCGCGTACTACAACCCGTACCCGATCGCGGAGATACCCTACCACAGGGACGCTTGGGTCGCGATCAGCCTCGAGGAAGCCCAGGAGCTGAAGACGAAGATACAGAACAATCAGATACAGGGATATGTCGACGACTCAGCATCCTCCTTCTACAGCGCAGGAGTCGTCTTCCTGAAGTACTACAAGGGCGCATATGTCAACGGCACGGTTACGACGGAAGAGGGCTACCCGGTCGCGAACGTGAGGGCGACGGTTCAGGACGAATATGGCATTCCGCACATGTCCGTCCTGACGGATTCAGAGGGGAAATACTCGCTCTTGGCCCCGTTCGGAGAGGTCACAGTGGTGCTCTCCATGGGCAGCGCGATGACTTCGTCCCTGGTCGGCTCGAACGTCATAGACAGGCTCGGGTTCAATGTGACGGACGACCAGGCGATGAGGCTTCCCTACGACCTGGATGGCGACGGGATATACGACTACATCATCACCAAGGATTACGAGATGCGGGAGACACAGTTCACCGCGGACTTGTTCTGGGACATCGACGAGGACGGCAACTACACGGCCGAGACCGACGAGCTGATCCAGGACGTCACTGTGTATGCCAGGGATCTCGTGACCGAAAGCATGTTCGAGTTCCACGTCCCGGAGGGCACCCTCGATTCCACGCTCCCTCCAGGCACTTACGATATTTGGGCGGGCATATACGGCGTCAACGTCACGGTCAATACCAACCTCACCATCGCCGCTGGCCAGAAGTCCACTCAGAAGCTGGCCCTGAACCCGGGCGTGTTCTACGGCTACCTCTCTTACGTTGACGGTGAACCGGCGAGCGACATCGAGATCGTCATGACCGAGCTGACGAACGGGTACCAGGTCTCTGCACTCACCGACGAGGAGGGAGCGTATGGGTTCGGTAGGCTGCTGTCGGGCGAGTACAGGCTGACGACCGCGGAGCCCGGCTATACGCTGTCTGCAGTCACAGTCAAGGTTGCTGCCGGGTCCGACCTCCTCAACAACTTGACCATCTTCCCGGAGGCAACTATTCGGGCGAGGGTGCTCATGGATGGCATCGGCGTGCCCTATGCTGCATACATGTTGGCCGATGTCTACAGTCCCGGCACGGTCGTCTCCGGGCTGACCGACGCCAACGGTCGCTTCGAGGCCAAGGTGCCCAAGGGCGTATGGACCCTCTACGCGGTCTCGACTGTGGGCTTGGAATCTTACGCGGGCGCCAGGACGTTGGATCTGAGGACGACGGATTCGATCTCCACAACGGTATCGCTCAGCCAGGCCTCAGTTGTCTCGGGCGGAGTGAGGAGTTCCGCGGGAACTCTGATACGCACCGGCCATGTCGTTTTCGAGAACTCCGAGGGAGTCAGGATACCTGCGCACATAGACAGTGTAGGCGTATACAAGATGACCTTGCCGTACGGGACGTATAGAGTGACATCCTATTCCACTACCAACAGGTGCCTTTTCTCAGGCACTGCAGTAGTGGCCGTGGCGACGACCTCCTACCAGGTCCAGATGACCGAGGGTGTGCTCGTCGAGGGAGCGATATGGTTCGACAGGGACAGCATGGGCACCCTTTTGCCGCAGGAACTCGGCAGGTACGCGAAGCTACGCCTGACGGATCAGACCGGGGCCCTGTTCACTGTGGTCGCGGCTGATGACGGCACCTTCTCGCTCGTGTACCCCAAGGCCGCCGATGCCGTTCTCAGCGTCGGAGACGCCGGGTTCTCGAAGTGGTCCGTCACATCCAGGTTTGTCAACGACACGAAGGACGTGGGTGTGATCGTCGGTCCCGACGAAGTCGTCGTACAAGGAAGGATCGTATACGACGGACTGGGCCTCAGAGGCATCAGAGTGACATTCATCCCCCAGGTGCCCCTGCTGGATGTCGTGACCGTGGTCACATCGTCCGGCGGATACTACACGGCCAGTCTCCTGCCAACGACCTACAGTGTATCGGTGAACCAGGACACGAGCCCGATGGGAGGGGAGAGGTACATGTACCTAGAGGATTTCACGCTCCTTCCGTCAGGCGTCTCGGCTCAGTATTCCTTCACGCCCGACAGGAAGGTCGAGATGTACGGCATCCTCTTCGGGGCCGAGTCGGACATAGAGCTCAGCCTTTCAGGCCCGGAGACAAGGATTCTGACTCTCAGTAGCACGATCAACTATTCCGCATATATGCTGCCCGGCGAGTACAAAGTGTACGCGAAGGGCTCCTTGGGCGATGACGTGTATGCGAACATTACATCGGTGGCACTCTCAGCGGATTCCCGTCAGCACGACTTCCAGCTGTATCCGGCCCACGAGCTCCGCGGGACGATCACCGTCGACGGCAGGCCGGCCACGAAGGCCGTGACCATCACGGCCGTGTCGGCCTTCGGCGAGACGGTCGAGACGACGTCGTCAATGTCGTCATACTCCATCGAGCTCCCGCAGGGCCTGTACACGGTCAAGTTCAGCCTGGAGGACATCAAGACCGAAGGTGGGAGGACACTGTATGTGGAGTATGAGGCCGTGGCGCCCATACTGATCAGCACAGACGAGCAGAGGCTGAACCCCTCCCTCGTGATGCGCCTTGACAACACCACATTCAGCGGAACAGTATATGGGACCTTAGGCGCGCCCGTCAGGGCATACATGCGCATGATTCCGAACTCGGTCTTCGGGATGGAGCTCGAGTTCTGGACCGATACGAGCGGCTCGTTCAGCGTCTCCATGCAGCCGGGGGACTACACCATACACATACTCCGGTCGCAGGACAAGAGCGCTTTCTTGGGCACTTTGAGGCTAGAGCGGGATGTGCCGATGGAGCAGTCCTTCAACCTGACCTCGGGCCTGTACATCACGGGCAAGGTGCTTCTGGCGGATGCCGGCGTCTCGGTCGAAGTGTCCGTTGCCACTGGTAGCGCCAAGCTGCAGGCCACCTCCGATGCCTCCGGAGAGTTCAGGGTCCTCGTCTCCGAGGGCAGCTACATACTCTCAGCGACCACGACGAGGATCGAGAACGGGCTTACCGTCAGGTACACGGGCAGCCTCGATGTGAAGGTCGAGGGGACAGACAGGTACGTCACCCTCACGCTCCTGAGGAGTTCAACGCGCACCGTCTCGGTCAGCTGGGACAGGAACCTCACGCAGACAGTTCCTCCTGGCGTCTTGGTGAAGTACGCATTCACTGTCACGAACACGGGCAACATCGCGGACACATGGAGCGTGACCTCCTCGACGGCCGGCTTCAACGTCTCGTTCATCCCGGCGACTTTCGAGCTGGGCCTCGGCTCGAACAACAAGGCCACGGTCGTCGCCGAGATAACCGCCCATGACGACGTTGCTGCAGGCGAGACCTTGATAAGCGCGGTCGTCCGCTCGAACACACAGTCGTCTGCGAGAGCCACGGTCAACCTCTACCTCAACGTGTCGCCTGTGCACGATGTGCGCGTGTTCAGCCTGAACGAGTCGACCCCGATCACCGGCTGGAGCACGCTCACCAAGTTCACCGTGAACAACACGGGAAACATCGAGGATACTTTCCTGGTGAGCGTGTCCAACCTCGACTCGCTCCTCACGCTCGGCTGGTCTGCAACCATAATCGATCCTGACACCGGCGATGAGGTGACAGAGGTCGAGGTCGATGCGTTCGACAGCACTGAGCTTGCAGTCAACTTCACGGCCACGAGGAGCACTCCCGACGTCACCGCCTCCGCGCTGGTGTTCGCCGCGTCTGCGGAACAGCCGGCTTCGGGTAGCTACGGTGCGGTGTCGGTCAGGCTTCCGGACCTCGTCATCGGGCCTGGTTATGTGAACGCCGAAAGGGCCGATGTGTCCTACGAGTACGACGTCTCGAAGGCGGCGCTCAACATAAGCCTCGCAATCGCGCTCGCCTCGTTGATAGCGATGTTCTTCGTGTTGCGAAAGAGGAAGGGCTTGGGCAAGGGAGGTGCTGCGAAGTGAGGCCTCGGAGATCGGTGCTGTTCGCGTTGGTCACCGCAGTGCTGCTGGCCATGCTCGCCCTTCCCGCAACGGTGCAGCTGGCCTCGAACGCAGCAGCGTATGGAGGCATCAGCATACAGCTCGACCGCCCGTCGTTCGCGGGCAAGGGCGAGACCGTGGTGTGCACCCTAGTCATCACGGGCGGCCCTGCCGAAGACGAGGGGGGCGACTACTCATACGAGGCCGAGATAGTGGCCGACAACACCACCGGCTCGTCCGTGAATCCGAGCACGGGCAGCTCTGCGAGCGGCGTGTTCAAGCTCAACATAACCATGCCCGGTGAGGCCCCCCAGAAGATCAAGATCGGCATCAACGCGACTTCCAAAGGCGGCTCGCCTCAGGTGACCAAGTACCTGGAGCAGGAGTTCGAGATGAAGGTCGTCGATCCCATCGTCATAACGGCGACGGTGTACAACAACGGCGAGGTCGACGCGCTGAACGTGACGGCCAAGTTCTACGCAGACGGGACGTACCTCGCCTCGCGGATATTCAATGTCACAGCGGGCTCCTCCGTTGTGCTGACCCATAACTGGACCTTCGACAGCATCCGCTCTGGCAAGCACGTGATAACGGTCGTGGTCGACGACGCGAACAAAGTGGTGGAGTTCAGCACCGGCAACAACGCGTATTCCCTCACCATATACGTGGGCGATGAGGGCAATCCCCTGGGCGCAGTACTCACGATCGGTGTCATCGTGGTTTCGGTGTTTGTGGGCCTGATGTGGCTCCAGAAACCCCAGAAGCGCGGCAAGAAGCTCTGACCCGGAACCCCCCGCGGGATGATGGGATAATCTCTTATATGGAGCACACTTTACACAGGGCAACCCAAGGGAAGGCATGAATTTGTCCGAAGACATACTACACCTCAGCGACTCGAACTTCGATTCCGTCGTCAAGTCATCTAGCAGGTTGCTGGTCGACTGTTGGGCCCCATGGTGCGCCCCCTGCAGGATGGTCGCCCCGACCCTCGAGGCATTGGCGAAGGAATACAAGGGCAAGGTGACCTTCGCGAAGCTCGATACGGACGAGGCGCCCAAGACGGCGATGTCCCTCGGCATACACAGCATCCCCACGCTGTTGTTCTTCAAGGACGGGAAGCAGGTGGAGCGTCTGACCGGGGCACACCCTCGCGTGAACATCGAGGCCGTGATCAAGAAGCACTTAGCGTGAGCGTCGGTCAGCCCTTTCTCAGGACTTCCTCTATCTTCGTGTGGAGCGCGTTGGCAGAGGTCGCCACAGCGACTTCGCCCCTCGTCTTCTCCAGCAGGCTCCTCGCGACATCCTGCTTGTGCCTCAGGGGCACGATCGCATCAGGGTAGTCGAACCTCATCAGAGCGGTCAGGAGCTCCTCCATCATGTCCAGGATCTCGTTCGCACGGCCGACTCTCCTGGACTTGAGCTCTTCCAGACAGAACCTCCTCAGCTCCCCGACGCTGTCCCCGAGACCCATGAGATAGGGAGCGCTCCCCACATCCAACTCCTCAGGCGAAGGTACATCGCCTTTCTCGAGGAGGGACATGATCAGTCCAACCTCTGCATACTCCTGTAACGCGCTGGTGACATAGCCTGCGTGCTCCAGCTCGGGGTGTTCTGCCAGGAGGCTGTGCAACCTGGTCACCTCGTCCTTGAGCACATGCAGCTGGTCTCCCGCCTGCTCATTCCTGTGCAGGCCTCTCAGTATCGCTCCGGACAACCTCACGATGGCTCTCGATGACTTCAGCGCGATCTCCCTCACCTGGTCTTTCTCGTCGAGCTCGGATTCTATCCTCAAGATCACCTCTTCCAGGTTCTTCACAACTCTCCCCTCCTGATTCGGTCCATCCGCACGACCTTGGCATCGAGCATCGCCTTCTTCGCTATGTCGTGCCTCACGTGTATCCTGCCGGACACATGGCCTATCGCACTCTCGGCGATGGCCTCTGCCTCGTCGATCGTGTCAGCGATGCCGACTATCCCAACGGACCGCGAACTCGTCGTGAACACCCTGCCATCCTTCTCGTTGACACTGGCATAGTACAGGATCGCTCCCTTGTCGGCTATCGCCTTCTCATCCACGCTGATCTCCTCTCCCGAGAGCGATTTCACTCCGTAGCCCTCGGGGACGACGTACTTGCACACGGAGGCCTTTCGTGCAAACTGCGGCCGGCTCCTAGAGATATTGCCGCTCGCCATGCCCTCGCATATCTCGGCGAAGTCTTCTTCGAGCAGCGAGAGGACGTTCATCGCCTCCGGGTCGCCGAACCTGGCATTGAACTCGATCACCTTCGGGCCGTCCCTCGTGAGCATGAACTGGCCGTACAGCGTGCCCCTGTACTCGGCCCCATCGGCCCTGAGCGCCTTCACGGTGCTCTCCATGATGGCCACCGCGTCCTCGTATTCGCTCCTTCTGAGGAAAGGCAGCAGGCCGTCATTCTGCGAATATGAGCCCATGCCCCCAGTGTTCGGGCCAGTGTCACCCTCGAACGCCCTCTTGTGGTCCTGGACCGCAGGCATGGGCACGACCCTCGTCCCGTCGCAGAAGGCCTGGACAGTGAACTCTTCTCCGACCAGCTTCTCCTCGAGGACGATCCTCGGCGCGCCGCCTATGTTCCTCGATAGTATCTCCTCCACATAATCCATGATGTCCTTCTTGGACATCAGGTGCTCTCCGAAAACCTTCACGCCCTTGCCTCCGGTCAGGCCTGTGGGCTTCACCACTATGTCGGTCCCGAGGGAGTCGAGGGCCTTCTCGGCGTCCCTGGTGTTCTCCACTATCACGAACTTCGCCGCTCCTCTGACTTTGTACCTGGCCAGCAGATCCCTCATGAAGCTCTTGGAGGTCTCTATCCTCGCAGCCGACTTCTTGGGGCTTGCCGCAGGAATGCCCGTCATCTCCAGCTTATCCGCGAGCCCCGCCTCCAAGGGTGCCTCCGGACCGATGACAGCGAGGTCGACATGCCTGTTCTTCGCAAACTCGACCACCCTGTGCACATCCATCTCATCGACGAGCATATGCTCCTTCGCGGCACGGAAGATGCCGGGGTTCCTGTTCTTCGAACATGCGTAGACCTCGGCTCCAGAACGTGCAATAGCAGCGACAATCGCATGTTCTCTTGCACCTCCCCCTACAGCCAGGACCCTCATCGTTTCCGACCTGCCCATGCATGAGATTTGTGAAATAAGAAGGTTGTCCACATGACGTGACTGGCCACACATCCGCAGCTCTGTCATACCTGGCAAATCATATAAGACGAAGAACCCTATCCCTGTCCTGATGAAGTACGCTGGCCATGTGGGCGAACTTCTGGACAGCGCCGGAGCCGAGATCGGTGATATCATCGAGGTCCGACGCGGGAAGGAGGTTCGCTCGGGGGTCTTGATGCCGCATCACGACTTCAGCGCAATTTCTGTCATCACACTGAAGCTGGCCACTGGCTACAATATCGGCATGCTGGTCGACCAGGAGACCGAGGTCCGGGTTGTTACGAAGCGTGAGGCCAAAGCTCAGAAGAAGCAGGCGCTTCCCTATGATCCGGCGAAGAAGGACATCGCGGTGATAAGCACCGGGGGCACGATCGCGTCCTACGTCGACTACAGGACAGGTGCCGTCCATCCGGCGATATCGGCCGAGGAACTGGTCTTCTCGGTGCCTGAGCTCCTGGATCTCGCGAACGTCCGTGCGAAGGTGCTCTACTCGATACTCAGTGAGAACATGAAGGTCTCCCACTGGCAGGGCTTGGCCAGGGCCGTCGCCGAGGAGTTGAACACAGGTGCGGTTGGCGTCATAATACCACACGGCACTGACACGATGGGTTTCACATCTGCCGCGCTAGCGTTCATGCTCAGGAACCTGACGGGCCCGGTGGTCTGCGTGGGCGCCCAGAGGTCCTCCGACAGGCCGTCCTCTGACGCGATCATGAACCTGCTCTCCGCGACACGGCTCTCCATCGACAGCGACCTCGGAGAGGTCGTGGTCCTCATGCACGGGGACACGTCAGACACACATACGCTCGTTCATCGGGGCACCAAGGTGAGGAAGATGCACTCGTCCCGCAGGGACGCCTTCAAGAGCATCAACATCGACCCGCTCGCCAGAATCGAAGGCTCCAAGATGACCTTCCTGTCGGAATACACGAAGAGGTCCCAGGGCCCGGTCCAATTGAAGGACAAGATTGAAGGACGGGCCAGCATGTTGCATTTCTACCCGGGCTTCGAGGCGGAGCACTTCGACCTCATCGCCAGGAACGTCAAGGGCATGGTCATCGCGGGGACGGGACTCGGCCACGTCTCGGAGGAGATAGTCGGCTCGATCAGGAGGGCCGTGGAGGATGGCGTGCACATCTACGTCACCACCCAGTGCCTTTACGGAGCCGTCAACCTGAACGTCTACTCCACTGGGAGGGATATGATCACCGCAGGCGCAGTGTCCTTAGGCGACATGCTCCCCGAGACGGCATATGTGAAGCTCATGTGGGCCATGGGTCAGGCCGAGGCCCCGGAGGAGGTCAGGAAGATCATGTTGACCAACATCGCGGGCGAGTTCACTTTGAGGAGGCAGGTCTGAGTTGGACTACAAATCCATCGGGCTGAGGGTGGGCATAGAGATCCACCAGCAGCTCAACACAGGCAAACTCTTCTGCGGCTGCTCATGCGAGCTCTCGGATGCCCACCACAAGGAGCTGACGAGAAGACTCAGGCCGACCCAGAGCGAGATGGGCGAGATAGACAGAGCGGCCCTGGAGGAGTCAGAAAGGAAGATGCACTTCAGGTACCAGGCCGTGTCGCACTCGTGTCTGGTGGAGGCCGACGAGGAGCCCCCTCACGATGCGAACAGGCGCGCGATCGAGGCCGCCCTGGAGATGTCGATGCTGCTCGGGATGACCCCCGTCGACGAGATACACTTCATGCGGAAGATCGTGATCGACGGTTCGAACACCAGCGGGTTCCAGAGGACCGCTCTCATATCGATGGGTGGCAGGGTGGAGGTCGATGGCAAGACGATAGGCGTCACCACCTTGTGTCTCGAGGAGGACGCCGCGCGCAAGATTGCCGAGCACGGTAGTGAGGTGGTGTACCGGCTCGACAGGCTCGGGATCCCGCTCGTCGAGATCGCGACTGAGCCAGAGATATCCTCACCCGAGGAGGTCAGGCTGGTCGCTGAACGCCTCGGCTCTCTCCTCAGGGCCACCAAGAAGGTCAGGCGGGGCATAGGGACCATAAGAGAGGACATCAACATCTCAGTGTCGGGTGGGGCGCGCGTCGAGATCAAGGGTGCCCAGGACCTGAGGTTGTTGCACCTCTATGTCGCGGAGGAGGTCAAGCGCCAGCTCGCACTCCTCGATGTCAAGAAGACGCTGAGGGACAGGGGCGCAAGGAGGCTATCTCCGGAGGCGAAGGATATCTCCGGGATATTCAGAGGAACCAGGTGCAAGGTGATCAAGAACGCTCTCGATGTCAGGGGTGTCGTCCTGGCAATCAGACTGCCGAAGTTCGCGAAGGTCCTTGGTCCCACCGAGGCAGGAGTCAAGAGGCTCGGTCCGGAGATGGCGTCGCATGCGCGCGTGGCGGGCGTGAAAGGCTTGTTCCACTCCGACGAGCTGCCCGGCTACGGCATCACCGTGGCCGAGGTCGAGGATCTGAGGGCGGTGTTGCTGGTCGGGCCGGAGGACGCGTTCTTCCTCATCGCGGACGATGAAGAGAAGGCGCGCGCAGCCGTCGCAAGGGCCGTGGAGAGGCTCAATGTCGCGATCGAGGGCGTGCCGGAGGAGACAAGGGACCCGCTCCCGGACGGCCAGACAGTCTACAGCCGCCCGCTCCCAGGCAAGGAGAGGATGTATCCCGAGACGGACGTCCGACCGATACCCGTCGACGAGAAGCTGATCGAGAGCATCCGGCTCAACCTCCCCGAGATCCCAGAACAGAAGATCTCCAGGTTCGTGAAGGACTTCGGGATCAGCAAAGACCAGGCCGAGTCGCTCATCAAGAGCGGCTACGAGGACGAGTTCGAGCTGCTCGCCAGCAGCTTCGGAAACGCTCAGGCCGTCGCCAGGATCTACCTGAACACGTACCCTGAGCTTGAGAAGCTCGGCCTGACCCCTTCCGGGCTCAACCTTGAGACGATGAAGGAAGTCATGACCCTCCTCAAAGGGGGAGCGTTCGCGAAGGAGGCCATCCCTAAGATACTGGCATCTGTGCTCGAGAACGGCCACACCGTCGTGCGTGCGGCGGAGGCCGTCGGTGCTGAGCCAGTCGATATGGATTCGGTCAGAGAGCTCTGCGACCGGATTGTCATGGAGAAGGAGAAGCTCGTGAGGGAGCGAGGTGAAGCCAGTATCGGTCCCCTCATGGGCCTGGTCATGAAGGAGCTCAGAGGCAAGGTGGACGGTAAGGTAATCAGCGAGATCTTACGCGAGAGGATAAGACAGCTACTGACCTAGATTTCCTCTCGTTCAGCAGCAGCAAGAAGCTCTTGCAGTACTCTATCGCGGCGCCAGGGTCGGAAGCGCTCGCAATCAGTAAGCGTCTGCAGAGCTCGTCCAGATCATCCGGATTGTTGTACTTGTGCGACTTCTCAGCAGCCACTTGCCCATTCCGTCCTGTTGCATCGCTTTATCTCCGACGGCACTAGATAAAGCTTCTCGCTGCGTTATCTATTCGCGAAATCACGCAATCTGAACCTGTAGATATATATCGATTCGAAGAACAGGTGCTTCTCCTCCAGCATCTCTGACTCGTATCTCTGCTTGGCTGCTTTCAGAGGGCTCATCAGGCCACCGACAGACGACAGGACCATGTATATCCTTCCGCCTGGCGCCAGGTGCCTCCAGGCCTGTTCGAGGAACCTGACGGCCATCTCGCTCCCTTCCTCGCCCCCAGCCCACGCCTTCTCGACCCAGCTGGTCGAACTGGCCGTTCCGGAGAGGTATGGAGGATTGAACGCGACCACATCGAACACGCCAGATATCCTCTCGAAGAGGTCGCTTTGCACAACCTCCAGCCTGATGTTGTTCCTGGCAGCGTTTCTGCGCGCGCACTGGACCGCGTTCGGGTTCACATCGGCAGCGGTCACTCTAGCACCGAGTCTTGCCGCATGGAGCGCAATCAGTCCGCTGCCAGTACCCATCTCAAGCAAGGATTGGCCAGGCGACACCTCGACGCACTTGAGGAGCAGGTACGAATCGTCGCTCGGGTTGTAGACCTCCGCGTCAATCTCTATATCGATGCTGCTGTCGAGCTTCACTGCCTGGCCGTAGGTCAAGCCTAATCCTTAAGGTTTTACTAGGTCAAGGCCATCACCGGGCAGGTCTGGCGTGCTGAGGTCGGAGCCCCCTGACCGATGTCTGAAGAGGGAACGGATTGGACATAGTAGTCGTGGCGGTGATCGGAGCAGCCGTTGGGACCGCGGCGTATTCGTGGTGGAAGCAGAGCATCTTCTCCGTGCTCGTCAGCATAGCATGCGTCCTCACGATGCTGCTCATGTACCTTCCTGACCCTGACAACCGGCTCGCGATTCTCTCCCAGCTCGCATTCGCGCCGAGGGACCTGACCGATCCGGCCCGCCTCACTGCGATCGTCACCTCGATGTATACTCACGACGTGAGAGGATTCACGCACATATTCTTCAACCTGCTAGTCCTCTTCCTGATAGGGATGCCCTTCGAGGAGCGCATCGGAACGAGACGATACATCGTGATATATCTCCTGAGCGGCCTGGTTGGAACTCTGGTTTTCTCGTTGTTCCGTTGGAACGACTTCGTGATCGCGTTCGGAGCGTCAGGGTCCATAAGCGGGGTCCTGGGAGCCTTCGTCAGACTCTATCCGCACGAGAAGATGTCCCTTCTGTTCATTCCCTCGTTGACCTTCCCGCTGTGGCTAGTCGGCCTCGGCTTCCTCGCCCTGCAGATCGTCTACGCCATGGGGTCCTACGGCATCGCCTACGAGGCGCATCTCGGGGGCATGCTCGCGGGAATGGTCATAGCCCCGATACTGGTCAAGGCGCCCATGCACAAGCGCGTCAAGCGGATGATGTCTCTCTCATCCCTCAGGAAGCTGGCCAAGACGCCTGAGCTGAAGGCGATCCTCAGGCGCATAGAGGACGAGGACCTGCCCGATGTGAGGAGCGCGTGGATAGAGCAGTTCGTCTCGAAGGCGAAGTGCCCGCACTGCGGCTCTCCGCTGAAGGTCACCAAGGAGTCGGTCATGTGCGAGAAGGGCCACCTGTTGTGATCGGTCCTCACGTGCCCGTCGTGAGACTTGTCTGGAGCGGTCACATAGTCCGCAAGGGGAATACCATAGTCGACGCCTCATCGAGTGTCACTCTGATCGAAGTCGGTGTGAAGAGAGTCCTGGTCGACACGGGCTCCCCGAAGGATGAGGATAGGCTGGTCGAGGCCCTTGCACGGATGGGAGTCGTGCCAGAGCTCGTCAGCTTCGTCGTCAACACCCACATGCACATCGACCATTGCGGATGCAACGACCTCTTCAGCGCAGCTCGAGTCGTGGCGCACGAATCGGAGTCTCCTCCGGCGGGGAGCACGAGGATTAGCGGGAAGCAGCAGCTACTCCCAGGAGTCGAGCTCGTGCCCACCCCGGGACACTCGGAGGGTTCGATGTCGGTCTTCGCCACAGCTGAGAAGCGCTACGCAATATGCGGCGACGCCATCCCGACCAGGGACAACTACGAGAAGTGGGTTCCGCCATTCATTAACATGGACCGCAGACTTGCTCTGGCGTCCATGGAGCTCATCAAGTCCTGGGCGGACGTGATAATCCCCGGACACGATTCGCCCATCCAAGTCAGCAGAAAGAAGTAAGACTGATTACTACAATGACTTCGCGTCATGGTCCTTCCTTCTTCTGTGCTGGTCGAATGCCCCATCTGCAAGCAAGAGTCCCTGCACGAGGTGCTCTCGGGCAAGGTCGGAGGCAAGGCCCAGACAGTCTTCGAGTCGACTGTCAAGTGCAGGCAGTGCGGTCACGTCCACCACGCCGTGCTGACAGTTCAGAAGCCAGTGGAGATACCTGTGGTGATCAGCTGGCTCCATGAGTCGGTCAGGTCCGCGATTACCCTGGGCCCGGACGAGGTGCTGACTGTCAACGACGAGATCATGTGTGGCGAGGAGCCAGTGCTCATCACATCCATCGAGTCCAATGGCGCGAGGGTCAGGAGGGCCAGGGCGAGGGACATCCAGACCCTATGGGGTAAGAGGTTCGACAAGGTGAGGGTGCCCTTCTCCGTCAACCATCACGGCAAGTCCTTCTCGGAGCACGTGCTGGCCGTCCCTGATGAGGAGTTCTTCATCGGCGACATGTTCAAGATCGGCAAGCATGAGGTCGTGATCCACTCCATCAGGATCAAGGACAAATCTCTCAGGGTCGGGGGCGCGTGCGCGCGCGACATAGTCCGCGTATACGCGAACATCGTCAGGCGGCGCACATCCCACTGAGCACGCGTTCTCGGCATCAAGATTTTACCCTCTCCGACGATTCACCTTCTCTGATGGAGTCGTACGAGGACCAGAGGGAGCGGTTGGTGGAGAGCCTGAAGAGGCGTGGCTACATCTCGGCCGCTGGCGTCGAGGCGGCGATGCGCCGGGTCTCGAGGGAGGAGTTCCTTCCCGAGAGCCTCCGGGACGACGCGTATGTCGATACTCCCCTGCCGATAGGCGAAGGGCAGACTATATCCGCGCCGCACATGGTCGCCATCATGGCGGAGCAGCTGGACCTCGGGCCTGGCATGAAGGTACTGGAGATCGGGGCGGGCTCGGGATACCACGCAGCGGTCTGCGCCGAGATAGTGGGCCAGGAAGGGCATATCTACACGGTCGAGAGGATATCATCATTGGCATCCTTTGCGGAGGCCAACCTCAGGAAGACTGGATACGCTCCCATAGTCACGGTCATATTCGGTGACGGGACCAGGGGCCTGCCCGAACACGCGCCTTATGATAGGATATTCGTGGCTGCGGGTGCCCCGGATATACCATCTCCTCTGATCGGGCAGCTCGCAGAGGGCGGAAAGCTGCTGGTGCCCGTGGGCGGCAGGTTCTACCAGGACCTCATCAGGATAGAAAAGAGGGGCGCGAAGCTGAAGAAGGAGAACCTCGGCGGCTGCGTGTTCGTGCCATTGATCGGCGAACACGGATACCACTGAGCACGCGCTCAGATGTGGTTTAGGATCTTCCTCAGATCCTTCTCCTCGACCACTGCGTCCGCTCTTTCCCGCACAGAATCGTCTGCGGGGACGAAGGCGATGCCTCTGCCGGCAATCTCGAACATGGACACGTCGTATTTCGAGTTCCCAACTGCAACGACATCCGCTGGACGGACGCCGAACATCCGGGCCGTCTCGACCACCGCATCGCCCTTGTCGGTAAGCCTGACCCGGAGGATGCCTCGGCCGGACAGGCGGCCGGAACCGTCCGTCTCGAGACCGTTCGCGATCTGATGATCCATCCCGAGCTCTTCGGCGATGCGTTCGGACAGCAGGTCTATCCCCGCCGAGATGATGGCGGTCCTCACTCCGTCCTCTCTCAGACTCCGCATCGTCTCAGCGGCTCCCGGCATCAGACGCACCTCCCCGAGGATCGCCCTTATCCTGTCGGAGGTCACGCCGGGCTCCTTGGACTTCCAGAGTCCGATATCCCTCCTGATGAACTCCAGGTCGTCGATCTCCCCTCTGAGATAGGCGTACAGGGAGTCGTCGTTGTTCACTCCGAAGCGCTGGTGGACGAACACCCACGAGCTTATCGTGTCGGCTAGAACGCCGTCCATGTCGAAGACCACGAGCCTGGCCACGGCCCGCTGATGGCGGAAAGCATTATTAAAAGGATGGGATGATGGGGCAGCCCTCATGATAACAATCGTGGGCGTCGGGCACGTGTTCGCGATCTCTGAGAGCGTCAAGGACCTGATACGCTCGAGGCGGCCGGAGGTAGTGTGCCTGGAACTTGATTCAGGAAGGTACAGGGCGCTCGTGCATCGGGAGGATTCGAGAAATGTGCCCCTGCAGTACAGGCTCCTCGGGTACTTCCAGAAGCGCATGGCCACGAAGTTCGGGACCGAGGTCGGGGACGAGATGGTCGCGGCCGTCGAAGCGGCTCGCGAGGTGGGTGCCAAGATCTCTCTGATAGACATGGACGCCGCCACGGTCTTCGCGAGGCTCTGGAAGCGTATGTCGTTCAAGGAGAAGCTGCACCTCATGGGAGGGGCGTTCGTGGGCCTGTTTGCATCCAAGGAGCGGGTCGAGAAGGAGCTAGGCAGGTACGAGGAGAGCTCAGACCAGTACATGGAGCTATTCGGGGAGGGGTTCCCCTCGATCAAGGAGGTCCTCATAGACGACAGGAACAAGTTCATGGCGAGCAGGCTCTCCGAGCTCGCCACCCAGCACGGAAGCATAGTGGCGGTGGTCGGCGACGGGCACGTACCAGGCATAGCATCCGGGCTAGAGGGGTCAGAGGTCGAGACCGTGAGGCTGAAGGAGCTCAGAAGGCCTCCCGCGGTCCCGTCATCCGGCCAGGAGTTCACAACCAGTTTCTGGATAAGGCAGGAATGAGCATTTCATCAGCGCTTCACCCTCCTGAAAAGGATTTAGGATGGGAACGCGTATCCCGCAAGGCTTGGCAGGTGTTCGTTTGAAGGTCGTTCTCCTGAACCACACGAAGAACCCGGACCAGATATGTGCTGCGGCGGCCCAATCGTGCTACTCAGACAAGGGCGCGTCCGAGCTCTTCGAGAAGACCACGGACGAGAAGGCCAAGAAGATGATCAAGAAGGTGGTCGGGATGGGGCACCTGTCCGTTGTCGAACACGCACACTTCACGTTCAGCGTAGAGGGGGTCTCGAGGGCGCTCACGCACCAGCTCGTGAGGCACAGGATCGCCTCGTACTCTCAGCAGAGCCAGAGATATGTGAGCATGGACAAGGCTGAGTACGTGCTACCGCCATCCATCCAGGCCGATCCCGAGTCGATGAGGCTCTACAAGAGAGCGATGGATGATACATGGAAGACCTACCACGCGCTCGCCTCCAAGGTCGACAAGGAGGATGCGAGGTATGTGCTCCCGAACGCGTGCCATACGAACATCACCGTCACGATGAACGCCAGGGAGCTCTGGCACTTCTTCAGCCTCAGGTGCTGCAGGAGGGCGCAGTGGGAGATACGGATGATGGCCTGGAAGATGCTCGCGGAGGCGAAGAAGGCCGCGCCGATACTCTTCGAGAACGCGGGCCCGGGATGCTTCAGAGGCCCCTGCCCGGAGGGCGAATACACCTGTGGGAAGCCGTACAAGAGGGGACAGATGCCCACGGACGAGGAGCTGATGGTCGAGAGCATGAGGCCAGAGTAGAGGCCACCTCAAGATGCCAATCTCAGAACATCAATCGACCAATTGGGCCCCCGGTCCGAAAACCATATATAAGCCCTTCCCCTACCCAGCCGCAATCGGTGAGCCCATGGGCAACATCAGACCAACCTACATCAAAAGGGTAGCCATCGAACTGGTCCACCGCTATCCGGAGCAGTTCACGAGTGACTACCAGCACAACAAGATGATGGTCTCCAAGCTCACCGATGTGCGTTCCATATCCATGCGCAACAAGATCGCTGGGTATGTCACGAGGTACAGGACGCACTACGAAGCCTGAGGCCCTGCGCGCATCCGTGCGACCATTTTCGTGTTGGCCCGCTCCAGTCTTAAATCCACCACCCTATTCGGCTAGGTGTTCCGCATATGGAAGCTGCCGTAGAGACGAAATCGCTGTCGAGGGTTTTCGAGCCCAAGAAGAAGAAAGAGGGAAAGTCAGTGACGGCCCTCGACTCCGTCGACATGCGGATTGATCGAGGTGAATTGTTCGGGCTACTGGGGCCCAACGGCGCGGGCAAGACCACCCTTCTCAAGATACTCAGCACGCTGCTGCTCCCCACATCGGGCAAGGCTTACGTCGCAGGGTTCGATGTCGAGAACCAGTTCACCGAGGTCAGGAAACGCATCAACATGGTCTCCGGGGGCGAGATATCGGGGTACGGCCTCCTGACGGTCAAGGAGAACCTCTGGATGTTCTCCCAGTTCTACGGTATCAAGAGCGTGGTCGCGAACCAGAGGATAGACGAGCTGCTCGAACTCTTCGGCCTAGCGGACAAGAAGAGCGAGAAGGTCAGGACCCTATCGACCGGCCAGAGGCAGAAGATGAACGTCATCAGGGGGTTCGTGACCGACCCTGAGATAATCTTCCTGGACGAGCCCACGCTAGGGCTCGACGTGAACGCAAGCAGGGTCATCAGGGATTATATCGTGGACTGGGTCAGCAACGGGAAGGGGAGGACGGTCCTGCTCACGACACACTACATGATGGAGGCCGACCAGCTCTGCGACAGGGTCGCCATCATCGACGACGGCAGGATACTCGCGTGCAACACGCCCGAGAACCTCAAGAAGATTGTCAAGATGAACAGGACCTTCAAGCTGGACGTCACATCGCTCAAGGACAAGTCGAACTTCGGCTCACTGCCGGGGGTCGAGAACTTCACTTTCCAGGACGATGCTGAGAAGGACCAGACCTATCTCAAGTTCGTCCTAACGGACGAGAGCGCGGTCTCGGACATTGTCTCCGAGGTCCTGAAGAAGGGCTCGAAGATACTCTCGCTCCAGAAGACAGAGCCGACCTTGGAGGACGTGTTCATCAAGATGGTCGGGAAGGGGTTCGAATGAGCGAGACATGGCTCATGACCAACCTCCGGGCCATCAGGGGAAGGGCGTACCCCAGGATAATCGGCTCGAAGAGGGAGCCGAGCTGGCTCTTCTTCGACATCTTCCTGCCGCTGCTGACGGTCTCGGCGTACGCCTACATCTACAAGTACATCGGCGCCCCGGCCGAGTTCGTGGGCTTCGTCATCCTCGGAGGCGCGATGACCGCCTTCTGGCTGAACATACTGTGGATGATGGCGTCTCAGCTCTACTGGGAGAAGGAGATCGGCAACCTGCAGCTCTACTTGATCGCCCCGATATCCCGCATGTCGATCCTTGCAGGCATGGCCGTGGGCGGCCTGTTCATGACCTCGATCAGGGCCACATCGACCATGGTGATAGGCATACTGGTGTTCAGCATAACCCTCTCGCTGGCCCAGCCCGCCATGCTCGTCGCGGTCTTCGTGGTCACGATGGTCGCGCTGTACGGCATGGGGATGATGTTCGCGTCGCTGTACCTCCTGCTGGGCAGGGAGGCCTATCATCTGTCCAACCTGATGACAGAGCCCGTCTATCTCGTCTCGGGGATGTATTTCCCTGTGAAGGCCCTCGGGTTCTGGGCCGCCGCGGGCTCGTCCATCGTCCCCATCACCCTGGGCCTCGACGCCCTGAGGCAGCTCTTCTATCCGTCCACAAGTGCCGACTTCGGATTCCTGCCGATCGGTGTCGAACTAGGCATACTGGCGGTGCTGTGCATTGTGTTCCTGATTCTCTCGAAGCGCTCGCTCGACTACATGGAGAGACTGGGCAAGACAACGGGGAGGCTGACCCTGAGATGGCAGTGACGCACGACCTCAGGACGTTCAAGAACGCCGCCTGGTTGGGCTGGCAGATGGAGGCCAACTGGACGGATCCGTTTGTGTTCGCGATATACTCCATCGTGAGGCCGATAGCGGGCAGCCTCATACTCGTCTTCATGTACCTGGTCATCACCCGCGGCGATACTCAGACGCTTTTCTTCTCGTACATGTTCATCGGGAACGCCATCTACATGTACGTCGCCGAGGTGCTCTTCGGGGTCACATGGGTCATACACGACGACAGGGAGCACTACATGACCCTGAAGCAGGTCTACATCGCCCCGATAAACTTCCACACATACGTCTTCGGCAGGGCGGCGATTAAGGTCGCCATCACGACCATCGGGGTCGTGATAACGCTCGCGTTCGGCGTCCTCGCGCTCGGTGTCGACATCGATCTTCGCACCGTTGACTGGATCGTCTTCATACCAGCACTGCTGGTGGGCTTGATGACCCTGCTCATCATCGGGCTTGCACTGGGGGGCGTGACCTTCCTGACGGCGAAGCACGGCATGGGCATCAACGAGGGCATAGCGGGCATATTCTATGTGCTCTCAGGAGTCATCTTCCCCATCACGATCCTCCCGGGATGGGCGCAGGCCATCTCCAAGCTCCTGCCCGTCACCTACTGGATGGAGGCCGTGAGGAGAGGCCTCTCCCCTGAGATGATGGCCGGCCTGCCGGGCTCCACGGGGCTCCAGGGGCTCAGCGACCTCGAGCTCATCCTCGCGCTCATCGTGTCGGCGGTGGCCTTCCTGTTCATCTCGACGGCCATCTTCAAGTACGCCGACAAGACCGCCCGTCGCAAGGGCAAGATAGACTGGACGAGCGCCTACTGAGCCTCCGGAGGCCATGGTAGCCTTTTTCTACCGATGTCCTCATGGAGGTGGTCACACCGAAGGGGCAATGCCCGAGTGGGGTAGCTTGGATATCCTAGAAGCCTGCGGAGCTTCGGACCTGGGTTCGAATCCCAGCTCGGGCGCACCCGCTTCTCGACTCAAGAAGTTATAGTCAATCATCTGAGCTCCTTGATTATGTCTTCCATGCGCTCGGATTCGTCCCTTGTCACTACGGGCGTTCTGGGCCCGCTCAGCATCCTCTTCGCCTCCTCATGTGCTTTCTTGATCAGCTCGCCTCTGGGACGAAGTCCCCCAGGTCCTGACAGAGTCGCCTCTGGATACGATGTCGCCATGAACTCCTTTTTGAACCGCGTCATCGTATGTCTCTTGTTCAGGAAGTTGCTGTCGATTCCGCCATCCCGGATGGTCTCGAAAGAAATCGCGGCAGCCCCTGTGTCGAACTCCCTCGAGAAACCCCTCGCGACCTCCCAAACCCAGGAGTCAACAAGGAACTGCTCGAACGATGCGCCAACCGCCTCGTCGATCCCGCCAATTCCTGCCCCCAGGTCAGAATCGACCATTGACTGGATCACCATGTACGGGACACCTTCCTCTATGCTTCCGAGTGAGAGGCTTATGCTGTCGAGCCCAACGCCCGCAACCATTGTTGGAATCCCGTAGTATCTCCCCATCTGCCCTGAACCTGCCCGAAGCAGGTATGTCTCGAAGGCTCGATAGTTGATGGATCCGGTCTTCAGATCGCCCGCACTCGA
>CAZHTV010000007.1:0-24998 GCA_964535775.1 uncultured Thermoplasmata archaeon | reverse complement strand
TGTCCGTGTGCTCCACCTCGGGATGGAACTGCAGACCGTAGAGAGGCCTTGAAGTGTGCTTCATTGCCTGTATCTTGCAGTTATCGGAGTGCGCCAACGCCAAGAAGTCTGGCGGAAGCTCGGTGACCTCGTCGTTGTGAGACTCCCAAGCAACGAGTGTGTCGGGAAGGCCCTGGAAAAGGTCGTCTGGTTCGTCTACGGTGATCAGCGTCTTGCCGAACTCCGGAATCTTGGATGGGGCTGCCTTGCCGCCCATGTGAGTGGCCATGAACTGATGCCCGGCGCATATGCCCAGGATCGGAACATCGGCCTTGTCGATGTACTCTCCGCACTTGCCCATCTTCTCCTGGTCGAGGCCGACGCGCGGTGCGCCGCCGGAGAGGACGAGTCCGTCCGCCTTGATGTTCTCAAGGGGGGTGTTGTTCGGTATGATCTCCGAATCCACGCCTAGATCCCTTAGGACCCTCCACTCCCTGTGCGTCCACTGACCCCCGTTGTCAACAACCAGTATGCGCATGATGGAGGGGAACATCCCCTGTATATTAAACCCCTGCTGAGCGTCGCGGAGCGGCATCTAGCGGACTATCAGGAACCTTCCGTCCAGACGACCGTCGTTCTCGCTACTGACTATATATATGCAGATATACGCAGACGACGCAAATGCAGCAGTATGCCGAGGGGAGGCCCTCCGATTCGGAACAGCGGCCGAACTCACTCCCACTCTATCGTTGCGGGCGGCTTGTGCGTGATGTCGTAGACGATCCTGTTGACCTTGTCCTTCATCTTGTTCGTGACCCGGATGGATATCTGTTCTAGGACGTCGTGAGGTATCTTGGAGTAGACCGCGGTCATGGCGTCGACCGAATCGACGGCTCTGACAGCGACCGTGTAGCCGTACGCGCGCATGTCGCCGTGGACTCCCACGCTCTTCACGGGGAGGAGGACTGCGAAGTACTGCCACGGGAGCTTCATCTTCCCTGCGGACGCGGCCTTTTCTATCTCCTCCTCGACGATGGCGCAGGCCTCCCTGGCTATGGCGACCGCTTCTCTTGTGGGTTCCCCCATCACCCTTATGGCGAGCGCAGGCCCGGGAAACGGCTGCCTCTCTGCCACCTCGATCTTCAGAGCCCGAGCGACCTTGCGAACCTCGTCCTTGTAGAGGTCCCTGAGCGGTTCGACCAGCTTGACGTTGAGGTCCTTAGGCAGGCCGCCGACATTGTGGTGGCTCTTGATGGTGTCCCTCATGCCGCCGCCGCTCTCGATCCAGTCGGGGGCTATGGTCCCCTGGACGAGGTACTCGGCCCCCGATTTCTTGGCCTCCCGCTCGAATACCCTGATGAACTTCTCGCCTATGATCTTCCTCTTGGTCTCGGGCTCACTGACGCCCTTCAGGGCGTCGAAGTACTCGTCGCTTGCGTCGACGATCTTGTGGTTGACTCCCAGGCGCTCGAGCATCTTGTCGACGCTCTCGTTCTCGCCCTTTCTCATGAACCCCGTGTCGACGTACACTGCCAACAGCCTGTCGCCTATGGCCTTGCTGACGAGGGCGGCGCAGACCGTGCTGTCGACCCCTCCCGAAGCGGCTATGATAGCCTTTCCCTTGACCTCTTCCCGCAGCTTCGTGACCTGCTGTTCGATGAACTTGTCGGGGTCGAACATCTACACATCCACTTCCTCTGAATCGCGCATGACCGAATCCTTTAGCTTCCGCCTGTGATCCTCGAGCGCCTTCCTGACCTTCCCGTCCTTGAGGGCGATTATCTCCGCGGCGAGCAGGGCGGCGTTGTCACCCCTGTCGAGGCCGACGGCGGCCACAGGTATCCCAGGAGGCATCTGTACGACCGAGAGTATGGAATCGAGGTTGACCGCGCCGCTGACAGGGACGCCGATGACCGGCTTGGTCGTGCGCGAGGCGATCACGCCAGGCAGGGCGGCCGAGAGTCCGGCTATCGCGATGAAGACCTCGGCGTCGGCCTCTGCCACGAGCTTGTCGACCAGCTCCGGAGTCCTGTGCGCGCTGGCCACAGTCAGCCTGTACTTCACGCCGAGCTCCTTCAGGACCGAGACGGCCTTCTCGGCCACCTTCATGTCGCTCTTGCTGCCTAGGACTATCTGGACGCTCATCAGAAAAGGTAGAAGGGTAGACTGTAGAAAAATGTTTGCTGCCTGCTCAGGACTTCATTATCGCGACCAGGAAGACCCCGATTGCCGCGAGGGCCCCGAGCACGCCGGAGAGAATGAACAGGAAGGCGTTCCAGACGACATCGCTCAGGTTCACGTCTATGATCGCAACCGAGTCCAGGCCCATGACGATCCAAAGCACCCCGACGACTATGCCTATCACGAGCAGGGCGACCCCGATCATCCTGCTCTTGCCGCTGCCGAAGTACGCAGTGAATATCCCCGCCAGAAGCATGAACAGCGCGAAGACCAGTATCAGTACTGTCAAGAACTCCCATAGACCCATCATTCAAATCACCGTTAAGGACCGATGGCCTAGAACTTGATCCCCGTCAGGGTCTTCGTGTCAATCACACCGGGTATAGAGCGGACCTTGTCCACCACGACCTGTCCAAGGAGGTTGAAGTCCTCGGCCTCGATCTTCGCGATCAGGTCGTACTCTCCGAAGAGAGGGTGCAGCTCGACGACTTCCTTCACCTTGAGGAGCTCGTTGTAGACCTCGTGCTCTTTTGCTGGCGCGGTGCTTATGAGTATGAAACCCACGGCCATCTGGTCCTCACCAGTTCGGTATAATGGGGTGTCTTGTCATAAACCTTTCGACCTACGCAATCAACTGCCAGAGTACTGGCATGACTTCGCCCGCGCGCCCCATAATCGACAGGTCCGCATAGGTCGAGACCTCGGTCGGCTCTGTGTTCACCTCGACCACCAACCCGCCCGAGTTCTTCGCGATGACCGGGAGAGCGGCTGCGGGGTAAACGACCGCGGATGTGCCGACGACGAACATCACATCGCTCGCCCTCGCGATCTCGGAGGCCTCCTCGGTGGCCGCCTCTGGAAGAGGCTCACCGAACCAAACGACATCGGGCCTCAGGATCCCGCCGCATACGCAGAGAGGAGGAATGGCCTTCACCGGCTCGTCTGCGGTGATGACGGTGCCGTCCCTCTCGCATCTCATCCTCCATATGTTGCCGTGAAGCTCGATTATCCTCTTGCTGCCCGCGCGGGCGTGAAGACCGTCGATGTTCTGCGTCAGCACTGCGAAGCACTCGAAGTGCCGCTCCATGTCCGCGATTGTCTCGTGGGCCGCGTTGGGTTTCGCCTTCGCGATCTCGACCTGCCTGAGCTGATACCATTCCCATACGAGCCTCGGATCCTTCAGGAAGCCCTCTCTGGTCGCGAGCGCGCGCCAATCGTACTTCGACCACACGCCATCGGAACCTCTGAAGGTGGGGACCCCGCTCTCAGCCGACGCGCCAGATCCGGTGAGCACGGATGCCGTCTTCGCAACCCGAATGCGCTTCCGAATCGAGTCTGGCAGCTCCAAACGACCCCGTTCAAAGGAGATGGCCATCTTCAGACGCACTTCCTTCGAGCGGCCCTCCTCTGGACCATATCCCATGTGGGGAGCGTTGTCTGGGACCCCTCGCTCTCGACGACGAACGAGGCCGTCGAAGCGCCCACCCAGGCACACTCCTCGATCGACAGCGAACGGCTCAGGCCAGCGTAGAACCCCGCCCTGAACCCGTCACCTGCACCCGTCGTGTCGACCACCTTGTCTGGCTGGATGGTGCCCACTAGGATCTCGTCGTCCTCCGTGATGATCCTGCTGCCCTCACCGCCTCTGGTATTCACGACCATCTTCACATACGACAACAGTTCCTGATCCTCGGCAATGTTGAGATACGCCCTCGCCCGCTCGAGCTCCGAAGTGTTCGCGAAGAATATGTCCGTGTTCTCGAGCACGGCCTTGAAGCTCTCAGGAGTGTACACGTAGTGCAATTCCTGGGCCGGATCGAAGGCGACCGTCTTCTTCCTCTTGCGGGCGCGTTTCGCGACTTTGAGCATGTAGGAGGGCCTGCCGGTCCCTATGTGCACGAACTTCGAGCTGTCTGCCGTGTGCGTCCTTATGGGAAGCACCTCCTGTTCGAGGACCGCCCCCTGGTCAACGAAGCCTATCTGGTTGTGCTCCGAATCGGAAACGAGGATGATGAACGGCGTGCGCTTGCCCCTCAACCTGACGACGTCGGCCGTGTCCACGCCACTGGCTTTCAATGCCTCCAGGAAGGCCTTTGGGAAATCGTCTCCGACGTGGCATGCGAGAGCGGTCCGAACATCGAGTGTTGCGGCGATCCTCGCTATGTTCGCTCCCGTCCCGCCGAAGTGCTGCCTCCTGCCCTTGAGCTCGACGCATGTGTTGGGCTTCGGGAACTCATTGGAGTTGTATATCAAGTCAAGAGCGGCGTGGCCGTAGACCCCCAAAAAGTTGCTGTTGCGCAAACTGCCCCCTCAAATACGGCATCCCGTATCGACTGGCCCGCTATTGAAAATTGGGGCAGACGGTATCGTGGCGCCTTCAGGTTCATTGTACTTAAACCTCACTCTGAGCCAGGCCGGGGCGAGTGCGGTCTCACCGTGTCAAATGTTGTCAATGAAGACGACTCAGGTGCCCTCTCTCCAGCTCCGGACATAGTTCTGCTGGCCCTTCGAGAGCTTGTCTATCTTCACGCCCATGGTCTCGATCTTGATCCTCGCGACCAAGTCGTCGAGGTGGTCGGGGACGTCGTACACATCCGGCTCCAGAGTCTGCGCGCTGAAGTCCAGGTACTCGAGGCACAGGATCTGTATCGCGAAACTCATGTCCATGATCTCCACCGGATGCCCCTGACCGGCCGCGAGGTTCACGAGCCTCCCGTCCGCGAGGAGATACACCTTCCGTCCATTCCTGAGCTGGTACTCCTCCACCGATTCCCTGACCTTCTTGTGCTTCCTCGCCATCTTCTCCAGGGCGGCCTTGGATATCTCGTTGTCGAAGTGCCCTGAGTTGGCGAGCACGCAGCCATCCCTCATGACCTTGATGTCCTCGGCCGTGACGACATCCTTGCAGCCCGTGGCAGAGACTATGATGTCCGCCTCCCTGGCCGCCTGGCGCATGGGCATGACGGCGAAGCCATCCAGCTTGGCCTCGATCGCGCGTATGGAGTCGACTTCGCAGACGATCACATCAGCCCCCATGCCCTTGGCACGCATGGCGATGCCCCTCCCGCACCACCCGTAACCGGCGACAACGAAGGTCTTCCCAGCTATCACCAGGTTCGTCGCCGACATTATGCCATCCATTGTGGACTGGCCCGTGCCGTAGCGGTTGTCGAATAGGTACTTCATGTACGCGTCGTTGACGGACATCACGGGAAACTTGAGCGCGCCCTCCTGGGCCATCGCCCGGAGCCGCATCACCCCTGTGGTCGTCTCCTCGTTCGCGCCCTTGACCTTGCTGAGGAGTTCCTTTCGCTTCGTATGAAGCATGAATATCAGATCGGCCCCGTCGTCGATGACATAGTCTGGCCGGGCATCCAGGACCCTGTTCAGGGACTCGTAGTAGTCCTTGTTCGTCTGCCCCTTCTTGGCGTAGTTCTCCAGCCCGTACTCCCTGTTGAGGGCGTACGCGACGGAGTCGTCGGTCGAGAGCGGGTTGCAGCTTGTGAGCCTCACCTCGGCCCCGGCCTCCTGAATAGCGAGGGCGAGCACGGCGGTCTTAGCCTCCGTGTGCAGAGCCATGCCGACCTTAAGGCCGTCGAATATTCGCTCCTTTACCATCCTGTCGCGGATCTTCCCGAGGACCTTCATGTGGGTCCTCGCCCACTCGATCCTGTCTATGCCCTTGCGCAGAAGCTCTTCCTTGGCCATGCTACCGGCGATGCATCTGATGCTGCCCTAATAACTGTTGTTCTCGGACGAGGGCCTGGAGCCGAATATTGTTCGAACAAAGGTCGTCAGAAGAACGAGAAGTGCGCAATGCGCGCACGGCGATGCGCAGAGGCCGCTGGCTGAGCCGACTATATAGTGTATATAGACACAGTGGACGACCGGAGCCCTATGGCCATCCAAGGATTCTACGTCCCCAACCCTGAAAAACACATATGCATTTGAATCGAACGAAACATCCCAAAACGACAATAGGTGATGAGAATGAACGAGCAGAACGAGGCAACACAAGAGGGCGAGAAGGTCGCCATGCCCCACAAGGGGGGAAGGACGGGAATGGCGATACTTGCCATCGTGGTCGTGGTGATAGTGGTCATCGCAGCGGCCTTCGCCACCGGAATGCTGTCACTGGGCTCCAGCAAGGAGTCCGTAACTCTCACGGGGGCGGGGGCGACGTTCCCAATGCCACTCATACTGAAGTGGGCCGATCAGTACTACAACGAGACTGACGGCAAGGTGAAGATCAACTACGGAGGCGGAGGCAGCGGCGCGGGGATCACGCAGATCAAGGAGAAGACCGTTGTTTTCGCAGCTTCTGATGCCCCACTGAGCGCATCGGACGTGACGACCTACGGGCTTGTCCACATACCAGTAACGCTCGGTGCCGTGGTGGTGGCGTTCAATGTTCCAGGCTTGACAGCGCTCAAGCTTGACGGCCCGACCCTGGCCAAGGTGTTCATGAAGAACATAACCAAGTGGAACGACGCGGAGATCGCGGCTCTGAACCCGGGCACGACGCTCCCCGACAACGACATCCAGACGGTCGTCAGGTCAGACTCGTCGGGTACCACCTTCGTCTTCACAGGCTACCTGTCGATAGTGAGCAGCGTGTTCGATGACGTCTACGGACAGGCGAAGTCTCTGACGTGGCCAGGTGCTATAGGGGCGAGCGGCAACCCAGGGGTGACTTCGACCGTCAAGTCGACGAGCTACTCCATCGGGTACATCGAGCTGTCGTTCGCGATACAGAACACCGTGAACTTCGCGCAGATGAAGAACCACGACGGCAACTTCGTGACCGCGTCCCTGGATACGACCTCTGCGGCGGCGCAGGCCGCAGGTGCGACGCTCCCTGCGGGGACCGGTGACTGGACACAGGTGCACTTGCTGAACGCGCCGGGTGCGACCTCGTATCCGATAGTGAGCTTCTCCTATGTGCTCGTCTACAAGGAGCTGTACAACGACGCCACTAAGATGAACAAGAGCGCGGCCGAAGCGCTGGTGGACTTCCTGTGGTGGGCTGTTCATTCCGAGGGGCAGGCCTTCGCTCCTGCCCTCTACTACGCTCCGCTTCCGCAGAGCGTTGTTAGCCTGAACGAGGACACCCTGGAAGCGCTGACATACAACGGAGAAGCAGTGCGCTGACAAAACCATCCCAAACCCTTTGACAGCACCCTCCTGCGCGGGAGTTAGGACCTCTCTGCAGGCGGAAGACAGGCGTTGCGGGGGAATCGAGTGTCGGAGCAGGGAAGCGGCAGAGACATTCCAGCGGGCATAGGGCGGCTGCTGAGCCGGCTGCCCAGGCGCCGGCGGATGACAGCCAGGCTCGCTGACAGCATCTTCCTCTACTTCGTCGGGATGATCGCCCTCTCCACTCTGATCCTCGTCTGGCTTCTTGTCGGACTCATGATAAACAACTCCATGGAATCCATCAGGGAGTTCGGATTCGGTTTCCTGACAGGCACCACCTGGGAGGAGAACAAGAACACCTACGGCGCCCTGCCGTTCATAATGGGCACCTTGATCACTTCGGCGATCGCGGTGATGATCGGGGTCCCCATAAGCATAGGCATAGCGATATACCTCGTCGAACTCGCACCTGCATGGGTCAGGGAGCCCCTGTCCTTCGTGATAGAGCTACTCGCTGCAATACCAAGCGTCATTTACGGACTCTGGGCGATGGGCACCCTCAGACCTATCCTCGTCAACACAATCGAACCGTGGCTGATCAAGTGGCTCGGGTGGACGCCGTTCTTCGAGGGGACCCCGCAGGGGCTCGACAAGCTCGCCGCGGGCCTGATACTGGCGATCATGATCATCCCGACTGTCGCCTCGGTGTCGAAGGAGGCGATGAGGGCCGTGCCCGACTCGCAGCGAGAGGCCGCCCTGAGCCTCGGCGCGACGAGATACGAGACCACGCGCATGGCCGTCCTGACCTATGCGAGGTCGGGCATATTCGGGGCCTGCATACTCGGCCTCGGGAGGGCATTCGGGGAGACCATGGCCGTCACCATGACCATAGGGAACTCGAACATGATCTCATGGTCCCTCCTGGACCCCGGACAGACCATGGCCAGCCTCATCGCGAACAGGTGGGGTGACGCCGAGGGGCTGCAGAGGGCGTCGCTCATCGAGATCGGTGTCATCCTGTTCGTCATAGCCTTGCTGATCAACATCTTCGCGCGACTGATGGTGGGCCGCGTGATGAAGGCGGTTCCAACTACGGGAGGGGGACTGTGAGGAGCTACGCCACCCGGAGGCTCATCAACAACTTGGCTTCCCTGCTGGCAATCGGGTGCGTCCTAGTAGCCCTCATCCCCCTCGCCTCAATCCTGTTCGAGGTGGTCTCGAACGGCTACCAGGTGCTCAGCTGGGAGTTCGTGAGCACGAGGACCACGATAGGCATAGGGAACGCCATAGTGGGGACGCTCATGCTCGTCGTTTACGCCAGCGCCGTCGGGCTCCCGATCGGCATCCTCACTGGGATATACATCTCAGAGTTCGGGAACAACAGGTTCGGGAACACGATACGGTTCTTCAACGACGTAATGGCGAACTTCCCCTCCATAGTCGTCGGGCTTCTGGTGTACGCCGCAGTCGTGAGCTACCTGAACGTTGGCTTCTCCGTGCTCGCAGGCTCCGTGGCCCTGGCGATAATAATGATACCAATCGTGGCGAGCACCACCGAGGAGGCGCTCAAGATGGTGCCGAACTCCCTCAGGGAGGGGGCACTGGCGTTGGGCGTGCCCCGTTGGCGCACTGTCGTCAAGGTCGTCCTCTCGAACGGCAGATCAGGGGTGATAACCGGCGGGCTGCTGGCCTGCGCCAGGGCCGCCGGGGAGACGGCCCCTCTGATACTGACCGTGCTCTGGAGCCCGTTCTGGTCCACATCGCCCACGGAGCCCACCGCGGCGCTCCCCACCCTGATCTACTACTACATGATGGCGCCGCCCATGGACGTGGATGTCGCTGCAGCCAAGGCCTGGGGGGCCGCCCTCGTGCTGATAATGATCGTGCTCTCGCTCAACATCAGCGTCAGATTGCTGTCGATAAGGAGATTCGGCAAGAAGAAGGTGACCGGAAGATGGATAGCAAGATTGTTGCAGAGGAACTGAATGCATACTTCGGAGACGTCCACGCGGTGAAGGACGTCAACATATCGATCCCCAAGAACGCAATCACCGCCATCATAGGCCCTTCGGGCTGCGGGAAGTCCACTCTCATCAGATGCATGAACAGGATGCATGAGGTCGTCAGGGGAGCGAGGGTCACGGGGCAGCTCCGTCTGGACGGGAAGGACATCTATGATCCTTCGGCGGACCCCGTGGATGTCCGGAGGAAGGTCGGGATGGTCTTCCAGAAGCCCAACCCGTTCCCGACCATGTCGATATACGACAACGTCGTCGCCGGCATGCGGCTCACGGGCGAGAGGAACTGGAAGAAGCTCGACGAGGTCGTCGAGAGGAGCCTCAAGCTAGCGGCTCTCTGGGACGAGGTCAAGGGGGACCTCGACAAGTCCGGGGTCAGCGTCTCGGGCGGCCAGCAGCAGAGGCTGTGCATCGCGCGTGCACTCGCCGTCGAGCCGGAAGTGCTGCTGCTCGACGAGCCGTGTTCCGCCCTCGACCCCATAGCCACGGCGAAGATCGAGGATCTCCTCTTCGACCTCAAGGACAGATACACCATAGTCATAGTGACGCACAATATGCAGCAGGCAGCTAGGATATCGGACTTCACCGCCTTCATGTACCTTGGTGAACTCATAGAATTCGACGTCACGAAGAGCCTGTTCGAGAACCCGAAAGAAGAATTGACCGAGAAGTACATCACAGGGAGGTTCGGATAGACATGGCGCCCAGGAAGGCATACGAGACCGAGCTTGAGGAGCTGGACAGGAAAGTCGAGGATATGGCCAAGAAGTCCAAGGACGCCATCGCGCTGGCGACCAGGTCGTTCGAGAAGCTCGACCAGGAGCTCGCCGACGAGGTGATCAAGCTCGACTCGGAGCTGTTCCAGCTGAACGTGGAGATAGAGAAGATGTGCCTCGAGGTGATCGCGCTGCAGTCGCCCGTGGCCAAGGACCTGAGGACCATAGGCACCTATCTCAAGGTCATAACAGACTTCGACAGGATAGGCAGGTATGCGAGGGACATCGCAGAGGTCACGCACCACTCCGCGGCGATGGCCCACTTCAAGCCACTTGTGAGCATCCCTCACATAGCCGAGATGGCCTCCAAGATGGTCGACCTCTCGGTGCAGGCCTTCATCGACCGGAACCTCGACCTGATCAAGGAGGTCTTCGACCTCGAGGACTGCGTCGACTCGCTCTATGACGAGATCTTCAGAGAGGTCATCACCTACATGATGGAGGACTCGAAGAAGATAGGCATCGGCATAAACTACATGCTCGTTGCCAGGTACCTCGAGAGGATCGCGGACCATGCGTGCAACATATCCGAGCGCACGGTCTACATGGTCACCGGCGAGAGGGTCGTCAAGGACTGACCTTCACTCGAGCTTTCCAAGGTTCGAGGCCATCCGGGCCATGACAGCCTTGAGATTCGAGTCTCTGTCGTATTTGGACAGTGCGAGCGAGCACGCCCTCTTATCATCAGAAAGGTCCTCCACGTTCTTGGTCAGCTCGGGTATCGCGCGCGTGACCTCGTCGACGATTGTCACGGTCGCGCTTCTGGAGGTGCGGGACAAAGGGTTCAAGTCGATAGCGATGGTCTTCTTGCCCATCCTGGCGAGGGCCTCCGCCCTGTCTCCGTCCTCCAACGGAATCAGCACGACATCCGCCAAGTAGACCCCGTCCTTCGAGCACATGCCCCTCGTGTGCTCGACGCCTGGGATAGCTGCATCCGGGAGGAATCCGAGGACTCCCTCGGCCCCCCTCCGCCCCAAGAGCGACTGAATCTTCGAGACCCGGTCGTCCGATCTGTGGAAAAGACAGATTTCCAGCCTCGCCTTGGCGGCCTCCGCAAGGAGTACGATTTCCCTCGCGCACAGCGCCGCGACGTTGCCGTTGACCGATATCACGGGCCGCTTAGCCCTGATAAGCAGAGCTGCAGCCGCCCCGCTCGCGGCCCTCGCCTCCTTGGTCGTCCGCTCCCCTAGGAGGTAGTCGAACATCTCCCCCCGACCGTGGGCGATGAGCCCTTGAGGCACGACGATCCCGCTCCGGAAGCCCTCGATCAGCCGCTCCCTTAGGACGAGGGAAGCATATCGGGGGTGGGACCTCGGTATCTCGGTCATGACATCACCGTTCGCGCATGCGCACTATAGAGCGGGGACGGCCTCCGACCCGGGAGAGGGGCTCAAACCTTAAATACCTTGAGAAAAACATTATATATAAGATTGGCCATAGGGCCGACAGCGTAAACTATAAATAAGATTCGGTGAGCCCGGTGCGTCTTCTAGGCGTCGTGCAGGACATATCACACGACGGGAAACTCATCGTGAAGGCGAGATTCGCACCGAAGATGAGGGAGCTTGTTAGGGACAACCTGAAGGCGGAGGTAGGAAGGGTCACGAAGGTCTTCGGGCCCGTCCGGTCCCCGTACGTGGCAATCGAACCCAAGAAGGAACAGAAGACCCTTGCTGTGCTCGGCAAGGAGGTCTACGTGCAACAGGAGAGGGAGAATGGCAAAGGTAAGAGAAGAAACTGAGCAGGTCGAAAGATGCCCTGAGTGCAACAGCTCTCACCTGGTGAGAGACTACGAACGCGGAGAACTGGTATGCGAGGACTGCGGCATAGTCCTCGACGACCAGCTCATCGACCAGGGCCCCGAGTGGAGGGCTTTCGATGTCGAGCAGGGGGAGAAGAGGGCGAGGACAGGCGCGCCCATGACATACACGATACACGACAAGGGGCTGTCGACCGAGATCTCCTGGAAGAACAAGGACTCGTACGGCAAGAGCATCCCAACGAGGAACAGGGCTCAGCTGTACAGGCTCAGGAAGTGGCAGCGCAGGATCAGGGTCAGCAACGCGACCGAGAGGAACCTCGCGTTCGCGCTCAGCGAGCTCGACAGGATGGCGTCGTCCATGGGCCTCCCGAGGAACGTCAGGGAGACCGCGGCGATGACCTACAGGAAGGCCGTGAACAAGAACCTGATCAGGGGCAGGAGCATAGAGGGCGTTGTAGCCGCCTCCCTGTACGCCGCCTGCAGGCAGTGCAACGTCCCGAGGACCCTCGACGAGGTCGCGAACTCCTCCAGGGTAGGCAGGAAGGAGATAGGCAGGACGTACAGGTTCATGACCCGCGAGCTCAAGCTGAAGCTGATGCCCACGAAGCCCCAGGACTACATCTCAAGGTTCTGCTCCGAGCTGAAACTGTCAGGGGAAGTACAGGCGAAGGCCGCGGAGATCCTGAAGGACGCCGCGAAGAAGGAGCTGACCTCCGGCAGGGGACCGACCGGAGTCGCGGCTGCCGCAATCTACATCTCGTCCATCCTGTGCAACGAGCGCAGGACCCAAAGGGAGGTCGCGGACATCGCGGGCGTGACAGAGGTCACGATCAGGAACAGGTACAAGGAGCTCACGGAGAAGCTGGGGATAGAAGTCCAGCTCTGACCTGAACCCCGAAACCCCTTCCAGCCATCATCTTTTCAGGAGAACCGTCATCGCTTCTTTCTGGACGTCGACCTTGCTTCTCTCAAGGCGGTCCGGCGCATTCGTTCTGATGCTTATGACCAGGGACAGCATGACGATCAGGAAGTACCCCGCCAAGGAGCTGTAGGACCACGCCGTCAGCTCGAGCGATGTCTCCAGGGTCATGATCCCTACCAGATACGGCGCGAAAACGATGGCCGCGATCAGAGGGGCGACAAGGGCCCAGGCCCAGCGGTATTCCACCTGGTAGCCCTTCTTCTCGTAGAACGCCGCCAGGATGAAGCCTTCGGCCACACACGTCACGATGAATGTCGCACCGAACCAGTATGAGAGCGATGCTCCGTTGATGTCCAGGACCACGAACAGCACGACGTAGACTGCGGCAATCACTGGCAGCACAAGCAACGGAGCCAGCAGCAACGCCAACAGGGAGTCTCCCCAGCCGATGTCCTTCACCCTCGCATCGCCTCCCGTCTTTCTCAAGTCTCTTGTGGGCACATATCGTTTGTGTGAGACTCCCAAGATGCGCTCCGACCACGTCGCAGGTGCGGGCGTGCCCGTGTAGAATGAACACTTTTTTATGGGCCGCCCACCTTCATGAGGAACGGGGAGAAGCCTTGGTCAGGATTGGCATCAACGGTTTTGGCAGGATCGGCAGGAACTTCTACAGGGCCGCGCTCGAGCACAAGGCGTTCGGCATGGACCTCGAGATAGTCGCCGTGAACGACATCGCGCCCGTGGACTCGCTCGCCTACATGCTGAAGTGGGACTCCGTCTACGGCAAGCTCGACAAGGAGGTCAAGGTCGACGGGGCCGGCATATCCGTCGGCGAGAAGAGGTTCGAGGTCACCCAGGTGAAGGACCCTGCTGAGATACCCTGGGGAAAGCTGGGAGTCGAAATCGTCCTCGAATCGACCGGCCTGTTCACCGAGAGGGAGAAGGCCGCGAAGCACCTGACCACAGGCGTAAGGAAGGTGCTCATATCGGCCCCCGCGAAGGGCCCGGACATCACCCTCGTGCTCGGCGTGAACTTCGACACGTACGACAAGGCGAAGCACAGCGTCGTCTCGATGGCCTCGTGCACAACGGGCAGCCTCGCACCGCCCGCGAAGGTCATCAACGACAGGTTCGGCATCGAGAAGGGCATGATGACGACGATCCACGCCTACACCGGCGACCAGAGGCTCATCGACCTGCCGCACAAGGACTTCAGGAGGGGCAGGGCGGCCGCGCTTTCCATCATACCGACCTCGACTGGAGCCGCGAAGGCCATAGGGGAGGTCGTGCCCGCGCTGAAGGGCAGGATGAACGGGCTCGCGCTCAGAGTCCCGACCCCGTGTGGGTCGGTCACCGACCTCAGCTTCACGCTCTCGAAGGAGGCTACCGCGGAGGAGATCAACGCGGCGCTCAAGGAGGCCGCTGATGGCGGGATGAAGGGCATCATGGAGTTCTGCACGGAGCCCATCGTCTCAGCGGACATCATCGGCAACCCGCACTCGAGCGTCATCGACTCGCTCAGCACGATGGTCGTAGGCGGCAAGGGCAACTTCGGGAAGATCCTCTCGTGGTACGACAACGAATGGGGCTACTCGAACAGGCTCGTCGACCTCTCGCAGAAGCTCATCTGAGCTTCTGACCGACAGGATTCCTGGATTAGTGATAAGTAGCTGGGGCGCTCTAGATACGCTCGATGGTATCCTGCTACGACTGCGAACACTTCGGCACCAAGTGCAACGGCATAGTGCCCCCGATCGAGTACAGGGACAGGATAGACGAGTACTGTGACAAGTTCAAGGTCATCAGCTGGCGGGAACAGCTCTACAAGCCCGCTGGGAAGTCGAGGATGTAGCTAGGGTCTGTACCTGCTGAGACCGACGTACTCGACCTCTTTCTCGGACACCCTCCCGAGCAAGATCTCCTTCTTCACACCGTGCGCGAGCCTGACCGCCCGGCTAACCTCTGGCCACATCGCCTTGTACCCCTTGGGGACCGCGTGCACCAGGTAGCGCGCGTGCTGCTTCTCGGGGTCGGCCTCGTACGCCCTGAAGTGGGAGCCGTACTTGAACCCGGTCTTCACGATCATGCCTTTGGCCTTCATGTCCTTGAATGCGTACAGCCTGAGGTCGAAGTCGGGCTGTATGCCCCTGGCCCTCTTCTTCAGCAAAGACAATGAGACGGCCCTGCCGGTCTTCGCATCTGCGAGCTTGAGCGCCCCCAGCTCGACGAGGAAGGCGGCCTCGAGGAGCGATAGCTGGAGCATCTTGCCAATCTGCTTGCCGAAGTAGTGTCCTCCGTGGAGCGATTTGGTGTCTTCCGGATCCGTCACCATGACCCTGTCGCCCATGAGGACGGCCGGGAGCGGTCTGGTCAGGTCAACGGCCCCCAGCTTGCCCTTCGGGGACACGCGCCTGACCTCGTAGTAGGTTACATCGCTCTCCTCGTCGACCACCGCCAGGAGGAGTTTCTTGCGGACGTCGGCCGTCCTGTCGAGGTTGTCGAGGAGCTTGCCGAGGTCGAAGGTCGATCGCTCGGATATCGCGGCGACCCACCACTTGCTCGGGGTCTTGTTCGGGCTGCCGCCCCTCGGGAACACGCGGAAGTCGAGCGGAGGCTGGCCGAGCTTGACGATGTATCCCCTCTGCCTCAGCTCCCTGTAAACGAGGTACCGGACTTCGAAACCCTCGGACAGCTTGTGCGCCAACTTGATGAGATCCCCGGTGGACAGCACCTTGCCGGCGGAGAGCACCTCGAGCCGCTCCGACTCCACCAGGTACGCTGCCTCCATGATGTTCATCTTGAGGCTCCCGCCTGGTTGGGGGACGCCGTAGTATCCCTTGTTGTATGTCTGGCTCGCCTCGGTCTGGTCCTCTATGACTACCTCGGAGCCTTTCAGCTGACCCGCCATTGCACTCTGAATATGGGACTCGGTAGTTATTACTGCTCAGTGATGGCGCCTCTGAAACCCGAGTCGGCACGATTGGCCCTTCTCCATGCCTTTCCACGGCTGCTGGCTCGAGGAGGGCCGCGCCGAAATCCTCAATCGAAATGTTCATATAGAAGCGCAAATATAATCAAAAGGCGAGGTTCCAATACCTCTTCGAAATCGGAGGTGTAGGGAATGATTCGAAGAAAGGAAAGAAAGGAAGGACTGGTGCCAAGGGACTACTGGGGCCCGGCACTGCTGAGCCCCATAGCTATGATGAACGACATGGACCGGATCTTCGACGATTTCAGATCCGAGTGGGAGAGGGTCTTCCTGGCCCCGAGGACGTTCGCGACGAACTTCGCGAGGCAGCCTTTGATCGACCTTGCCGACAACGGGAAGGAGTACCTCCTGAAGGCGGAGATACCCGGGATAAACAGGGAGGACCTCAACATAGAGGTCGGCGAGAACGAGATCGAGATATCAGGTGAGACCAAGACCGAGGAGAAGGAGGAGGACAAGGACAGAGGGTACATCAGGAAGGAGAGGAGGTATTCCAAGTTCTTCAGGTCGCTTCCTCTGCCGGATTCGGTCCTCGCGGACAAGGTCGAGGCGGAGCTGAAAGACGGCGTGCTCACAGTGAAGCTCCCCAAGGCGTCGCCGCCCGAGAAGAAGTCAAAGAAGGTCCAGGTGAGGTAACCCTGGAGGGGCACCGGACCTCCACAAAACCTCTTAACACACCCAAAGTTCTGTGGCTTTCGATTAACTGATGATTGGTGCTGATCATGTCGAACAAGAAGGAGAAGATACTCCGGGTCGTCCAGGCCAAGTCGGCGGACGACGGCAAGGGCATAGCCCGAGTAGACCCAGCCCTGATGCGCATCCTGGAGCTGAACCAGGGTGAAACGGTCGTGATCGAGGGGACGAAGAGCACCGTGGCGACCGTATTCACTGGGTACCCTGAGGACGAGAACCGCGGGACCATCAGGATAGACGGGACGATCAGGAAGAATGCGGGCGTCGGCCTCGACGAGAAGGTCGGCATCAGAAAGACCGTCCCCAAACCTGCCACGAAGGTCGTACTCGCCCCCACCCAGCCGCTCAAGATACTGGGTGGAGAGGAATACCTCGCCCAGGCCCTCGAGGGTCGGCCGATCATGAAGGGCGACCTCATAGAGGTCAACATAATGAGCAGGCGGTTCGACCTCGTGGTCCAGAGCTTCACGCCTGCCGCCGAGGCGGCAGTGATACAGGACTTCACCGAGGTGAAGCTCAGCGAGAAGCCCGCGAAGCAGGAGGTCGCGAAGGGGCCGAAGGTCGCATATGAGGACATAGGCGGCCTGAGGGATGTCGTTGACAAGATCAGGGAGATGATCGAGCTGCCCCTGAGGCATCCGGAGCTGTTCGAGAAGCTCGGGGTCGAGGCGCCCAAGGGTGTGCTCCTGCACGGACCCCCTGGCACCGGCAAGACGCTGCTCGCGAAGGCCGTGGCCTCCGAGACGAGCGCGAACTTCGTATCGATAGGCGGCCCGGAGATCATGAGCAAGTTCTACGGAGAGAGCGAGGAGCGCCTCCGGGAGATATTCAAGGAGGCGGCGGAGAACGCCCCCACCATCGTATTCATAGACGAGATAGACTCGATCGCGCCCAAGAGGGACGAGGTCACGGCGGAGACCGAGCGCAGGGTCGTCGCGCAGCTCCTGGCGCTGATGGACGGCCTGGAGGGCAGGGGAAAGGTCGTGGTCATAGGCGCGACCAACCGGCCGAACGCGCTCGACCCCGCGATCAGGCGCCCAGGCAGGTTCGACAGGGAGATCGAGCTACCGATCCCCAACAGAGATGGTAGGCTCGAGATACTGCAGATACACACAAAGGGCATGCCCTTGGCGGACGATGTGGACCTGGTCGAGCTCGCGGGCATCACGCACGGCTATGTCGGGGCCGACATAGCCGCACTCTCGAGAGAGGCCGCGATGCGCGCCCTCAGGAGGGTGCTGCCGAACATAGACCTCGAGGCCGAGAGCATCCCGGCGGAGGTGCTGAACGACCTGGAGGTCAGCATGGAGGACTTCACAGGCGCTTACCGGGAGATGCAGCCCTCGACGCTCAGGGAGGTCCTGGTGGAATCTCCCAACGTCAAGTGGGAGGACATAGGCGGGCTCGAGGAGCCGAAGCAGGAGCTGATGGAGTCAGTCGAATGGCCGCTCAGGTACGGCCTGCTCTACAGACACATGAACGCCAAACCCCCGAAGGGGATCTTGCTGTACGGCCCCCCTGGCACGGGGAAGACGCTCCTGGCCAAGGCGGTCGCGACCGAGAGCCAGGCGAACTTCATCTCGGTCAAGGGTCCCGAGTTCCTGTCCAAGTGGGTCGGGGAGAGCGAGAAGGCGGTCAGGGAGACCTTCAGGAAGGCCCGGCAGGCCGCCCCGTGCGTGGTGTTCCTCGACGAGATAGACGCGATCGCCCCGGTCAGGGGCACGTCGCACGATTCGGGCGTGACCGAGCGCGTCATCAGCCAGCTCCTGACGGAGATGGACGGGCTCGAGTCGCTGCACAACGTCATAGTCATAGCGGCCACGAACAGGCCGGACATAATAGACACGGCACTACTCAGGCCCGGCAGGTTCGACAGGATGGTCTACATAGGGCCGCCGGACCTCGAGGCGAGGAAGGAGATCCTCAAGATACACACCAAGGGCAAGCCCATCGCCGATGATGTGGACCTCGCGAAGCTGGCGACGAGGATGGATAACTTCACCGGCGCCGAGATCGCCGCGGTATGCAACGAGGGCGTCATGCTGGCGATCAGGGATTACGTCCTCGAAGGCGAAGACCTAGACGAGGAGTCCATCAAGAAAGTCAGTGTCGGCATGAAATATTTCGAGAAAGCGATGCAGAACATCGAGCCGATGAGCGAGAGCGACCTGAGGAGGTACGAGAAGCTCTCGCCAAACAGCATGTACAGGTGACGCTTTCAGTGTGTAGTCTTCAATAGAATCGAAGCACTACGGAATGGAGAAGAACTCAGATGGCAGTCAGACGCGAGGACCTCTTGGTCAGGGTGCGGGAATCCCTGGGGAAGACAGGGTTCTTCATCTCGGAGCCTCACAACATACGCAGCATCAGCTTCGACGTCATCGCGCGCAGAGACAAGCAGCTGCTGATAATCAAGGTGCTCACCAACATCGACTCCCTGTCTTCTGAGGACGCCGAGCAGCTCAGGATCATCGCCAATGCGCTCCAGGGCAGCCCCCTCGTGATAGGCCTCCACTCGAGCGCGGGCAAGCTGGAGGACGGTATCCTGTACTCCAGGTTCGGGGTGCCCATCATATCGGAGGCGACTTTCCATGAGCACATAATCGAGGGCGTGCCCCCGTTCGTGTACGCCGCCCCTGGTGGATTGTACGTGCGCCTCGATGGAGAGCTGCTCAGGAGGATCAGGCAGGAGAGGAACATATCCCTCGGCACTCTCGCGGAGGTCGCGGGTGTATCGAGAAAGGCGATCCAGATGTACGAGGGCGGCATGGGAGCCATGATCGAGATCGCCGCGAAGATCGAGGAGTTCCTCAACGAGCCCGTCGTGGTCCCCCTGAACCCCTTCTCGTACACGGCGGAGGTCGAGAGGACCTTGAGGACCTTCGAGGCCTTCAAGGGGCTCAACAGGGACGTGTTCGAGATGCTGAGGGAGATCGGGTACTCAGTCGTGCCGACGATAAGGTGCCCCTTCGACGCACTTGCAAGCGAGCACGACCTGCTGCTTCTGACGGGCATAGGTGAGAGCCAGGAGATGGCCCTGAGGAAGGCCAGGGTGGTCGGGAACATATCCAGGGTCACTGAGAAGAAGTCCGTCATATTCGTCCAGGAAAAGCCGGCCAAGGAGGATATCGAGGGGACGCCACTGATAACGAGGGATGAGCTGAGGCGTGCCGACGATGTGGACGATGTCCTCGAGCTGATACTCCTTCGGGAGAAGAGGAAGAAGACATGAAGAGATCCGACTCGATCGAGAGAGGCGGCTGCAGGATAGAGGTTCTGGGGGTCATCAAGGGACTCAGATCTGAGGCCGGGGCGGTGAAGGAGGTCTTCGAGGGCTTCCAGCCTGACAAGATGGCAATCTCGCTATCGAAGGAGGAGCTGGACGGGCTGAGGCATATCCCTGAAGACTACGAGCCCGAGCTCACGAGGTACGAGGAGATCTACGCTGAAGGCCTGAGCAGGTTCGGCGAGGTCTCCGCACCTCCTCCGTGCTATGTGGCGGCCCTGGAGCTCGCGGACCATTTCAGCGTTCCGATAGTGCCTGTCGACATCGATGAGAGGACTTACACCGACCTCTACTGCGCTCTCGTGGACGGCACGTCCCTGTTCAGGCACTCGACCAGGACCTGGATGGTCAGGAGGCGCAGGTTCAGCGACCGCAGCCCTGAGGAGTTCGTGCTCGCCTGGGACAGGGCGGTCAACAACCTGGACTGCTTCAGGAGGATCGAGCATGAACGCGCCGAGACAATGGCCAAGGGCATCAGATCGGCCTGCTCCGGAGCTCGAAGGCTATTGGCAGTGATAGAGCTGGAGAGGATGGCGGAAGTGCGGATGCTCCTCGAGGACAAGAGAAGAGAAGAGGGTTTCTAGGGGTTTGGAGCCCGGTGCAGCCTCACTCGGTAACGACCATCGAGGCGGCGATGTTCACGGTCACGAACGGGTTCTTGATCTTGCCGGTCGGTTTGTCGTTATTCCAGTCGTGCACCGGGAAGTACCTGAAGGACATGCCTGACCCGGTCCACAGGTTCATGTAGAAACCGACTTTGGCTATGCAGTATCCTGTGACCGCAGTCTGGGTCAGGTTCGTGACGAGAATATCCGTGTATCCGTCACCGTTGATGTCAACGGCATCGAACAGCGTCGGGGCAGTGTACGTGAAGTACGCCGTCGACAACATCGCACTCGGGTTCACGTACAGGGTCGTGTCGCCCGAGGGCTCGCCTGGCAGAAGGCCCCAGACGTTGCCGTCCATCGTCCTGTAAACCTTCCAGATCGAGTTGGCCGGGGTAGCGTCGTGGTGCTTGGCCACGACCACCTCCAGGTAGGTCGAGTTACCGTCCATGTTAGCGCCCCGGACGCACTTCCAGGTGGTGTCAGCGACCACGCCCTTCGGTGTGTACCCGGCGAAGGTGTCTGTGAACACGCCGACCATGTCCAGATCTATGTAATCCCTGATCGAGCCGCTGGCCTCGGAGAGCAACGAGTCGGTTATCCTCAGGTATATCGCCTTGCCCATCACCGTCGCCGGCAGGTCGTAGGTGTAGTACTGATAGGTCGCGCCAGATATGGTCAGGACCGGCGTGAAGACCGTGCCGTCGATGGAGTACCAGACATAGAAGACCTCCTGAGGTATACCGCCTATCGCACCGGTCCTGGCGTAGAGCCTCAGCTGCAGGTCAGCCCTGTCGGGCAGGGGGTCGAACCTCATGGTCATGACCACGCGGCCGGCGTCTGGGCCGGTGCCGTTCTCGATGAAGGTCAGCGCTGTGCCGTCGACGACCTGCGTGTTCTCGACGGTGCCCGCTCCCACCATGCCTGCGCCGATCTTGGGTATCCAGCCAGGCAGGTCATAGTCGAGGCGCGTCTGCGAGCCCGCCTGAACAGTATAATAGTTGACGTTCACGCCGTTGTACCCGCCCGTGAAGGCGCTGGTCGTGTCTGCGGTCAAGATATCGAGGTGGTTGTCACTGTTCATGTCCTCGATGTCGAAGTCCACGGTGACTCCGGTCGACACGGCGAACCTCGCCCTGTCCTGGAAGTACGGGACCAGCGCGGGATCGTAGGTGTACCTCAGGTCGTATATGGATATCTTGCCGTTGCCCAGCACTATCAGATCGGCCCTGCCATCCCCGTTCATGTCGGCCAGTTCGATCTTGGACACGGGCGTGCTCCAGCCCTTGCCGGTCGGTGGGGTGTAGATGCTCCCTCTCGAACCGTACTTCGTCTCGTAGAGCACGATCTGACCGTTCGAGTTGACATAGGCGAAGTCGTTGTTGTCGTCTCCGCTGAAATCGCCCACTGCTATCCACCTGATGTAGTAGCTGTATCCGTCAGGTCTGTACAGCATGCTGCCCGACTGCCACGTCCCGAACGTGCTCAGGGTGTTCTCGAACAACATCAGGTAGTTGCTGGATGCGAAGGCCGCGAGGATGTCCTTGTCGCCATCGTTGTCGATATCACCGACTGCCATGGCTGTGACCGTGTAGTCGTTGTTGTCCCCCGGGGTGCTCTCATCCAGCCACAGGACTCGCGTGCTGAAGAGGAGGTTGTTCTGCACGAAGTACACGTACTCCCTGGTGTTGAAGTTGCTCTGGCCAGTCGCCATCCCGGAGGTGCCGACCACGAAGTCCGCCCTCTGGCCCGCACCCATCACGAAAACCTGGGCAGAGATCGAGTAGATGCCCTCGTTGGTGTCGTTCAGCTTCGATATGAAGAGATTGTAGGAGTTGATCCCCGCCCTCCACTGGACGCCGTTGTTCATCCTCAGATCTATGCTGAAGTTGTAGTGCGTGGCATCTAGCCGGCCGACCTTGGAGATCATGTTGCCAGCCGGCGGGGTTCCGTAGAGCTCCGTGGCACCTGTCATGTCCTTGATCCTGACCTCGGCCAAGGTCGGATTGGGCGGGTTGTCCGTGTTCTGGACCTCTATCTTCACATAGATCTTGTAAGAATCGGAGGAGGCGACCTTGAACGGGTCCGTCTTGTTGCCCCACTCGACCGTGTAGGCGCTGTCCTTGTAGAGCGTGACCTTCGGCCAGAAGGATATCGGGGAGTTCGGGTCCTCCACCAGTATCATCGGCTGCTGGTCGAAAGTCCTCTGGGGAGCTCCCGCGCTCGGCTGGTTCTTAAGTGTGATGAACAGCGTGTAGGCGCTGGGAGGGAGCGGGCTGGTGTTGAACTGGCACTCGTAAAGGTAGATCCCTCCGCCTGTCCCAGACAGCGGATAGAAGGGCCTCGCAGTCGTGCTGAGGTTTGTGAACAGAGGCGCAATAGGCATGTTCGTTCTTGTGTCCACCACGACAAGGCTGTTCTGGGAGAGTATGTTGTTCAAGGTCATGCTGGCGACGCGGATGAACACCATGTGGTCCTTGGTGAAGGTCGTGCTCGGAGAGAGAACGTCGACAATGCCCAAAGGCGTGGAGCCGTTGTACGCTTCCTCGTAGATGCCGTATCCCTGGTTGTCGAAGAACCATGTCAGGTACGCCGGCAGGAAGCTGTCGCCTGAGTATATGATCTCATCAGGGTTGGGTATTCGCACCTGCTGAATGGGCAGCACGGTCACCGACATCACGAACGAGGACGCGGAGACATGCCCTGCCAGGTCGACGGCGTATATCATGATAACGCCGCCGTCAAGTTCGCCCGAACCCAACTGCCTATCCTGGATGTCCAGGAAGTCCCATCTGTAGGTCGAGCCTGACACGGCGTCCGGATACCTCTTCGTGAAGCCCGAACCCTCCAGGTCCGAGGAATCGATCCACACGCCGTTGGTGGTGTTCAGGTCGTTGTCCGGATCCGTGATAGTCACGAACAGGCTGAAGTCGTCCCACTCCTTGACGGCGTCAGGCGTCGGCGTCGAGGGGTCGGAATCGACATACCTCTGGAGTATGTTCGGGGCGTTGCCTCCGCTACCTCCCGTGACCTGGCTCGACCAGATCATGGAACTCTTCCTGAGATCCAGAACGATCACGGTAACCGAGCTGGAGTAGTCCGTGCCCTCCAGGATCTTCTTCCAGGCCGTTCCGGTCGCCCAACTGGTGGACCCGCTCATGATGGGGTCATCGGACATGTTGTACCTCTGGAAGACGCTGTCGACATCCACGATCACGATGGTGTCGATGACCTTGAGGGTCGCACCACCTGCGTGAACGACCGTCAGATTCGCCTTTTGGCCGTGGTCCCAGAAGACGATGCTCGCTGAGAAGGAGGCTTTTGTGGTCTGCTCCGGGACCGGCATCTGCTGGACGAACGCGATTATGCTGCTGAACAGCACGACGGTGATCATGAGAATCATGATGTTGCCGACGACCTCGGAAACACCTTCGCTGTTCTTCCAAGACTTCTTCTTCCGAACATCGATGTACATCTTCACTGGCCTCCGGGGGGAGAGAATCCTAACTCATGTACTGTCCGATTCAACGTTATGGACCGTATATAAACATGTTGAGGTCATTACCAAACTACCAGCTAAACGTCCAAGTGCCACACGGACGCATGCGCGTCCACCACCACGGTTATATAAACACAGGCGCATGACACGCACCGATGCCGGAGCCTGGCCAGCTGAGCGTCAATGACAGGGTACTTCTGCACGTGTCAAGGTTCGCGACCGACATCCAACCGGAGGAGTATCCCCCAGACTGCACGCAGGCGGGGATAGCAGTGGCCGTGGGCATATCCCGCACGCACGTCCCGAGGGCGGTCAAGGGCCTTATAAAGGACGGGCTGGTAGTCGAGCTGACCGCAAGGGTCAGGGGGCACGAGAGAAGGATGAGCGTCTACGTCGCCTCACCCGAGGGCCTCAGGGCGACTGAGAAGCTCTTGGAGGCTGCGCAGGCGCAGGAGTTCTCGGTGCTGAAGGACGGATCTATCGTCCGTATGACCGGCCGGAGGATAGAGGAGCTCGTGGGAAGGAGGAGGGCGATCACTGCCATCTCTCAGATGCGCGACGGTGTCCTTGCCATCGATGAGAGACGGCGCGCGCCCGTAAGGGACCTCACGAAGGCCCCCCATCTCGATCGGTTCTATGGTCGGGCACCGGAGCTGGAGAAGATGGACGGGTTCATGGACTCGGACGCGCGGATCTTGGTCGTCCTGGGCAACAGAGGGTATGGCACCACCACTCTGACGCGTAAGTTCGTCGAAAGTCAAGACGAGGAGGACGTGTTCTGGATCGGCCTCAGGGAGGATATGAGTGCGGAGGAAATCGAAGGGCAGCTCGTCGCATTTGGCCGCAGGGTCGAGAGCAAGGTCGGGGATGTCAAGAGTGTGCTGCGTCTGGACAACACGCTCCTGGTATTCGACGACTACTTCTCCGTGCCCGAGGATGTCGTCGAGTTCTTCGGATGGCTGGTGGAGAGCGCTGAGTCAGCGAAAGCGATCATAAATGCGAGACAGGAAACGCCAGCTTACAACTGGTTCTATCAGAAGAAGCATGTCGAATCGGGCATAGTCCAGGAGCTCCGTATAAAGGGCCTAGATGCGGGGAGCGCCAAGAAGCTCCTGGGAAACGACCGCATCGAGGAAGATGCCCTGAAGAGGA
>CAZHTV010000006.1:0-25152 GCA_964535775.1 uncultured Thermoplasmata archaeon | reverse complement strand
TCACCTTGTTGCCGTTGGAAGTCCCTCTGACGGTGCCCAAGAAGACGACCGTTCCTCCCGCGGAGTCCGAGCGGACCGAAGTGATAATCCTATGCACTGGTAACCTTCCTTTGACTATCTCGACATGAACCGACGCCACCTCATCAGCTCCAGTAGGGTCTTCGGTTGGATACTGCCTCCAGGAAGATGCTCTTAAGCGTGGCATTGTCCGCACCGCGTCTGAGGGGCGTGAGAATGTCGACTGTGCCTGAGCCGTCCATCAGACAAGGCTTCAACTTGCCGTCGCTCGACATCCTGATCCTAGTGCAGTTCGAACAGAACTCCGTGTTGTGCATCGGGCGGACGACCTCCACGGTGACGTCCCTCCCGTTTTCCTGGATACTGTATCTCTTTCGCCTGTGCAACTCGTTCAGTGTTGTGCTGGTAGCCCTATCGGAGAGCATGCGCTCGACGCCCTCGAGGGAGTAGAACCTCTCCGAGAAGACGCAACCATTCTCAGCCACGCGGTCAGACATGTATTCGATGAGTTGGAGGATTGCGCCAGAGCGGGAGCAGAAGTCTATCATGGAGGGGATGTTGCCATCGTTCAGGTCCTTGATCACGACCATGTTCACCTTGACGGGGCTGAGTCCCTCCTCGACAGCTCGTTCGATTCCCCGTACAACTCTGTCGACGATATCCAAGCCGCAAAGCCTTGCGTAGACATCATGGTCGAGCGAATGGAGGCTCACGTTGATGCGCTTCAGGCCCGCGCGTCTCAGGTCTCCTGCGAGCGTCTCGAGGCGGGAACCGTTCGTCGTCATCGAGACTTCGGACACGATGGGCGCTATCCGCGCCACCACCTCGACGATGTCGTCCCTGAGCAGAGGCTCGCCTCCTGTGAGCTTGACCTTCCTCACGCCCATGGAGGAGGCAATCGACACCAACCTCTCGATCTCCGAAGGGGACATTTCCTCCGAAGCAGGAGCCTGTCCCTCTCGATGGCAGTGGGAGCACCTGAGGTCGCACCTCTGAGTCACAGACACCCTGATGCTTCTGACCTCCCTGCCATAGGAGTCGACTGCGCAAGCTCCTGCGCCAGGGATGCCGTTGCTAGCAACCGACATGCTCAGGGAGGCATATCGCAGAGCCCCATATAAGAATTGTCCAAAAAACCCTGGACACGCAAGGCCGTGTCTGGCAGGGTATGACTGAAGTGCAATGGAGAAGCTGTTAAGTGTTCTTCTCGCATTCACCGGCTGGAGTGTCATGGACCAGCGCAATGGCGAGGGACTGGAGCTCAGGCGCACACAGGACTTCGAGGCAGTCCGGAGACTGGCGCTCGGATCCGGTCTCGAAGACGGCTCGTTCGCGAGTATTGTCGCCGCATTCGGACTCTATTCCGAGAACGATCTCGTCGGATGCGCCGCGCTGAAACAGACTGAACGCTCGTTTTCCGTAGAATGGTTTGCAGTGTCCGAGCCTCTGCGAAGACGTGGTCTCGGCAAGAAGCTGATAGCGGAGATCGAGCGCGAAGCGCGGCTGAGGGGCGCAGATAGGCTGTGGGCGCTCGCGAGAGCGCCCGCGTTCTTCCAGAAGCTGGGTTTCCGACTAGCCGGTGAGAACGAAATGGGCGGTCCCACGCTCGACAACTGCATGAAATGCCCTCAGTACATGAGGAGCTGCAATCCCGCTATCGTGGTCAAGGCGCTCTGAAGAGAACTCTGTCGTCTTCGTCACCGGCAACCTAATATACAGATATGCGTTTTAATGAACAAAAGGAAGGTTTGAAAGATGCCCCTGAACGAGAAGATGGTAGTCGCATGCGCCAAGAGCATGGTGAGGACCTGCAACCTCAGGAAGGGAGACGCTGTCATAGTGCGGGGCGGGGCTCATACCCAGTCGTTGTTGGAGGAGATCGCGCTGGAATGCTATCGAAAGGGAGCTACACCCTCGATCATCGTCGACTCGGACGGATATGCCAAGAGGGTCTACAAGGAGATACCAGCATCGACTCTCGGCATAACGCCCAAGCACTATGTCGCCATGGTAAGGGCAGCTGACATGCTCATCAGCATCGAGCCTTACGACGACCCCTCGATCGCCGCAGGCTTCCCCAGGGAGAAGCTGAAGGCGCGCCAGAGAGCAATGCTGCCCCTCTACGACATCATCTACGACAAGAAGGACGGCAAGAAGTGGCTCTATGCAGGGTGGCCGACGCCGAAGGCAGCCAAGAGCTTCGGGATCAGCTATCCCGAACTCGAGAAGATCGTGATCGGAGGGCTTGCCGTGTCACCCGAAACGCTCATGAGGACCGGCAAGAGGCTCGACTCGAAGTTCAAGGGTGCAGAGTGGGTCCATGTCTGGGACGGCAAGGGCACGGACTTCAGGGTCAACATAAGGGGCAGGCGCAGCAACATCGACGACGGCATCATAAGCAAGGAGGACTACGACCTGAACGACCGCGGAGCGAACCTCCCCGCGGGTGAGCTCTTCTTCGCGCCCCATGAGACTAAGGGCAGTGGCACCCTGTTCTGTCCTATAACGAGGGACAGGCTCTCGGACAAGACAGTCAAGGACGTGTTGCTGGAGTTCAAGGACGGAGTCATACGGCTCGATAGGACCAGGGCAGGCAGGAACTACAGGGATCTGGTCTCGAGCTTCGAACAGTGCGAAGCGGTCGACAGGACGCAGTACAAGCCAGTGAGGACAAGGAACGTGGCGGAACTGGGGATCGGATTCAACCCCAGGATCACGAAGGCGATCGGATACATACTCACAGACGAGAAGGTCGCTGGTACCGTGCATGTTGCGTTCGGCTCGAACGCCGGCTACGGAGGCACATCGGAATCGACGATGCACTGGGACTTCGTCACGGCACCGGGAGCCAACATAGAAGTTGAGAGGCGGGACGGAAAGGTCGTCAAGGTGATGCGGAAGGGAAGATTCCTGTAGGCCGAGATGCCTTCGGCATCTCACTCACAGAGGCGCACACCCGCCACTCTGGCCTGCTCGAAGGCCTCGTTCTTGCGGGGGGCCAGTTCTGGGTCGTCGGTGTGCGGGAGCAGGATCTCTCCGACGTACTCATAATCGATCGCTGCGAAGAATGCCTTGACGACGTGTTTCGCTGGTTCGAAGACTATCGGCTTGGCGGAGCCAGCGCATGATACGAACAGACCCTTTGGCCTCCTTTTGCCATCGTAGAACCGGACATTGTTCACATACTTCTCAACCCAGAAGCACTGGCAGCGGTCTATCATGGCCTTCGTCTGCGAAGTGACCCCCATGAAGAATATGGGAGAGGCGATGACGATGGCATCCACCTCCCTGATCGCTCTGTATATGCGCGGCATCTCGTCCGTCTTCTGAACACAGCCCGACCCGGAATCGCATTCCCTGCACTCCAGGCATGGGTCGACTCTCATCCTGGCAAGCTCGAACCTCTCCACATCCGCACCCCCGCTCCTGGCACCGTCGAGGACAGCGTCCAAGAGCTGAGCTGTGTTGCCATCGAGACATGGGCTGCCGAGTATGCCGAGGACCTTGAGAGCCATGGTTTTTGCCTCACAGGCGCAGAATGACCGTGTGGAGCGACCAAGGCTTATTTGTACTTGCTGGCACAGGTCGCAACAACATTAATCACGCCTTCGTGCATTCCCGCTCCGGTTTGATGTAATTGTCACAGATGAGGTTCAAGAACAAGGCAGTGATCGTGACGGGAGGCGCCTCCGGGATCGGCAAAGCGACCGCCGAGAGGTTTCTCGAAGAGGGAGCCAGAGTGGCCATCATCGATGTTTCGAGGAAGACCGGCGAGCAGACTATGAAGGGATTCAGAGCGAAGGGGCACCGACCTCTCCTCCTCACGGGGGACGTGACGAAGTCCGCCGATGTGAGGAGAATGGTCGGTGAGGCGAAACGAAAGCTCGGACGGATTGACGTCCTCTTCAACAACGCCGGCATACTCGTGGAGGGGACCATCGAACAGGTCTCCGAGAGGGACTTCGACAGGATAATGGCGGTCAACGTCAAGGGCGTCTTCCTGATGTCGAAGGAGGTGATCCCGGTAATGCTGAGGCAGAAGAAAGGGGTCATAGTCAACAATGCCTCCTGCAGCGGTCTGGTCGGCGACAGAAACGCCATCGCGTACAACACCTCGAAGGGAGCTGTTGTGCTGATGACGAAGTGTCTCGCGCTCGACTACGCCCTCAAGAACATCAGGGTGAACTGCGTCTGCCCTGGGGAGATCGACACTCCGATGTTCCGACAGGAGGCAAAAGCCAGAGGGCTGCCGGTCGAGGAATACAGGAAGCAGCTGTGCGAATACCATCCGATAGGCAGACTCGGCCGGCCTGAGGAGGTCGCCAACGCGGTGCTCTTCCTCGCCTCCGAGGAGGCCGGGTTCATAACCGGAATTGCGTTCTCGGTCGACGGCGGATACACCTGCCAGTAGCGAAATGGTCACGGCGCCAGGACGTCTAGCGGCGTCCCTGACTTGACCTTCTTCAGCACTCCCGGGTCGCCCTCGATTCTCCCAAGGACGTTGCATGGACTGTAGGCCCGCGGTGCCGACCCGGAGCTTGCAGGTGTTGGCCCGAAGAAAACCGCAACTGCGTCCCCATCGGGCCAGAAGGCGACTTCCCCGATGTCCATGGCCGCTCTGCCATCCTTCTCGAGATCAGCATGGAATGGCGCCTCGAAGTACACCTCGTCCCCCCACGTCTGGGCCCTGGATGAGAACGGGAGCACCGAGAGGAGTGACCTGGTCGAAGGCGTCTCGTCAGGCCTGAGAACCACCAGGACGTCAGGGCCGCTCCGGAATCGTATCCTGACTTTGCTCATGGAGATGCCCGGAGAGAATCAACGATGATTGCCTAAATAGCTTTTGCAGAGAGTCCCATCCTGGACCGCTTCGCCTAAAGATTTATGACGACCGATTGCATTCGTCACATGCGCTAGAGGACAAGGTCTTGGAGCAGGCACGCCGTTGGCGCGAAGGCCTGCATGAAGAGGAGGGAGAACATATGGCATCAAAGAAGATGAAGGATATGCTGAACCAGGCGATCGCGAGGGAGATTCAGGTCTCGATCCAGTACATGTGGCAGCACGTGCAGTGGGCCGGCATAGACCACTTCGCGGTGAGCGAGAAGTTCAAGGAGATAGCCGTAGAGGAAATGAAGCATGCCGAATCACTTGCTGAGAGGCTGTGGTATTTCGGCGGGGTGCCGACCACCAAGCCTTCGACCATTACCGTCGGCGGCGAGCTGTGGGAGATGGTGGACCTGGACATAGAGGCCGAGACCGAGGCGATCGCTCTGTACAGGAAGCTCTTGAAGGTCGCAGAAGCCGAGAACGACCCGACCACCAAGAAATTGATCAGGGGCATCCTCGCCGATGAAGAGGAACACGACGACTTCTTCAGGTCAATCAAGGAAGGAAAGAGGAAGTAGACACCTCGATGGAATCACCTTTGCTGTGCAGGTGCAGAATGGGCCACAGGAAAAGCCCCTGAGATCACATTGGCCGCGCAGCGTGCCAGTTGTCAGCCCTTCCTCTTCCTTCCGAAGAGCTTCCTCTTGAAGGCCGCGATCTTCTGCCTCTGAATGGCCTCGGTCGGGTTGAGCTTCCTCGGGCAGACCTCCACGCAGTTGAACTGCGTGTGACATCTCCAGACGCCGCTCTCGCTCTCGATGATATCCAGCCGCTCGTTCTTAAGAGTGTCCCGCGTGTCCGCGAGGAATCTGTAGGACTTGAGGAGAGCCGCCGGGCCAAGGTAGTCCCTGTTGGACCAGGCCATTGTGCAGGCGCTGGTACACGATCCGCACAGGATGCAGTCTATCGGCTCGTTTATCGGCACGCGCTCCTTCGGCAGCTGGATGTACTCCTTCTCCGGATATGGCTCCTTGCCGACCAGGTATGGCTTCACGCGCTTCAGCCTGTCGAAGAAGAGGTCGTAGTCGACCGCGAGGTCCTTCACGACCTTCTGGTGGGGCAGAGGGCTCAGGAGGATCTCGTTCTCGTCGAGGAGAGTCGCGATCTGCGTCTCGCACGCGAGCCTGGCCTTGCCCGCTATGACCATGGCACACGATCCGCACACGCCAGCCCTGCAGCAGAACCTGAATGCGAGCGAGCCGTCCTGGTGGTTCAGGACCTCGAACAGGGCGTCCAGGACCGTCATCCCGGGCTTGATCTCGACCCTGAAGGACTGCCAGTACGGCTCCGAGTCCATGCTGGGGTCGAACCGCTGGACCTTGAGCGTGATCTCGTTCTCGGCCATGTCAGTACCTCCTCGCTTCGGGCTTGTACTTGCCCAGGGTGACTGCGCTGTAGCTGATCTTCGGGCCGTCGAACGTGTACACCGCTATGGTGTGCTTCAGGAACTTCACGTCGTCCCTCTCCTTGAAGTCGAGCCTGGAGTGCGCCCCCCTGCTCTCCTCCCTCTTCAGGGCGCCGACGAGGATCGCCTCGGCGACCTCGAGCATGCCCTGGAGCTCGTAGGCCCGTATCAGGTCCAGGTTGTACACCTTGCCCTTGTTCTGAACAGGGGCCTTCAGGTATCGCTTCTTCAGTTCCCATATCTTGGCGAGGCCCTCCTCGAGGCCCTTCTTGTCCCTGAATATGCCGCACTTCTCGAACATCGTCTCTCTCATCTCGGCCCTGATGTCGGCGTGGTTCTCCTCGCCCGACTGCGCCAGAAGCCTCTCGATGGCGGCCTTGGTCTCCCGCATGCAGTTCGCGATCGCGGCCTCACCCTGCTTATGGTCCTTCTTGGAAAGCACGTAGTCCGCAGCCAAGCGGCCGGATATCTTGCCGAACACGACCGTGTCGAGCAGTGAGTTGCCGCCGAGCCTGTTGGCGCCGTGGACGCTCATGCAAGCGCACTCGCCAGCGGCATAGAGCCCCTTGAATTTGGTCGCGCCGTTGATGTCCGTGTCGATGCCGCCCATGGTGTAGTGCTGCCCCGGCTGGATTGGCACGGGCTTCTCTATGGGGTCCACCCCCACGAAGTTGATCGCCAGGTCCCTGATGCCCGGGAGCCTTTCGAGTATCTTCTCCCTGCCCAGGTGCCTGAGGTCCAGGTACACATACGGCCCGCCGTTGATGCCCCTGCCCTCGTTTATCTCGGTCTGTATGGATCTTGACACGATGTCCCTTGGGGCAAGTTCCATCGCCTTCGGGGCGTACTTCGTCATGAACCTCTCGCCGTTGTTGTTGATGATGTACCCGCCCTCGCCCCTCGCTCCCTCCGTCATGAGGATGTTGGTCCCCCAGAGGGATGTTGGGTGGAACTGGATGAACTCCATGTCCTTCAACGGGACGCCCCGCCTGTAGGCCGCTGAGAGCGCCGAGCCGCTGCTTATCAGCGCGTTGGTCGAGCGCGCGTATATCTGACCGCTCCCACCCGAAGCGAATATGACCGCCTCGGCCATGAACGGCTCGATCTCACCCGTCTTGAGGTTCCAGCAGATGACGCCCCTGCAGGCGTCCCCCTCGAGCACGAGGTCGATCACGACCCTGTCCTCGTAGAGAGGGATGTTGAGTTTCACGGAGCGCTCCCAGAGCGTGTGGAGCATGTACATGCCCGTCTTGTCCGCAGCGAAGCATGTCCTGGGGAACCCTGCGCCCCCGAAGGGCCTCTGGGCGATCTTCCCAGCATCGGTCCTCGAGAACGGGCATCCCCAGTGTTCAATCTCGAATATGCAGCCAGGGGCTTCCGTCGTCATGAGCACGGCTGCGTCCTGGTCCGCGAGGTAGTCGCTGCCCTTGATGGTGTCGAAGCCGTGCTTCTCCGGGTTGTCGTCTGCGCCCTGGGGATTGTTGGCCAGGGCGGCGTTGACGCCTCCCTGTGCCGCTCCCGAGTGCGACCTGACAGGGTGGACCTGCGATATGATGGCGGTGTCGGCCCTCGGGGCGGACTCGATGGCCGCCCTCAGCCCGGCCAGGCCGCCCCCTATGACCAGTATCTTGTGGTAGTACATCCGCAATCAGCCTCCGTTGATGCCTATGAACGGGAAGAGCACGAATATGCCCCATATCATTGTCGCGACGCCGACGACGAACAGCGTCACGTCGACCGCCCTCCGCCTCTTGGCGAACATGTCGAAGTCCAGCATGACCGTCCTCGTACCGTTCAGGCCGTGGAACAGGACCGTAGCCAGGAGAGCGTAGTCGACAACCACGAACACGACCTGGTCGAGCCTCGCCTCGACCCCGGCGACCGTGATGTGCTCCTCGGGGTCGATGTCCGCGAAGTGTGTGACCCATATATGCACTCCCAGGAGGACTAGCAGCAGGACCGCTGAGAACCTCTGGAAGAACCATGGCCATGTCCCTGCGACCTTGGATGTCGCCGGCCTCTGTCCTGCCATCTCACGCACCCCCGAAGATCAGCACGGATATCGCCCAGAAACCCGCCAGCGCCAGCGCGGCGGTGATTGCCATCATTATCCAGAAGACAAGCTTCTGCTTCCTGACCCCTATCCCCATGTCGAACAGGACGACCCTGATACCGTTCATGGCGTGGTATAGGACCGCGCAGATCAGCAGGAAGTCGAGGAACACGAACAACGGCTGAGCCATCCTCTCCATCAGCTGATCGAAGCTCTCGTGGTTCAGCGATGCCTGACTCAGGAACGAGAGATGCATGTACAGATAGACGACGAGGAGAATCCCCGTCAGCCTGTGGCCGACCCAAGCCCACATCCCCGTCTTCATATTCGTCGGCCAGAACTCAGAGTTCCTCCCGAACAACCACTTGAAGCTGCTCACCTTCATTGAAACACCTGACTGCGCTTGCGTCCCGACCCGGTTGGCAGATGCGTCGCCATGAAGCATCCCCGTCCCGGGTCCCCCGGCGCCTAGACTATCAAGAATGTACTTAAGCGTATCTCTTCGAACAGAAAACGGGCGATTTCCATCGCTAAGGTTTCAAACACCGCCCTTTTGTCGTAGCGAAATATTCGAAATTCGCCATCGAGGGCTGAAAGTCGTTACAATCGTCGTGAATGCCGCGGTCAGCCCGAGAAGAAATGCGCATCGGGTTGTGATATGCGAAACTGCGATGAGACGATCGAACCCAACAATGTCAAGTACACAAATCATGATACAAGAGCGGCGAAGACCATGGACAAGTACCAGTGTAATGTGTGCGGATACATCTACGATCCCGAAAAGGGAGACCCAACCCAGAACATCCCTCCGGGCACGCCGTTCGAGCAACTCCCCGAGGACTGGACGTGCCCCGAGTGCGGCGTTGGAAAGGAAGAATTCAGCAAGATGTAGGTGGTCCCCCTCGTTCGCCTGGGCACTGGCTCAGCCATACGAGTTCTGTCAATCGCTCGCAAGTGTTCACATGATACTCAGGCTAGCATTGGTCGGGTTCGGCAACGTCGGCCAGCAGTTCGCACGCCTGCTCATGGCGAAACGCGATTGGCTCATCAGGAAGAAGGGGCTCGATGTGGAGGTCCTCGCAATCGCGACCAGATCCAGAGGCTCTCTTCTCTCGAAGCGGGCGCTCGACCTGGAGCGGGCATTGAGCGCCGTCCAATCAGGTTCGCTTTCAGCCTACGGGAGCGATTCGACTGCCCTTTCACCCATCGGCCTCATCGAGAAGTGCGATGCGGACATAATGGTCGAGCTGTCGACGCTGAACATCGATTCCGGACAGCCAGCGATAGACCACCTGCGCACCGCGATGCGGATGGGCATGGACGTCGTCACGGCCAACAAGGGCCCCATAGCCTGGGCCTACGAGGAGCTGCGCGATATGGCCAGGTCCAGAGGCGTGCATCTCAGGTTCGAGGGTACGGTCATGGACGGCACTCCCATATTCAACTTGGTGGAGAGGACTCTTCCGGGGTGCGAAGTCCTCGGTCTGACGGGCATACTCAACAGCACTTCCAACCTCGTCCTGAGCGAGATGTCCCGAGGGAAGACCATGGAGAAAGCCATAGAGGATGCCCAGGCCAGGGGCATCGCGGAGGCCGACCCGTCTCTGGACATTGATGGCTGGGACGCCTCTGCGAAGATAGCCGCCCTTGCGAACGTCCTCATGGATGCCGGGATGAACCCGAAGATGGTTGACAGGAGGGGGATCCGGGATATCGGCCTCGAGGAGATCGGGGAGGCCTCTGCAGAAGGCAAGAAGGTCAAGCTCATCGCCCGAGCCTTCAGAGAAGGACCCTCAATCAGGCTCCGGGTCTGTCCCGAAAGGATAGGCCCTGACAGCCCCATGTGGGCGGTGGATGGCACCTCCAGCTCGCTTACGATAAGCACGGACCTCATGGGCGACATCACGGTTGTGGAGTCGAACCCGGCCCTGACTCAGACGGCATACGCAGTGTTCTCGGACATGCTGCTGACGGTCGAGGCGATAAGACACGGCACGATCTGAATCACATTACCTCGAGGCTGAACTCCGGTTCGTCGTAATAGAATCCCGAACCCCTTCTGTGTTCGTACTCGGCACTCAGTATCGTCAGGTGGCCCGACTCCTCCTTCACGAGCCAACTGAAGATCGCCTTTGCCTTGCTGTTCGCGACCCGATCGCGAGCTGAGGTGTAATAGTCTATCGACCTCTGCTCCACATCGATACCGATCTGCAGCGCCTCCAGCTCCCCCGCGTTCGGAGGGAACCTTATGCGCTTCAGCTTGGCGTCCTCAAAGACTGAAACCCTGGGGAGGCCGGAGGGCAGCGTCTCGACCTCCTTGAGGGACATCCAGCTCTTTCCCTGGCTCAGCCTCTCGAACTCTCTGCCGAGCACATCTATATGTCTCTGCTCCTGCTTGACGAGGCCCTCGAACATCTGCTTCGCACGCGCGTGTTGTGCCCTGCTGGCGGCCCTCTCGAAGAAGTCCTTGCCCTCCAGCTCCATCTGTATAGCGTTCCTCAGGACGAGGAGGTGCTCTTCCGATCTGCCTGCCATGATGACTGTCCCGCCTTCCTTGAGGGCGTACCTCGCGATTTATCACTTTCTACGAACATCGGGCCCGCAGCAGGCTACTGGGCGGTCAGCCCACCGTCGATCGAGAGGGCAGCCCCCGTGACGAAGGACGCCTCGTCAGAGACGAGGAACAGAACCGCATGCGCGACCTCCTCTGGGGTACCCACCCGACCTATCGGGTGGTCCTCCCTCGTCCGCTTCATGTACTTCCTGGGGTTCCCGGACGCCCTCGCCTCCTGAGCCAGCATGGGCGTGTCTATGCACCCAGGGTTCACTGTGTTGACCCTGATGCCGTAGGTGGCATAATCGAGGGCCATGGCCTTCGACATCACTGTGATGGCGCCCTTCGAGGCGCAGTAGGCTGGACAGCATTTGTTCCCGACCAATCCTGCATCCGACGAGTTGTTGATTATGACGCCGGACCTTTGCCGCTTCATGTGCGGTATCGCGTACTTCGTGACCAGGAATGTCCCCTTCAGGTTGATGTCAAGGACCCGGTCCCACTCCTCCTCACTGGTGTCCTCCGCTAGCTTCTCCAAGTAGACCCCTGCGTTGTTGAAGAGGATGTCTATCCTGCCGAAGGCCTTCACCGTCGTCTCGACCATGCGTCTGGCGTCCGAGGCCTTCGACACATCGCCTTGGACGAATCTGACCGGCCCGAGCTTCCCCAGCGATTTCAGGGCTTTGGCGGCCTTCTCCTTCGACCGGCCAGTGATGACGACCCTGGCACCCTCCTCGAGGAAGAGCTTCGCGGTGCTATAGCCCATGCCTTCGGTTCCGCCCGTGATGAGGGCGACCTTGCCATCGAGTTTCATGGATCTCAAGAAACCAGAACCGACGTCTCGGACATAAAACTTCCCAGGGATCAGGAATCCGCTACCGCCTACTTCCCTGAGACCATGGGGAGGGCGACCCTGAAGACGCTCCCCTTGGAGGGGTCCCCCGGTACCCTGTCCTCAACCCAGACTATGCCATGGTATGCCTCGACTATGGCACGGACGATCGAAAGGCCGAGCCCGCTTCCGGGTGGCCGGTCCGTCATTTCCTGGAACCTCCCGAAGACTATGTTCTTCTTGGAGTCGGGGATACCTATGCCATTGTCCGCTATCGACACGCACCAGTAGCGCCTCGGTTCGACTGTGAAAACACCGACGGAGATCTCGACCGAGACCTCGTCGTGCGGATCATAGTCTATTGCGTTCTCCAGGATGTTCGTGAATATCTCGTCAGCGAGCTCGTTGCCCTGAACGAAGTACCTGTGATCCCCGAGTTTGAGGTCGAATTTGACCGATTCACCAACGCTGTTCCTCTGCACCTCGGCGATGCTCTCCCTCAAAACCTCGCCCAGCTCGATGGGGCCAAGGTTCTTCGCCCCCTCCTCCTCGATCTTGATCAGCTTGTTCGCCCTCTGGATGATCTCGTTGATGCCCCACGCCGAGGATGAGGCGCGCTGCAGGTAGGTTCCGACCTTTGGGGGAAGGCCCTTGGACTCCATGGCCATCTGGACGTAGCTCGTCACGGCCTGATTGCAGTTGTTGATGTCGTGCGAGATTATGTCGCTGAGGAATCTGAACCTCTGCGCTATTTCGACCTGCCTCTGAAACATCGTCGCATTCTCGATGGCCACACACGCCAATCCTGAGAATATCTTCATGGCCTCGATGGTGTCCGCGTCCGGGATCCTGTCGTTCTCCGACTCGTTCACCTCTAGGAACCCAATCGGTTCGCCATCTCTGCTCCTGATCACGAACCTGATGTAGTCAAGCTCGTGCCAGACGGAGGGGTCAGTCCTGGGAACATCTATCCGGTCCAGATGCACGTAGAAAGGCTCCTCACCCTTGATGATGCGACCTGGTTCCGGCCGAACAAGGTACACATCATCTGCGACCTTGTGCTTCTCTTCGAGGTCGCGTTTCAGCCTCTCCTGCGTGTATGTGAACTTCCGGATCTTCTTCCCCCTTTCCTTGTCATAACCGTGTGTAACCCTGACCCTGAACAGCTGCTCCGCGGGGTCGAGAACCCCTATGACAAGTGCGCGCATGGAGAAGAGCTCGGCCACGGCGGACGCGATGCGCTCGAGGACGGCATCGAGATGGCCCACGGACATGATGTCGGATACGACGTTGAACATCTCACCCGCGAACCTAGGCGAGGGCGGGCGAGGCCTGTCCACCTTCGCGTTCTTCGTTCTCGGCCCCGGACTCTGCATCATGCATCCCCTGGCTGATTCTACGGACGACAAGTGAGTGAAACACTCCTTCCTATTATAACTTGTCGAGAAATCGGATTTCCGCAGTCGTTCCACAGCAAGGGGATGATATCAGGCGTGATGCGCCCTTCATCACGCAGATAGCTGATAAATAGCCGGAATGCGATTAGAAGCGCGAGGGTTCGCATGGTTGAGGAGGCGGAGGTAGGCAAGGTAACGATATTCTTTGCGAAGCCGAGCGTGGTGGCTGTCGAGATCATATCGGGCACGCTGTCGATCGGTGACACCATCAGGATCAGAGGCGCCACCACGAACTTCGAGCAGAAGATAGAGTCGATGGAGATAGACAGGAACCCGGTTCCGAGCGCTTCGGCGGGCCAGTCAGTGGGAATCAAGGTGAAGGAACGCGCGAGACCGCACGACAAGGTATTCAAGTTGGTGGGCTGAACCTCTGGCTGTATGTTCGGGCGCGTTCCGATGAAGCCGTCGATTATGGTCCACGGAGGAGCATGGAACATTCCTGAGAGGCTAGTGGAACCTAACACCAAAGGATGTGCCAAAGCTGCTTCCGTTGGCCATGACATGCTGGTGCGCGGTGGTTCATCCGTGAACGCTGTGGAACAAGCAGTACTCGTTCTGTAAGAGGACCCGTCATTCAATGCCGGCATAAGGTCCGTTCTGAGCCAGGCAGGCGAGGTCGAGATGGATGCGATCATCATGGATGGGCGGAGGCTCTCAACTGGGGCTGTTGCCGCCTTGAAGCATATGATGCACCCAGTCAGCGTCGCACGGAAGGTGATGGAGGACCCCGAGATCTCGTTCATAGTTGGCGATGGGGCTCTCGCATTCGCCCTTGCACGCGGCTTCGAGAAGGCCACCAACGAGGAGCTGCTCGTCGGCAGCGAGCTGGAAGACTAAGGGGAATTCCTGAGGACGGGGAAGCTGAAGACGCATAAACACTACTCAGGCATGGAGAGAGACACCGTGGGGGCGTGCGCGTTCGACCGAGATGGCCATGTCGCCTGCGCGACATCCACGGGAGGCACCCCCCGAAAGGCCCGGAGCAGGGCGGGGGACTCTCCCATTGTCGGGTCCGGTGCATACGCCGACGACTTGGTCGGCGCCGCCTCGGCGACCGGATGGGGCGAGAGGATCATATCGGTGGTCCTTGCGAGGAGCGCGCTGGAACTCCTGAAGGACAAGAAGGACCCAATGAGAGCGTGCCGGCTTGGAATCCGGGCTCTCGCGAATCGGGTCGATGGCTACGGCGGTCTGGTAATGGTCACCAAGAAGGGCCGGGTTGGCTACCATCACAACACGCCCAGGATGGCTTTTGCCTTCAGGGAGGGTCCATAAGGCAAAGAACACGCTGGAATCAGGAATTGACTTCTCAAGCCAGAATGCCTAGTGCGTCCTCACCAGCTTCATAGCCTCGCGCTGAAGGTCTCTGTCAGGGCCAGGAGGCCCACATATCGAAAGCTCGACCTCACGGACGAGCTCATCGTGCTCCCTTCTGGATATCCTCATGACGCGTCTCAGGCCCTCGAGTATCGACTCCTCCGGGCCGGATATCACTTTGTCGCCAAGAGCGACCTCTAGCACCGTTCTGTAGATCCTTCGGAACTCCATATGGTCCTGGGCCAGTCTCTTCACTATCTCCGCTTCGAGATTTCGGTGCTGCTCCTCAGATACGTTCAGGTGCTTCCTAAGCTCCTCGACCAAGAACCTCTCTGTTGCAGTGACCCTGCCGTCTCTCCATGCAGTCAGGAGCGCCCGCTTGTACACCTCGGTGTCCTGCTCCTTCGCCTCGAGTGCCAGCCTCTTCCTCTGCTCGATGCTTTCGAGTGCGCTGATTGTCAGGCCATTGCCCAGAATCGCTTCCCTGACTATGTCGCACAGAGTTATGTGAACCGACGTGGCGTCGTCGACGTCGGCCACGCGCATCTCCTTCACACTACCGTTCATGAGAATGGGGACGATTATCTCCTCCACCCTCCTTCTCAGGTCAATGGCCCGCGAGTAGCCTCCCGGCGTCAGGTAGTATCCGTTCATGCGCTGCTTCATGCCCTGGATGTGCGCCTTGCGCTCGATTATGAAATCCTCCTCGATCAATGAGTCCAGGTACTGAGACAGATGCTTCCTCTGCACACCTGTGGCAAAGGCTATGCATTGCTGGATGACGTCCGCAGGGAGTTCGTATCGGTCTTCCATGTTGTGGAACTCCGAAAGGAATAGGATGATCCTCTCCTTGCTCGTGATTGCTTTCAGCTCCTCGAGGGACATGCCCTACCGAATCTCATTCACGTCTATATCGCATTTCGCCAAGGTGCAGGTCCTCTCGGAAAAGAAGTTAAGCTCAGCGTGCGATTCAATCTCTGAGAGGTATGATAGACAGGAGAGCGCTGTGGTTCCTCTTCGCCATCCTCATAGGGATATTCGTCGCAATAAGCTTGATGCTCTCGCTTTCAGGTTGAGCTTCGCAGAGTATCCGTGGCTCGCCTTGCCCCTTCGAACAACAACGCCCCGACGACGATTTCCGGCGCGACCTTGATTTTAATTGTATGTAAATTATATACAAACCATTCTTAAAATAAGGGACTTCTTTGAACGAAAACTTTCGGAGACCCAGACTCCACAAAGACTTCGTCCGAAAAACGACGCTCCTACTCCGATTTTTTCGCAATAGGATGTTTTTATAAAAATATTTTTATACATATGGATGGTAACGGCAAAACCCTCATATAATTGCGCCGCCTAGAGCATATTCGATAAGTATGTTCGCGCCAACCCAGAGACGATTGGATTGTTCGCCCAACGATTGGGGGATAGCGCGAGCATCCTTCGAGTGATCGGCGGAGACCACTTCGGTGGAATGCGCCAGGTTTCTCACTTCTAAGGAGGTGGATGCAATGCGACCGAGCAGACTCTGGAAGACATACAGACAGATTCGCCTTGAGCGGTATCTCGCCAACGTCCCGAGGACGGAGAGGAGAGCCATCAGGATATCCGGCGCCCGCAAGAGGAACAGATGAGCCGGCCAAACCCTTTCCACACCTGTTTTCTGACTACCAGAAGGCTAGGCAGTATTGTCCATGACAGCTCAACTGAGACGCGCACGATAGCGCGCGAACGCCTTCTTGAGGACGCCTCTGAGGGTGTCTGGATACCTGACAGGGTCCTTCAGCTTGAAGAACCAGACAGAGCATGCGGCCCTTCCGAAGGCGGATATTGCGTATACCGCGCCAAGCCCTAGCACCCAGTTCCCGCCGTAGTAGCCCAAGAAGAAGTAGGCCAGATAACCCCCGATTATCGAGCCGACGAACGTGGCGATGCCGATCATCGTGTTGTAGACCGCGAAGTACTCGCCCTTCTTCTCCGACGGAGCGACGTCCAGTATGTAGGCGAAGAATGCCACGTTGGACATAGCCGTCGCCAGCCCGAGGGCCGCGTTGATGGCGTAGATATGCCACACCTGCGTGGCTAGCGCGTACACGACTGGAACGGATATGAATGCGAATCTGGATATGATTATCTGCGACATCGGACCGATGACATCTAGGAGCTTGCCGACCTTGGTCTGGAAGAAGAGGGTCGCTGCGGTCGAGATCACGGCCATGATGCCTATCTCGAACGGCGAGGCGTGGAGGACCTCAAGATATGTCAGAACCAGGATGGGCCAGATCAAGGACATGATGAAGTTGAACGTCATGTTGAGCGCCACGAGGTTCCTGAAGTACTTGTTCTCCGTGAGATCTGATATGAATATGAACGACCTCAGGCTGAACGTGAAGATCCTCTTCGGCGACGCGAAGAGCCGGCGCTTCACCTCGTAGACCTGGTACAGCACCACCGATCCCACGATGCCGCTGAGGCCGGCTATGCAGAAGGGCACTGCGAAGTCCATCGCAGACGGATCGTCTGCAGGTATGACGGACCCGGCGAAGAGGGTGCCGATCAGACTCGCGAGGGATGATATCGCGAAGAACTTGCCCATGACGGAACCCCTGTTCTTCACAGTCGTGACATCTCCGACCAGGGCGGACCAGGTGGGTACCATCATCGACCCTATGAACATCTGAGCGGCCACTATCACTATCAGCTGCCAGGCGCTAACCGCCCCGATCATGAAGAAGTACAGGCTGAAGGAGAGGACGCCGCCCGCGACCAGGAAGGGTATCCTCCTTCCGAGGAAATCGCTGAGTTTGCCCCAGGGGACCTGCATGACCGTTGGGAACAGGTTGACAAACGCCTGCAACCATCCCAGCTCGATGGGCGTTGCGCCCAAGACGACTGCGAGCACAGGGACGTATGGGTCCGCCATGCCCCTTCCCAGGCTCACGCCAGCCTGGTTCTGGGCCATGTTAGACAGTATCTTCCGCTGCGGGTTCGCCTCGGCCTGGCCGCCTCCCGCAATGTTGGAGTTCAACCGCGCCCCATCCCTTCTTGCCGCGAATCGCTGTGCTAGAGTATAAGAACCTTGGGCGTGGGATTTCGATTGAAAGGCGTTCACTCACGTTTCCCGATGCCAGGAGGGCGAAAACTCCTCGGACAGGTTTCTACTGGAAATCATCGGAAAGGCTATATATTAACACTAGCCGATACAGGTGTGGTGGGAAATCTGACGAAGGCCTACTGTGTCAAGTGCAAGAAGTCCGTCGAGATGAAGGACCCGAAGAAGGTCAAGCTGAAGAACGGGAAACCCGCTACGAAGGGCACGTGCCCGAAGTGCGGGACGAAGGTCTTCAGGATCGGGGCCTGAGGTAAAACACCCTTCAGAAACCCGTTCCAGAAGACTCCGGGACAATGCGTTCCGACCTTCTACCTTGGGTCTTCTGAGCGCGTTTTTCTCCTCTTCAGGTACGCCCCGCGCTCGGCAAGAGCTTGGAGCGCTCTCACGGCGCGCCATATTGTCGGATATGCCAGTACGCCTCGCCTGTCGAGCACTCGTATCAGGGCTGATGTGCGTTCGCCCCCGAATGCGCTCACGACAATCGGCGCCCCTTCGGAAAGGGATCTGCGCTCCGCGATCTCCACCAGCCCGCTCGTTATGTTCGGTGGTTGCAGCTCCAAGGACATCATTATTCCATCGACGCCGGGGTCCCTCTGAATCAGACCGAGTACTGCGTCGTACATCTCGTCCGTGACGCCAGCTGTGAGGTCCACGGGGTTGCCAGTCGAAGAGAACTCGGGGATCACCTTCTCCAGATCCGACCTCGTTTCCGCAGAGAGCTGGGCCATACGAAGACCTGCGCCGCGTTCTCTCGACTCCACGAAGTCAGCCGCGATCACACCGTAGCCTCCCGCACTGGCGACGACGCATATCCTGTCTCCTCGGATGCTTCCAGTGATCGAGAGAGCCTTCGCGACATCAATCAGCTCCTCCTCACCGTAAGCCCTCACTACACCTGCCTGCCTGAGCACGCCATCGATCAGCGCATCAGAGGAGGATGCGATGGCACCAGTATGGGAAGAGGCGGCGCGAGAACCTGCGGCAGTGCGCCCGGCCTTGAGAAGCACGATGGGTTTGTCTGCGGAGACTCTGCCAGCAGTCTTGAGGAAGCCTGCTCCGTCGGCAAAGGACTCAAGATACAACGCAATGCACCTGGTCGCCGGATCGTCTCCCAGATGGTCGATGAGGTCGTTTTCGTTGATGTCGGCCTTGTTCCCGAGGCCCACGCATGCTGAGATGCCCAGGCCGGACGCTGCGACGCGCTCCAGGAATGAGACGGATACCGCCCCGCTCTGAGAGAGCATGGCGATGCTGCCCTTTCTCGGCCGCTTGCTCTTCTCCTTAGGGATCAGCAGGGTATCGAGACGTCTCGAAGGAACAAACACGCCCATTGTGTTCGGCCCCAGCAGCCTTGTCTTCGATCTTCGCACGGCTTCGACCAGGCTGCGTTCCAGCTCCGCCCCAGCGGGCCCTGATTCCCTGAACCCCGAGGAGGTCACGATCGCGACTCCCACTCCCTTCTTGACGCATTCCCTGACCGGCCCCAGAGCCGACCCTGCGGGCACGGACACAAGCGTTAGATCCACTGAGCCTTCGATGTCCAGCACGGACCGGTAGCAGGGCAGGCCGAGTATCTCGCTCTCCCTTGGGTTGACAGGGTAGACCTTGAATCGTCCGTGAAGAAGGTTCCTGAGCATCACATGACCCAGCTTTGAGGGGTTGGCGGAAGCCCCCACGAGAGCCACCGAACGAGGCCTGAAGAGGGCGTCCAGGGCACCTGTCATGATGCCACCGATTGTCTTGCCCGGTATTATGGGTTCGCCAGCTACGAGCAGGGGGGATCCAGGGGCTGGGGAAAGCGCACCACTGACCTCTAAGAACATTGAAATACGGTCGTGCCAATAACAATGATTACACCCAGCTCTTAGAAGGGGGGAATAAGTGGAGCTCAGAGATATCGTCAACCGCTCGAGCCCGGTCAAGATAGCACCGGCCGCGACGGTTGCCCAGGCACTTGTGACAATGATAGAGAACAAGACCGACTTCCTTCTTGTCGACAGGAGCGGATACAGCGACGCTTACGGGATTGTGACGAGGTGGGACATCGTCGAAGGGCCCGTAGCCCATGGCGCGGACCTGAACACGACCCCCGTGATGGACTACGCGCGAAAGCCGTTGGTTGTGACGAACAATTTGGACCTGGACCTGAGATGGGTGGCCAAGAAGATGGCGAACGAGAACGTGTCGAAGATAGCGGTTTTCGACGGAGAGGAGTTCGTCGGATTCGTCTCCGATGTCGACATAATGAGGGCCATCGCTTCCAAGGGCGAGAGGGTCGAGAAGGGGGCGGTATAATGACTGCCCCATTGATCCTGAAAGACGTCGTGAAGACATTCGAGTTCCCGACCATCCAGCGGGACGCCACGGTGGCGAGCGCCATCAGGAAGATGCTGGACGAGAACAAGTTCACTCTCCTGGTTCCCAGGCGGGCCAGGCATGACGCTTACGGCATATTGACGAAGAAGGACATAATCGTCAAGGTCATAGCCGAGGGCAGGAACCCCGCCAAAGTCCTGGTCAAGGACATCATGTCGAAACCTCTCGTCATCCTCACCAGCCTATCCTTGGACTTGCGGTGGGTCGCGAAAGCGATGGCCAACTCGGGGGTCTCGACTATCGCGGTTTTTGACAAGGGTGACTTCTACGGCTACGTGACCGAGGCGTGCATACTGGAAGGGGTCTACAACGCTCTGAGGCGTGCGAGGCTCGAGCAGGGAGTAGAATACGTCTCCTGCTGAGAACAGGCCGAGGTACCCCAAAGGGCGACGGAGTTGACGGTGATGCTGGAACAGTCAAGCAAGGACGCGAAGGAACGCAAGGGACTCGCGGTCTTCCTCTGCACCTGCAGGGACCAGATAGGCAAGAAGGTGGACCTCGAGAAGGTCGCTGAGGATCTGAAGAAGAACCCTGACATACTCATCGTGGAAGTCCACGACGCGCTTTGCTCCAGGGAGGGACAGGACTACCTCAAGGAGAAGGCGAAGGACATCAACTTCGAGCGTGTGGCGATAGGTGCCTGCTCCCCGAACGTCCAGGGCATAATCATCACGCGCGCGCTCGAAGAGGAAGGCCTGAACAAGTACCTGGTCGAGCAGGTGAACATACGAGAACAGTGCGCATGGGTGCACACGGACAAGAAGGCCGCTACGCAGAAGGCCAGGAGCCTGGTCAAGGGGGCCGTTGCGCGGGCGCAGAAGCTATTGCCTCTTGAGGATATCGATATCAAGATACTTGACAAGGCTCTGATTATCGGGGGCGGCGTGACGGGGATGCAGGTCGCCCTGGACATAGCGAATGCAGGGTTCAAGACATACCTCGTGGAGAGGTCGGGCGAGCTCGGTGGGAGGACCTACAAGCTCAGCATGACCTTTCCCACGCACAACTGCGGCATATGCTGCATGCAGTACTGCAAGGAGTGCGTTTTCACACCCAAGATAGAGGATGTGCAGCAGGACAAGAACATCGATGTCATGTTGGAATCCGAGATCGAGGAGATCACAGGGGGGTTCGGGAACAGACACGTGAAGGTCAGGACGCCCTCGGGCACCAAGGAGTTCGATGTGGGCACGATCATCGTCGCCACTGGCAGCAAGACCTTCGACCCCAAACGCATCCCCGAGCTCAGGTACGATCTCCCCGATGTCATAACGACAGTGGAGCTGGAGCAGCTCATAGTCGAGCAGAGGGAGAAGGGCGGAGGCCTGAAGAGACCGTCCGACTCCAAGGTCCCAAAGACCGTCAACTTCATCCAGTGCGTCGGCTCGAGGGACAAGAACAAGGGCAACCTGCACTGCTCCCTGGTCTGTTGCACCTATGCCATCGGCCAGGCAAGGGAGATCAAGCGCATGAATCCCGATGCGAACGTGTACATCCACTACATAGATCTCAGAGGACCCTACCGCGGCTTTGAGGAGTTCTACGAGGCCGCAAAGGAGGAGGGGATCAACTTCGTGCGTGGCAGGATCTCCGAGATCGTGCATGACAAGGGCAAGATCTTCGTGAGGGCCCTGGACACGGACGCCGATGTTCTTCTGAACATCGAATCCGACCTGGTCGTCCTGTCCGTAGGGCAGGAACCAGCGGACGGCAGCGACGCGATCGCGAAGATGCTGCACATACAGACCGACATCGACCGGTTCATGAAGGACATCAACCCGATGTTCCCATCAGAGTTCAGACGGGGCGTGTACGTCGCAGGGACGGCCCAAGGACCGAAGGGGATCAGGTATTCCATCGAGGACGCCAAGGCCGCGGCGGCCAGCGCAGTCGACCTCATGCGGAAGGGCACCGTGAAGTTCCCCCGAATCGTGGCATTCGTGGACGAGGAGAGATGCCGGGGCTGTGGCAGGTGCGAAGAGACCTGCGAGTACGGTGCCATAACCATCGAGACCGACCCCAAAAGGGGGGTGTTGGTGTCCAGGATCGACGAGATCAGGTGCGAGGGGTGCGGGCAGTGCGCCGTCGTGTGCTGCAACAAGGCGATCACAGTTAACGGATTCCGGCCGGAGCAGGTCGAGGCGATGGTCCGCGCGATAGTGGAGGTGGTGGACGCAGATGGCTGAGAAGTTCGAACCGAAGATCATCGCGTTCACATGCACATGGTGCGGCTACCCCTCAGCCAGCCTGGCAGGCGTGAACAAGGTCGAGTACCCCCCGAACATCAGCATAGTCCGCGTGATGTGCAGCGGGAGCGTCGAGTCCGGCGTGATCATGGATGCCTTCGAGAACGGCGCGGACGGCGTGATCGTCATAGGATGCCTCATGGACGACTGTCACTATGTCTCGGGCAACAAGAAGGCCCAAGAGAGGGTGGACGCACTCAAGAAGCTCTTCGACATAGTGGGCCTGGACTCGAGACGCCTCAGAACCGAATGGATCAACGCCTCGGAGAGGGCCAAGTTCGCAAAGACCGTCACGGAGTTCGTCGAAGAGGTAAGGGCACTCGGCCCGCTGCCGCTCGAGCTCGCCAAGAAGGTCAAGAAGGGCAGGACGAAGGAACAGACCGTGGCCTCGGTGAAGCAGCTCATCGAGGACACGGGGGCCTTCGACTGCGTCGAGTGCGGGAAGTGCACGACCGTGTGTCCCATCGCCAAATTCGATAACAACTTCGCGCCAAGGACGATTGTCCTGAGGGCCATGGAGGGCATAGTCGACAACATAGCCAAGGACAGGGACATATGGACCTGCACCACATGCGAGCAGTGCAATGCCATGTGCCCCTACAAGGTGGACTACTCCGGGTTCATAAGGGGAATGCGAGAGGAGGCCTCGGAGGTCGGGGGCTCACCCAGCTGCTCCCAGGGAGGGCTGATACACGCGGTACAGCGGATCATGGCCAAGGGGGATCTGAAGCAGAAGCGCCTGGACTGGGTGAAGAAGGACATGAAGGTCGCGGACAAGGGCGATGTGTTCTACTTCGTCGGCTGCCTCCCCCACTACGACGCGATATTCTACGAAAGGCAGGACCTCCGACTGCAGGACATCTGCGAGAGCGCAGTGAGGATAATGAACAAGGCAGGAGTGGTCCCGGTGGTGAGCAACGAGGAGAAGTGTTGCGGCCACGACCTGAACTGGACGGGGGACGAAGAGAACTTCGAGAAACTGATGGAGCACAACGTCGAGCTGATCAAGAAGTCCGGAGCGAAGAAGGTCGTGTTCACATGCGCCGAGTGCTACCGCACGTTGAAGGCCGACTACCAGGACCTCATGGGGGATTTCGAGTTCGAGCTGGTCCACATATCCGACTACATCAAAGAGCTCGTGGACTCAGGCGCCCTGAAGCTGGACGACGTGGCGAAGGCTGAGTTCACATTCTCGTACCACGACTCGTGCAGGCTCGGGAGACACTCTGGAGTGTACGACTCCCCGAGGGAGCTGGCCAAGGCTTTCACGAGCGCCAAGTTCGTGGAGATGGAGAACACCAGGGACAAGGCGATGTGCTGCGGCGTGAGCGCATGGGCCAACTGCAACGCGAACGCGAAGAAGATTCAGGTGGAGAGGGTCATGGAGGCCAAGAGGGTCGGAGCGCAGAGATTGCTGATGTTCTGCCCCAAGTGTCAGATACACATGAAGTGCGCCATCCAGGACAAGGTTCCCGTGGACCCGTCTATGGTCGACGTCAAGCTCGAGGACTTCACCGTTGCGATCGCGCGCATGCTTGAACTCCTGCCAGAGGAGGAAGCGAAGTAGTACTTCAGAGAATGGGGAAAGAGATGCCTCAGGAAGAGGCAACAGCCTCTTCCTTACGGGTTTGGCAGACCGCTCTCAATAGTACTTCGTCGTGGTGGTCGTCTGCTCGTCGACGAGTATCTTCCGCTTCCCTAGCTCCTTGAAGAAAGGCTCTGGCTCGACAGTAGCCTCCGCCGGGAAGACCCCTGGCTCCTTGATCCGCTTAGTGTGCTGCCAGTGCGCAACGATCGATGGCGGGACCGACGTGTCCCTCGCAGAAGACACTCCCCGCTCAGGGTCGTTCCATGTCACTATGAAGTAGGTGACCATCTTCGGCATCCCGTCCTTCTTGCCAGCACAGTTCACCCTGAACATGTCGTACTCGAACTTCTCCTTGGGCGGGGAGCCCCTGCCGTCCGCAATCCCCTTCTGGTACATCGCAGTCAGGTAGTCGAGTGGCGACACCTTCGCCCCTCCGACCTCGAGCGGGGCCGTGTCCGCAAATCCGAGAGCCCTGAGGGTCAGGAAAGTGTTCATGTCAGTCTCCGGGAACCCTATTCTGAAGGTGACGTTCTTCGCATTCAGGTACTTGCCCATCGTGGCCGGCTCCGAGTGCTTTATGAAGTAGGCCTTGACTTTGCCGATCGGGTCGGGCATGAGGACATCTACCTCGCCTCCGAGTATCTTCTGCTTTGCATACTTCCCCCCGAGCCACTGGACCGACTCCTGGGTGAACTCGTCCAGGACCGTCCTGATCGAATACCCCGGCCAACCGGCCTCCTGGACTGGCAGCGTGTTGCCCCAGGCGCACACGATGTCGATGCTGTCGACCTGGTCGAGCCGTTTCGCACCAGCGGCACCTGCGATGTTGGTCATTCCCGGCGTGCTCCCCAGACCTATCGTTGCGTTGATGCCGGCGTCCTTCCACTTCTTGTGAAGCTCGATCTGCTTCAGGCACGTGTCGAAGAACCCGCCCAGGTCAGTGTATGTCGCCCCGCCCTTGAGGCAGGCGTCCATGACACCCAGGTTAGTCTGGTACCAAGCGCAGTTGACCACGGATCCGACCTTCTCCTTCTTGATGGTCTCAAGGACCTTGGGAACGTCGTTTGCGTCCAGCTCCATCAACTTCGTCTTCTTCGTGAGCTTGAGATCGTCCATCGCCTTCTTCACGTTGGCCATCTTCCGGCTCGAGGCTATCACGTCCTTCTCACCGCAGAACTCGATGAGGTCCTGGACAGTATAGGCGCCGATCTGCCCCGAGGCACCGAGAACCAATATACTCATTTCTTGCACCTCCTAGTCTGACAATCCTTCTGACCTGCGCAAAACCTTCGTCTCGGACTGTG
>CAZHTV010000005.1:0-28628 GCA_964535775.1 uncultured Thermoplasmata archaeon | reverse complement strand
CGATGGCCTACACCGCCAAACATGTCCAGCACGGCGCCATATCGCAGGAGGAGGCGAACTTCCAGGTCGAGGTCGCATCCGCTATTGTTGGATCGGAAGAAGAGCTCAGGAAGCGGCCGATATTCTCAGATGTGATCACCCCGATATCCCCCCTCCGATACGACAAAGGAGAGACCGAGGCACTTGTGATCCTGTCAAAGGCAGGGATCCCCCTGGTCCATCTCTCCATGGCGATAGCGGGTGCCGTCACCCCCGTGACGGTTGCAGGTTCTTTGGCGATCATCAACGCCGAGAACCTCTGCGGGCTCACGATGTCCCAGGTCGCCAGCCAGGGCGCTCCCGCGATCTACTCGTCCTTCTCTGGGGTCTCGGACCTCAAGACAGGAGTGTTCCTCTGCGGCACGCCCGAGGGCGTGCTCATGGATGTGGGGGCGATCGAGATGGCGAGACACTACGGGCTGCCATCGTGCGCAGGCGGACCGGCGAACGCTTCAAGGTCGTTGTCCGCGGAGGCTGGATACCAGTCAGCGATGACAGCGGCGGCCTCGGTCCTTGCGGGTGCGGACCTGATGGTCGGCCTAGGTGGGCTCGACCGCGACGCGATGGCATCCCTCGAGAAGCTCGTGATGGACTGCGAGGTCTGGCGATGGATCAAGAGGCTGAGGCACGGCATGGTGGTCGACGACGCGACGGTGGGATTGGATGCCATCAGACGCCAGGGGCCCGGAGGGACGTTCCTCTCGGATCCGCATACGCTCAGATTCATGAGGAAAGATCTGATGATACCCCAGATCACCGGATATCACAAGAGCGGCGAGCCCGACTTCGCCTCCGATGAGCTGATCGAGTACGCCAAGAGGAGGGTCAAAGAGATCCTCGCGAACCATAGGCCTCCGCTGCTCCAGAAAGATGTGGCGGAGAGAGTGGGCAGAGTCGCCAAGAAATACGGTATCGTCCTGAAGGATGGAAAGCAGATATTCCCGCACGCGTGACCGGCCTCAGATGCGCCTCTTGAACAGTCTTTCCAAGTCCGCTGGCGAGAGCGCTATCATCGTCGGCCTCCCGTGCTCGCAGGTGTACGGGTTCTCCGTGGCGAGCAGCTCCGATATCAGGGAGCGCATCTGCGCCTCTGAGAGCGTCTCGCCCGCCCTCACGGCCGTGTGGCACGCGACCAACCATATCGCATCCAGACCCACCCTTCTCTCGGGTGCCGACCTAGACAGGTCCCCCAGGATGTTCCTGAACGCTGATTCCCCCTGAGCGACGCCGACCACGGTCGGGATCGACCTGAGCGCGAAGGCGTCCTTGCCGAACCGCTCGATCATGAAGCCCGTCTGCTCGAGCGGGCCCATGTTCTCCTCGAGAGTCCGCTGCTCTGAGGCCGTCAGGTGCAGCACCAAGGGTGTCAGGAGCGCCTGGGAGATCTCCTTCCCGTTCTGGACCGACTTGAGTATCCTCTCGTAGACTATCCTCTCGGAGGCCGCGTGCTGGTCTATCAGCAGCAGACTGCCGCCGGACTCCGCCAGGATGTAAGTGTTCATGATCTGGGCCAAGGGCACGATGATCGGATGCGCTGCACCCTGGGGCCTCTTCTCGTCGATCTCGAGCGCCTTCTGGACCGACGGATGCGCCTGCTGGGATGGCGTGGCGAGCACGGCCTCGAACGATTCCGAGAACCTGGTCTGCTCATATTGGAAAGTGAGGTCGGGCTCCACTAGCGCCTTGCTCACGCACGCTCTGACAGCGTCGAGCACCCGGACCTCCTCGCCGAACCGCACCTCGCGCTTGGCAGGGTGCACATTGACGTCCACCTCGTTCGGCTCGACGAATACCCTCAACACTCCCACGGGATACCTGTCTTTCATCAAGCGCGAACCGTAGGCCCCGACCACTGCGGACACGAGCCTTGGGCCCCTCACCGGGCGGTCGTTAACGAAGAGCCTCAGGTCGGACGGCGAGGATTTGGTGTGCTCGAGTCTCCCGAGGTACGCCTCCACCCTGATGCCGTCCGCGTTCGACTCTCCGTAGAGCATGTTCTCGGCGACCTTCGCCCCGAAGGCGGCCACAAGCGATCCTCTCATGCCTTCCGCGGGGACGTGTACCATCTGCAGGTCATCGTCGGAGGCGAACGAGAAGGACAGCCCCGCCCTGGCGATTGCGTATCCGATCATGACCTCGCGGCAGTGTGCGAGCTCGACCTTCCTGCCCTTCATGGACTTCATGCGCGCGGGCACGTTGTAGAACAGGTCCCGCACCGAGACCTCCGTGCCGTGCGGGACTCCGACCGTGGACATGCTGAGCACCTTCCCGCCCTCCACGACCACCTCCGTCCCCTCGGGGGAGTCATGCTCCCGCGTCCTGAGAGAGACTCTCGACACCGACGCAATCGAAGAGAGGGCCTCGCCCCTGAAGCCGTAGGTGACGAGCCGCCCCAGGTCCTCGAGCGAGGTTATCTTGCTGGTCGCGTGCCTTGCGAAGGCCGCCTGCGCGTCCTCACGTGACATGCCGCATCCGTCGTCCCTGACGACGACGGCCTTCCGGCCGCCTTCCTCGGCCGACACAGACACGCTCGACGCTCCCGCGTCGAGCGAGTTCTCGACCAGCTCCTTGACCACAGAGGCGGGCCTCTCCACGACCTCCCCGGCGGCGATCTTGTCGACTGTCGCCCCGTCGAGGAGCCTGATCCTACTTGGCACCCGAACCCTCCAGCCTCTTCTTGATCTCGATCAGTTTCAGGTAGGCCTCCATTGGGGCCATCTTGGACACATCGAGCTTGCGGAGCTCCTCCTCTATGGTCGACTTGTTCTCAGAGGTCAGGAGGAGCGCCTGTCTGTGGGACCTCTTGCCCGCCTTCACCTCGAGCACGTTCTCCTCCTCGATGCGCTCCAGGACCTGCTCCGCCCTGCCTATGACCTCGCGGGGTATGCCCGCAAGCTTCGCGACCTGGATCCCGTAGCTCTTGTTCGCCTTCCCCGGGACGACCTTCCTTAGGAACACGACCTCCGAGCCCTCCTCCTTGACGGCCATCGCGAGGTTCTTGACTCCATCGAGTGAGTCGGCGAGTTCCGTGAGCTGATGGTAGTGCGTGGCGAAGAGCGACCTCGCGCCCACTTTGGAGTGGTCGTAGAGGTGCTCCGAGACAGCCCATGCAATCGCGAGGCCATCGAACGTGCTCGTGCCCCTCCCGACCTCGTCGAGCAGTATGAGGCTCTTCTTGGTCGCGCTGTTGAGTATGTTGGCCAGCTCGGTCATCTCGACCATGAAGGTCGACTGGCCCCTCGACAGGTCGTCGAAGGCGCCCACCCGCGTGAAGACCCTGTCGACCAGGCCGATCCTCGCCTCGGATGCGGGCACGAAGGAGCCCGCCTGGGCCATGACGACCATGTCCGCGATCTGCCTCAGATATGTCGACTTCCCGGCCATGTTCGGCCCGGTCAGGATGACGAACCTGTTCAGGTTGGTGTCGAGGTGCACGTCATTTGGCACGAACGCGCCCATGAGCGCCTTCTCGACGACTGGGTGCCTGCCGTTCTTGATCATGATCGTGTCGCTGTCGTCCACCTTCGGCCGGCAGTACCTGGAGGAGACCGCGACCTCGGCGAAGGAGTGAAGGACGTCGATGGCCGCCATCGCCCGCGATATCTCCCTGACGGTGTTCCCTCTCTCAGCGACCTGGTCCCTGACACGAAGGAATATCTCGTGTTCCAGGTCGCGCGAGCGGTCCTGGGCCGTCAGTATGGCCCTCTCCTTCTCCTTCAGCTCGGGAGTGACGAACCTCTCCCCGTTCGCGACGGTCTGCTTCCTCTCATAGTCCGGAGGTACCTGCTTGAGATAGGACTTGGACACCTCGATGTAGTACCCGAAGACGTTGTTGAACCCGACCTTGAGGTTCTTGATGCCCGTCCGCTTCCTCTCCGACTCCTCGAGTCCCGCGATCCACTGCTGGCCATCCTTCGAAGCGCGCCTCAGCTCGTCGAGTGTCGGGTCAAAACCGTCCTTGATGAGCCCGCCCTCCTTGACGGCCACGGGCGGGTCGTCGACGAGAGCCCTGCCTATGAGGGCCACGACGTCGGACACGTCCTCCATTGAGTCGGCCAGCCGCCTCAGAAGCTCGGACTCCAAGGCCTGAACTGTCCTCCTGAGTTCCGGCACCCTCTCGAGGCAGGACCTGATGGCGACCATGTCCCTCGCGTTGGAGCTCCCGTACGCAACCTTGCCGATGAGCCTCTCGAGGTCCCTCACCTGCGAGAGCGAGGAGGAGATGAGCGTGCGCTCCATTGTCCTGCCCACGAGCTCCTCGACCGCGTCCAACCGCCTCTCGATCTGCTTCACGTCCATCAGCGGCTCCGTGAGCCAGCTCTTCAGCATACGCGCGCCCATAGGAGTGAGCGTCCTATCGAGGGCTGAGACGAGCGACGACTCCTGTCCACCATCCCTTACGTTCCTGAGGACCTCCAGGTTCCTCAGGGTTGTATGGTCCAGCACGAGCTTGTCGGACGACGAGAAGAACCGCGGCCTGGCCAGGAACCTCAGGCTGCGCTTCTGCGTGGTCTCGAGATACCTCAGTATGGCGCCTGCAGACGATATCGCGAGCGGCCTTCCCGCGAACCCCAGTCCTTCGATGGTCGCGATCTTCATGTGCCGCTTGATCACAGATTCTGCGGATTCCCTGATGAACGCCATCTCGTCCAGCGGCGTCAGGCATGCACCCGACAGAGCGAACTCCTTGGCAAGGAGCGGGTCATCGAACCCGGGGGGATGCAAGACCTCCTTGGGAGCCTTCTGCACGAACTCCGCGAGAACCCTGGACCGTGCGTCCCTGCCCTCTATCTCGGTCGCCACGAACTCGCCGGTAGAGATGTCCACGAAGGAAAGGCCGTAAGCGTCCCCGGTCTTGTTGATGGCCATCAGGTAGCTGTTCGCCCTGCTGTCCAGGACCGTGCTCTCGAGGACCGTCCCTGGGGTGACTATCCTGACGACGTCGCGGTCGACGAGACCTTTAGCGTACCTCGGGTCCTCCATCTGCTCGCATATGGCGACCTTGTAACCCTTGCTGACGAGCTTCGGCAGATAGGAGTCGAGTGAGTGCCAGGGGACGCCGCAGAGGGGGATCCTCTCCTTCTTCCCTTTCTCCCTCGAGGTCAGCGTTATCTCAAGCTCTTTGGAGCCTATGACTGCGTCCTCTCCAAACATCTCGTAGAAGTCGCCCATGCGGTAGAGCAGGAGGCAGTCTTTGTAGCTCTCCTTGATGCGGAAGTACTGCTCCATCATCGGCGTGGCCGCTCTTCCCACTGCCTCGCTCCCCCGATGCAAAGAGACGAGGTATGATATTAGTAGTTATCTCACGGGACCGGGAACGAGGCGTTTTGCGCCCAACGAGAGGATGCGGTTGGAGATGGCGCCAGTTTCATATCTCAGTAAGCTCTCATGCGGCCCTGAGGCGACTACCACGTCATCAGATCCTTCGATGCTGATCCTCTACACAGACGGAGGGGCGAGGGGCAACCCGGGCCCGGCCGCGATAGCATACGCGATATTCGACTCGATGGGCATGGTGCTCGAGAAGGGTGCGAAGTACATAGGCGAGCGCACGAACAATGAGGCAGAGTACGAGGCCATCCTATGGGGCCTGGAGAAGGTCAGGGAGCGGAGCTGCGGCGCAATCAGGGTCATCACTGACAGCGAGCTTGTCGCCCGGCAGATCACAGGCGAGTACAAGGCCAGGGACCAGCGCATGCAGCAGTATGCGGACCGCGTGGCCATCAACAAGAAGCTCTTCGAGGCTTTCGAGATAATGCACGCGAGGCGCAGCGACGAGAGGGTGGCGCTCGTGGACGCGCTAGTGAACGCGGAGCTGGAGCGGAAGGGCCATCCCAAAAAGTAGAAGGAGTAGCCCCGGGAGGATTCGAACCTCCGTCGCAAGATCTCTCCTTGCGAGAGCAATCCAGAGTCTCGCATGATTGACCGCTACACTACGGGGCTATGGTCCCGATTGCGCTATTCGACTGCCCCTATTTAATAGATTAGCGCTCTGCATTTGCCTAGACTAGGTCTCTTGGTTCGGCCACGAGGTTGCCGTTCAATCACGCACCTTGCCGCAGGGGACACACAATCCCATCCCGGCTCCAGTGAGGATGACATGGTGTCCATATGGACCTCAGCCTGTGGTGCGCGAGCTTCATATCCTACTCCGGCACTCTCAGGGCAGTCCCCATATGAACCACCGACAGAGGATCGAGGCCTGTCGACATGTGGTCGACAGGCTGCTTCGGAAGTATCCTGATGAAATCAGGGCCATCGCTGTGCTCGGATCAGTCGCTCGGAGGGAGGACGAGGAGCATTCCGACATCGACATGAAGGTGCTGGTCAGGAGTGGTTCGGCCCTGAAGTCCCATGTCTTCGTCCTGCACAACTGTCTGTTCTCCATCGAGGTGCGGACGGAGGAATCATGGAGGAGGGAGCTGACTGAGCCAAACAGCCACCTCAGCCTGAGCGTCGGCTCGCTGATGCACGTCCTGCCGGGCCACGACCCGACCGGAGCGTTCAGACGTCTTTCGACGATGGCCAACGCCCTACCGGTGGAATGCTGGAGGAACGCAGTGCGAGACAGCATGGAAGCCATCTTCGAAGACCTCGGCAGGACCAGGAACGCATTCAAACGGGGAGATTTCAGGACTTTCAGGGTCAATGCGGTCAACGTCGCGTTGTCCATGGCCCTGGTCCGGGCGAACCTCAGCCGCGCACAGGTCGCGACTGAGAAGGACCTGTACTGCATTTTCGAGGACCTGCTCGGGAAGGATTCCGAGCCTGCAAGGGCGTTCAGGATCGCCGCCAGAATAGAGGATGGGGACGACGATGACGTCATGGATGCGTTGAACTTCCTAGGAGACTACCTCGTCAGGGAATCTCTCAAGCAATCCTCAATGCCGCAGATGTACAGGTCCGCAAGCAGTTATTCGCCGCCGTGAGCGATGGCCGTCACTTCTTCACGCGGTCGATGGCGTGGACCATCTGGGCATGCACCGCGTCGATGCCTCCCGAGCCTTCTATGTCGACGAGCTTGCCCTTCTTCCTGTAGTGCTCCACGAGCGGGGCGGTCTGGTCCTGGTACACCTTCAGGCGGTTCCTGACCGTGGTCTCCTTGTCGTCATCCCTTTGGATAAGCGCGGAACCGCACTTGTCGCACACACCATCCTTCCTCGGGGGGTTGAACTTCACATGATACACGGCTGCGCACTCAGGGCATATCCTCCTGCCAACAGCACGCTCGACCAGGACCTCGAGGTCGACGACGATGTTCAGGACGAGGTCCACGTCGGTCATCTTCTCGAGCTCCCTCGCCTGTCCGATTGTCCTCGGAAAGCCGTCAAGGATGTAGCCATCTCTGCAGTCCGGCTTCGAGACCCTCTCCGAGATCATCTGCACGATCAGGTCGTCGGGGCCGAGTCTTCCGGAGTCCAAATAGGCCTTCACCTTGAGGCCGATGGGCGTCTTCTTGGCGACTTGTTCCCTGAGCAGGTCGCCTGTGGCGACCTGGGGTATCCCGTACTTCTCGGCCAGCTTCTGCGCCTGCGTCCCCTTGCCCGCGCTCGGAGGGCCGAAGATGACGAGCTTCATGTTGAACGACCGAGCGAACCATGCTAGAGGGTGTACTTATGGCTTGCTGACCTGAAACATCCTGAAGGCACCCCAACGCACGTCACGAGACCGGGGTTATGACAAGGTCGAGCCTCATCTCCACGTAGTAGTGGGCAGGAAGCCCGAAGAACACCGGGTTGATGTTACCCCTGATCTCCTCCTGAGGAGCGTCGCCTCCCCAAGAGGCTATGTAATGGTCGTCGTACTGGTGGTTCCAGACGACATCCTGCTCCACATAGACGAACCTGAGCCTGGTCTTCGTCATCTGGAGGGTCACCTCGTCCGTGAACGGATTGTAGTCCATTCTCATCTCTAGCTCGTGGGATTCTATGGGGTCGCCGAGCCCGATCTCGTACTCTATTTCGAGCATGACCATGCTCCCGGTGTAGATCACATCGCCCCTGGTCGGGGATATGCGGAGCGAGTACTCGACCGTCATCTCGAAGCCGCCGTGAGAGGAGCCAGCATCGCTGATGAACATGCTACCCCCGATGAAAGTGATCGAATGCCTCTTCGGCTCCTCGGAGTCGGGGGCCAGTGCGATCCCCAAGCTGGCCATGAATACCACTGCTGTCACGAACCCAAGCCAGCCCTCACCTGCCTTCCACATCGGACTTGACGATTGTCGCACCGGATTCATAAACCTAGCGACCGGCCCGCGGGTATGTAAGTGAAAATCATTTTATGTGACTGGCATCATTATCGACGATGGTGCCCTCATGAAGATGGGAGTCGTCGACGAACTGGAGAGGATAGTTGGCAAGGACCGGGTTTCCACGAAGACCGCCGATCTGTATGTCTACGGCTTCGACGCCTCGATACATCACAAGAACCCGGACGTGATAGTCAGGCCCGCCAACGCGCAGCAGGTCTCGGACATCGTGAAGCTCGCCAACAAGACCAGGACTCCTATCATACCGAGGGGGGCTGGCACCGCGATGTGCGGCCATACCGTGCCCCTCAGGGGCGGCATAATAGTCGACATGACTGCGATGGACAAGATCAAGGAGGTCAGGGTCGAGGACCTCTACTGTGTGGTGGAGCCCGGGGTGATCTACGACAAGCTGAACTCGACGCTATCGAAGCGCGGCTTCTGGTTCCCGACAACACCCGGCAGCGGAGAGGCCTGCACCATCGGAGGGATGGTGGTAACGAACGCCTCCGGCATGAGGGCCATCAAGTACGGGGCCACGAGGGACTATGTCCTCGGGCTGGAGGTCGTGCTGCCAACCGGAGACATCATTCATACCGGCACCAGGACGCTCAAGAACTCCTCGGGCTACCAGATCGACAGGCTAATGGTCGGCTCCGAGGGCACCCTGGGGATAGTCACCGAGATAACCCTGAAGCTGGCATTCAAGCCCAAGGCGTCGGCGATGACCCTGGCCGCTTTCAACTCGCTGGAGGACGCGGGGAAGTGCGTCTCGAACATCATCGCCAAGCCCCTTATGCCCTCGGCCATCGAGCTCATGGACTCGGTGTGCATCAAGGCGGTCAACAAGTGCATGAACGTCGGGCTCCCTGATGTCGCTGCCATATGCATGATAGAGGTCGACGGACACCCCGTTGCAGTCGAGGAGGAGCTCAAGACTGTCGAGGAGATCGCGAGGCAGAGCGGGGCGGTGCAGACCGAGGCCTCCAGGGACAAGAAGAGGATCGACTACTGGACCTACGCCAGGAAGGCCATCATGCCATCGCTGTCACGGTACGGCGAGAAGTTCGTGTCCGTGGCGCTCGCAGACGACATGTCCGTTCCGATATCGCGCATCCCCGAAGCCGTGGTCGCGTTCCAGAGGATCGCCGAGGAGAACGGGGTCATAATTGGGACCTATGGGCATTCGGCGGACGGCAACCTGCACACGAAGATGCTCGTCGAGCCCGACTCGAAGGACAGCTGGATGAGGGCCGAGAGGGCCGTGGGCCAGATCTTCGACAAGGTTTTGGAGCTCGGAGGCACGGTCACCGGCGAGCACGGGGTCTCGATCACCAAGGCGCCCTACATGCAGAAGGAGCGGGCGGACTCGATCGCGACCATGAAGGCCATCAAGAAGGCGCTCGACCCGAAGAACATCATGAACCCAGGCAAGATGTTCGACTGGGAGGGCAGCATAATAAAGCACCTCAGGTACCCCGCGTTCCTCGAGCAGGAGTGCGAGCCCTCACCAAGAGGACCAGGCGGAGTAGACGAGAAGACCTGAAGCAAGTAGCGCTGCGATGTAGACAGGCTTGTTCCAGGCCCATACCTTGAGGCCGTCGAAGGCGGGTATCGGCAGAAGGTTGAAGAGCGCCAGGAACCCGCAGATCAATGTGAGCCCGTGAGCCAGCGTAGTCGCGAATGCCGGGGTGCCTGCCAGGTCCAGCGCCCAGAAGGGCATGCACGCCGCGGCCACCAGTATGTTAGATGCAGGCCCGGCGATGCTTATCTTCCCGTTCTCGGAGCTCGTGATCCTACCTGCTATCATGACCGCGCCAGGAGCCGCGAACAGGAAGCCGAAGAATGACATCAGGAGGGCGAGCCCGAGCATCCTGAAGTCGGCTCTGAACTCCGCCCAGCAGCCGTACCTCCTCGCCACAAGCTTGTGCGCCATCTCGTGTACGAAGAAGCCCGCGACGACGATGACCAGGGCGAAGCCCATGTTCGCGATGAAGTCTCCCGAGAAGAAGACCAGGGAGAAGGCGACCGTGAGTATCGCGATGGCCGCCAACATGTCCCGTATCTCTACAGGGCTGGTGAAGCTGTGCCTGGGGACCGTGTACAGGTCGTACCCCATGCTGTCGTATCGCACCGAATCCTGCGGCCCGGCGATCGTATAGCCTTTCCTGATCTTCTTGGCGCTCATCTGCCTCCGGAGATTACGGATTCCGTAGTTAAGACTTCTCCGAGTCTGCTGGCTGCTGTGCGCGTGGATAACTTGATAACAGCCTTCCGGCATTGCTTCGGACCGTGAGGATTCAGCACCGCCAACACACGCCGATGCTCCACTGGTGCGACAGCTGCAACGTGCCTCTTGCCGGAAGGACCTGTGGGAGATGCGGGCACAACGGCCGGCCGGTCGAGCTGTCGCCACCAGGAGATGTGCGCTTGGCGCTCGAAGGCACCAAGAGGAGACTCCGATACCTGTTCCTACGCCACTTTGGCGTCCAGCAGCTCATACCTGACATCACGGTCCTCAACAAGACCTCGGGCGAGGACAGGGCCGAGGAGATAATCGTGGACGGCAGGAGGATCGCGCTGCTGACCTACGACCTCGAGCGGGTCGACTACCGTCTAACGCTGCGGATAGACGGTGCGCGCATGCTCGCGCACATGCACCCCAAGAAGGAGGTCCTGCTCAACAAGACGGACGGACACATGAAAGGTAACTATCTGCCGAAGGAGTACGTTTCGTCCTTCGACCCTGGGATCAAGGCTGGGGACGAGGTCGTCGTGCAGATGGGCAAGTTCATCGGCTGCGGGAGCGCCAAGGTCGACGCCTCGGAGCTGAGGACCTCGGCCAAGGGTGTTAAGGTCAGGGACATCACGCAGTCTGGACCGTTGCAGCCGGGAAGGAGAGCTTGGCCCAAGGACCTGGTCAAGGCAAACCTCCCGCACCTGATGGCCAAGAAGGCGAAGGCGGAGCACGAGCTCAAGAACGCGATGGCAGAGAGCAGGCTTCCGCTGTCGGTTTCCTTCAGCGGCGGCAAAGACAGTCTGGTGATCCTGGACATAGTCTCATCTGTCACCAAAGGCTTCACCGCGGTCTTCGTTGACACGGGGCTCGAGCACCCTATCACAAGGGACTACGTCAAGAGGTTCACGAAGGACAACTCGCTCCAGCTCATCGTCGCCCCAGCAGGCGACGCGTTCGAGGATAGCTTCCCTGCCTTCGGGCCGCCAGCAAAGGATTTCAGATGGTGCTGCAAGGTCTGCAAGCTCGCTCCCGCCTCGAAGGCCGTCGAGAAGTCGTTCCCCGATGGCGCCCTCACGGTCGAAGGCAACCGCCGGCTGGAATCGTTCGCCAGGGCCAGGCTGGAGCTGATGGAGAGGAATCCGTTCGTGCCCGGCCAAACGGTGGTGAACCTGATCAGGGATTGGACCGCACTTGACGTTTGGCTCTACATACTCTGGCGGGGCCTGAGATACAACCCGCTATACGACGAGGACATCGAGAGGGTTGGCTGCTGGATGTGCCCGTCAGCGCTGGCCAGCGAGTGCGCGGAGATATCGCGCATGAGCCCAGAGCTGGCCAAGGCTTGGGAGCGGAAGCTGGATGCGTGGGCCGCAGAGAACGACCTGCCGAGCCAGTTCATCCAGTTCGGCTTCTGGAGGTGGAAGCAGCTTCCGCCGAAGATGCGATCGCTAGCTGACAGGCTCGGCATTGATGTGAAACCCAAGAGAGCTGACACACTCGAACTCCACGTAATCAAGGGCGTCAGCCCTTGCGTCGCAGGTGGCTATTCGGTCGAGGCCGTTCTGAGGATGCCTGAGACCAGGGGACTCGCCGATGTTGCCGAGATTCTCAAGACGGTCGGGGATGTGAATCTGGTCGAGGAGTTCGGAGTGTCCATGGTGCACTCGGAGAACTCGGACGCCAAGGTCTTCGCTGGCGGACAGATATCATCGGTGGGCAAGACGCCTGGGGACGCGATGCGCTGCTTCGACCGTGTGGCGAGAGCCGTCCTGCGGGCCAACATGTGCACCAAGTGCGGCATATGCGTAAGGACCTGCCCCGAGCATGCGATCACTCTGAAGGACAGCATCGTCGTCGATGGGCGCGCGTGCACGCAGTGCGGGAAGTGCGCGGAGAGCTGCGTTGTCGCACACTACTTCGACAAACTCGCGAGAGAGGTCTCTACCAGGAGGCCAAAGGGTGGACGTAGTGGATGATGCGGTCTACTTGCCCTCTTCCTTGAGCGATTTCGCGACCTTGAGCGTCTCGTCCTTGGCCTTCTTTATGCCCTTCTTGCCTTCTCTCAGGACGGTCTTCACGACCGGCTTCGCCTCTTTGACCACCTTCTCCGTCACGTGCACGCCGGTCTCGATGACCGAACCCGTGGCCTTCGCGAATGTCCCCACGCTCTTGTCAAGCACGCTCCTGCTAGGGCCTGCTCCGCAGTGGGGGCATGTCTGAGCATCCCCCATGGCCCTCCCACATCTCGAGCACTTCACCATGTGCAGAACCTCGGAGCACAAATCATGCGTCCGATTATAAAAACATGACCAGAACTGCCAAATAACGCCAGAGGGTTACAAGCGGATTGGTATGGTCGACGTACTTCAGCTCGTGAGTGCGGCCGCTGGGTTCGGGCCCGCGATGTTTCTCATGTATATCACCCTCAGGAACTACACTTTCCCCAGGGCGGAGAAGCCCTTCTTCGACGACCGGCGGGTGTTCATGCTCTTCGCGCTGGGAGTCGTCCTCGGCATGGTGCTGTTCGCGTTCGAGAGATGGGGCAGGTCGGTCGGGACCGCCGAGACCGTGCTTCTGCTGATCCTCGGCTTCGCACTGATGGAAGAGCTCCTCAAACTCGTGATATTGAACTACCCGAAATTCCAGAGAAAGGTCGACACCGCGTTCGTCGGTCTTGCGCTCGGGCTCGGGATATCCTCGACCTTCACCTTCGCGAGCGTGTATGTCTTCCTGCTCGGACTCTCGGAACCTGGCGCAGCTGAGGTAGCGGTGGTGGTCATGTTCGGGCTTCTCTTCGTCCTGCTTCACGGTTCGACCACGGCGATCATAGGCGTTGGAGTGTCGAGGGGAGATGTCAAAGGGTACTTTCCCGAGGCGCTCCTTATGCACGTTGTCTTTGCCCTCCTCTACGAGTCGTTCTTCTTCGTAGACATTCTAGTTCCCCCCGTCAACCTGCTCGGGCTCATAGGAGCGACCGCGGTCGTCGTCTACGGATACCAGAAAGTGCACCGTCAGCTGCTCCCGGCTCTCGTGAAGGACGCAAAGAGGCTGTCGCAGAAGAAGAAGCAGTGATCAGACGGCTCTGAACCTGCCGTCCGCGGTCTCGTAGACGAGGTTGTGCTCCTGGAGGACCTTGATGACGTCCTCGGCGGAGCCCTTCCCGAGTATCGACACGACGCGCCTGACATCATCGACCCCGAAGGCCCCCTTCAGGTCCGTCAGGCCCTTGGCGATGACCTTCATCCTCTCCACTGGGTCCTTGATGGACTGCGCCCTCTCTGCGATGACGAAGAAGGGGTCCTTCTTCCGAGGCTTCCTCTCGGGCGGGAGCTGCTGCCCTCCCCGGAGGGCGGCGTTGGCCTTTGCCACCGACTCGGCGAGCTCGAGAGGCGAATCGGTCACATACTTCAGCTTCACCCGGCGGAGATCTATCTCCCTTCCGCACTGGCAGGTAGTGGTCTTCTTGCTGGCCTCGACGCCCTTCGCCATCCCGCACTTGGGACAGACGAGCAGACCGTACTTCATGCATCCCACCCAAGACTTCAGAACGCCCGCATCTCCTTCTCGAGCAGCTTCAACTCGTGCTCGTGGATGGTCAGCGGGCTGATTGTGGTGAGCATCGTGGAGTCGGTAACCGCGATCTTGTCGTTTATGTGCTGGAGGAGTTTCAGCACCTTCTGGAAGCCGTTCTGGGAGACGAGGTACTCGACGCCGGAGAGGAGCACCATGCACCCCGGATTCTCTGAGACGAAGGTCTTGATGTCGGAATAGAGCATCGCGACGTTCGATGGGTCCCTGGAGTAGCCCCTCTCCTGGTCCATGGACAGCCACAGGAACGGCACCGCTTTGAGGTCGTATCTGTCCTTTACCTTCTCCGGGTACTCCCTGGTGACGCACAGGGACGGGATCCCGTGCTTCGAGGCGTCCACGAAGATGTCGAAGGCCTGGTCCGGGATCTCCTCCTTTATCAGGTAGGAGAAGCCGGGCTCCAGGTTGTACTTCCTGACGGACTCCTGCTCCGCCTGTTTTCCAGGTCTCAGGACGTCAACGACCTCGTAGACCTGCATGACGCATATCATGTATCCTCGGCTGGCGCATTCCACCTCGTCAACCTCATACCTCTCGGACATCAGCTGCGACACTATCCCTGAAAGGTATCCTCGGGCGAAGTCGCACGTGTTGCCCTCCTTCGCCTCGATGGAGTCCTCGAGGTTGACTATCATCTCGGTCTCTTCGAGCGACTCTATCCTCAGCCTGCTCAGCCCGGCCTCCATCCAGATGGGTTCGACTATCGAGCGGACCTCACTCAGGTCGCTGCACGAAAGGCCGAAGCTCTCCACGAGCGCCCTGCCGCACCTCTGGCCGTACCTGTAGAGCATGAGCCGCGCGCGCTGGTCGCCTTCCACGATCTCGAGCTCCTCGCGCAGGTGAGCGAGGGCTATGCCGGGCATGACGAAGAAAGGCAGGGAGCGCATCAGACCTCCTCCATGACTACCTTGCCGATCTCCTGGAATGCCTGCTCAACGTTGAGCCCCGTCTTGGCGCTCGTCTCCAGTACCTTGCACCCGACCTCCTTGCCGAAGGCCTCCAGCTCGGAGAGCGTGAAACTCTTCTCGAGGTCGGCCTTGTTGCCGAGGATGATCACGGGCATCTCGCCGACGACCGATCTGAAGCTCCCAAGCCATGACCTGAGATTCTTCATCGTCTCAGGCCTTGTGAAATCGCAGACCGCAAGGGCGCCCCTGGCCCCCCTGTAGTACGCTGCGTGGAGCGCCTCCTGTGATTTCTGACCGAGGATGTCCCATATCATCAGGTTCAGTTCGGCCTCGCCTACCTTCAGGTTCTTCTTCAGGACCTTGGTCCCGAAGGACATGAGGTACTTGTCGTCGAAAACGTCGAAGACGAACCTCCTCACCAGGCTGGTCTTCCCCACTGCGCCGTCGCCCAGGAGGCACAGCTTGATAATGTATCTTCCAGTGGGCATTCAGAATCGGAAGTCAATGATTACGTCCGTATTTATATGTTCAGAACGCCGGGGACTCGAACTGAGAACAGAAAGGTCAGTATCGTGCCGGCCGGAGATAAGGCGTTGGCTGTGATGGGGGGAACGACTATATGTATGCAAGCACTTACTTGCATGAATGACGCGAAGAGCGCGCGCGCACCTGGCCGCGCCGACGCGCGAGAGGATTCTCGACGCAGCTCTGGGGTGCTTTGCGGAGAAGGGCTTCTCGGGTTCGAGCACCAAGGAGATAGCCAGGAGGGCCGGGGTCAATGAGGTCACGATATTCCGGCTGTTCAAGTCGAAGAGGGCCCTCTTCGTGGCCGTGCTCGGCGAGAGGTCTCCGATACTTTCCATAAAGGACAGGGTCAGCCTGGAGGCGATGGGGCCGTTGGAGGACCTTCTGGCGAACAACGTCAGGACTGTCCTGAGGATGCTCCGGTCGAACAAGCGGATCTATTTCGTGGTAATGGCGGATGCATGGCGCCAGCCCAAGATGAGGGATATCGCCTACGAAGAGATCGTCAAGAAGGGGATCGAGTTCGTAGCTTCTTTCATGAAGGGGCTGATGGACGCAGGGAAGATCCGGAGGATGGACCCCGATATCGCTGCCAGAGGTCTGATGGGCGCCGTGCAGTTCTACTTCCTGACCACGGAGATAATGGGCGGCGGAACGCCAAGGCCGGATGAGGAGGAGCGCTTCGTACGCGGCTTCGTGTCCATCTTCTTGAACGGGATGAAGGCCGAGTTGGGAGGCTGATGAGCTTGTCTGAGAGAGCGATAAGCAAGGCGGGCAGAGCGGCAGGAGAGAGAGAGGGGCGGAGCGTGCCAGTGCTGGTCCGTGGACTTAGGAAAGAATTCGACGGACTTGTCGCAGTGGACGGCTTCGAGATGAGGATTGACCGGGGCGTGCTATACGGCCTGATAGGGCCGAACGGCTCCGGGAAGACGACCGCGATCAAAATGCTCGTGGGCCTCCTCAGGCCGAGCGGCGGAGAAGCCTATGTCCTGGGGGAGAAGGTCCCCGGGCGCGCGAACGTCCAGCGCGTGGGCTACATGCCCCAGGAGATGGCGGTGTATCCCGACCTGACCATCCACGAGAACATGGAGCTTTTCGCCGAGCTGTATTCGGTGGGCCGCGGCGACTTCGACATGAGGGAGAAGTTACTGCTCGATGTGATAGACCTGAAAGCCCGGAGGGACAGCCTCGTCTCGCAGCTCAGCGGCGGCATGAAACACAGGACATCGCTCGCATGCACTCTGGTCCATGACCCGGAGCTGCTGTTCCTGGACGAGCCCACGGTAGGGGTCGACCCAGAACTCAGGGTTGGTTTCTGGGAATACTTCCAGAACCTGAAGGCTCGCGGGAAGACCGTCGTGCTCACCACCCATTACATGGATGAGGCAGTGAGGTGTGACATCGTCGGCATGATGCGAGCGGGGAGGCTGATCGCCGAGGGAGCGCCGAGGGACCTCATGGCCAAGGCGAACGCGTCAGACCTCGAGTCCGCGTTCATGTTCTTCTCGAGGGGGGACGGCGCTTGAACCCGCGGAGGATTTTGGCGATAGCCCGGAAGAACCTCAGGAGCCTGAAGCACGACAGGCGCACGGCCGGGTTCCTCGTGTTCATGCCCCTGCTGCTGATAACGATATTCGGGTACACGTTCGGAGGCGACGTCAAGGACCTCGACGTCGAGATAGTGAACTTCGACGACGCGCCCGAGGGCACCTCGGTCGCATCAGCGATCATCTCGGACCTCTCGACGAGGGAGACGATGAGCGTTGTCAGGGCCACAGGCCCCTCGGAGGCGACCGACGGGACGGTGGAGGCAGCCCTGAACAAGGTCAGGGACGCGGACCTATGGGCGCTCATCGTGTTCGAGCGCGGCTTCACTGAGGATGTGCACGAGGCGCTGCTGGCGCTCAGGAACGGCACCCTTGTCATGCCGGGGAGCTTCAGGGTGTACATAGACGGCACCAACCCCAACATCGTCAGCGCCGTGATGAACGACCTCCAGATATCGATCCAGAAGGTGCTCGCGTCACCCTCCTTCGCGATAGTCCCGCCGATCATGGCGACGCCCGAACTCGTCTACGGTGAGGGCGCAGAGTTCATAGACTTCTTCGCGCCCGGGGTGATGGGCCTGGCCGCCATGATGGTGACCTTCATGCTCTCCATCATCTCGTTCGTGCACGAGCGCGGCCAGTCGACGCTCGACCGACTGCTGGCGTCACCGGCGACGGAGGGGGAGATAGTATCCGGATACGTTCTGGCCTTCGGTCTGGTCGGGCTCATACAGTCGCTGGTCATACTCACCACTGCCATCCTGCTTTTCGGGATCGAGATACAGGGCAGCGCCGTGCTTGCGCTGTCGATCATATTTGTCTTCGGCGTCGGCATGCAGGGCCTCGGGTTCGTGCTCTCCGCCCTTGCGAAGAACGAGTTCCAGGCGGTGCAGTTCATGCCCATCGTGCTCTTCCCGTCGATCCTGCTCTCGGGCGTGTTCTGGCCTCTTGAGGCGGTCCCTGACGTGCTGAGGCCGGCCTCGTACTTCCTTCCACTCACATACGCGGTGGAAGGGCTGAGGTCCGTGATGATCAGGGGCTGGGGCGTCGGAGATGTTTGGCTCCAGCTGACCGTGCTCCTGGCCTTCGCAGCTGTAATGATGCTCCTGAGCACTTACGGTCTCAAGAAGAGGAGGTGATTCGATGACCGCTCCGAGGCCGAGAGTCGTGTTCGTCTCAGACGGGAACGAGATAACACACAGGCAGCTGGAGGCGCTGAGGGCCGTGCACGCCAAGGGCTCGATGCAGAAGGCGGCAGCCTCTATAGGCGTATCGACGCCCGTGCTCCACAAATACGTGCGCGAGATCGAGTCGAAGGCGGACCTGGAGGTGGTCTCGACCACGAGCAAGGGGAGCAAGCTCACGGGCGCGGGCCTGGACCTCCTCAGGCGGTTCGAGGCGTACGAGAAGCGGCTCGAGGACAGCAAGGACCTCAGGATTGCTGGCACCCCGATCACCGAGAGGTGCATCCTGAGCGCGGCCACGGAGCTCTCTGACAAGGGGAGGGCGTGCAGGGTCGTCATATCGACGGACGAGGAGAACCTCAGGCTCGTCGAGGAGATGCGCGTGGACTGCGTCCTGCTCGACGACGCCATGCTGGCGATGGAACGCGCCCAGGACACGGAGGCTGCCGAGATAGGCACGGACATGTTGCTGCTCAGAGACGCAGGCACGAGGTTCGCTCAGCTCCCTTTCGGAGCGCAGAGGCTCGGGTTCAGATACCTTAAGGAGAAGGACATACCGCACGAGATCGCGCGCGTGATACACGAACCCACGATGCTCGACAGGACTGACCTCAGCTACTTCGTGAACAAGAGCCTGGTGAGGAACGGCGTCGTCAAAGCGGAGGGTGCGAGGGACCAGAAGTGGTCCCTGCACTCGATCGTAGGGCTGAAGTGCGCCGAGCACGACGATCTCCCCCTTTTCCTCGAGGAGGCCAGTGAGGCCTGGGTTTACCGGAAAGGGTAATTCTTTTCCCTTTACAGCAAAACCATCAAATACGGAGCCAGCGTACGGAGTACTGGTGAGTGTTCTTGGCAGAGGCGAAGGAACCAAACCCGGAGTTCACGAGAAAGGTCATCGAGGGCGGAGGCAAGACGGTCAACCTCTGCTTCCAGTGCGGCACATGCACGGGCAGCTGCCCGTCCGGCCGGCAGACGGCGTTCCGAGTCAGGAAGGTCGTCAGGCGCGCCCAGCTGGGGTTCGAGGAGGACGTCCTGCCGTCGGAGGACCTCTGGCTGTGTACCACATGCTACACGTGCTATGAGAGGTGCCCCAGGGGCGTCGAGATAGTCGATATCATCATGGCCCTCAGGAACTTGGCCGTGAGAAAGGGCTACATGGCCGAGCCGCACAGGAAGGTCGCGGAGCTGATATCCAAGACGGGCCACCTCGTGACGCTGAGGGACGAGGACAAGGCCCTCAGGTCTAAGCTGGGCCTCCAGGGTACGCCTCCTACGGTGTTCTCCGACCCGAAGGCGCAGGAGGAGGTCAGGAGGATCGCTGCACTGTGCGGGTTCGACAAGCTCGTGGCATCAGGGGGGAAGGCCTGATGGGCAAGTACGCTTTCTTCCTTGGCTGCATAATGCCTCTCAGGTATCCGGGCATAGAGAGCGCCACCAGAGAGGTCTTCAAATCCCTGGGCGTGGACCTCGTGGACATGCAGGGCGCGAGCTGCTGCCCCGCACCCGGAGTCATGAGATCCTTTGACCAGACCTACTGGATGGCCGTCGCCGCGAGGAACCTTGCGATCGCCGAGAAGATGGGCGTGGACGGCGTGCTCACGATCTGCAACGGGTGCTTCGACACGCTGTTCGAGGTCGCGCACAAGCTCAACCACGACCCCGAGCTCAGGAAGAAGATCAACAGGATACTCAAGGACGCCTCGGGCATGGAGTACAACGGAACGGTGCAGGTGAGGCACTTCGTCGAGCTGCTGTACAGGGAGGTCGGCGTGGAGGCGATCAAGGCGAAGGTGAAAGGGGGCAAGAACCTCAAGGCGGCGGTGCACTACGGCTGCCACTTCCTGAAACCCTCGAACATAAAGAAGATCGACGATTCCGAGAGGCCCCACATATTCGACGACCTGGTGGAGGCTTCCGGGATGACGAGCGTTCCGTACAAGGACAAGGGCATGTGCTGCGGCGCGGGGGGCGGCGTGAGGGCGAGGACGCCCGATGTCGCGCTCAAGATGACCGAGGAGAACCTGAAGAACATGACAGATGCGGGGGTCGACGTCATAGTCGACTGCTGCCCGTTCTGCCACCTGCAGTACGATGCTGGCCAGGCGCAGCTGAAGAACTACAAGATACCGGTCCTCCACCTGTCCCAGCTCATGGTGCTCGCGTTCGGCCTCGACAAGGAGAAGCTGGGGCTGGAGTCGCACCAGGTAAAGGTCAACCTCTAGAGGTCCAAGGAGATATCCCAGGATGCACGTAGCGAGGCTGGTCGCCATCACGGAGGTGCGGAACGTGCCTCCGGACATCAGACCTTTCGTAGAGTTCAAGGCCGCCGTCGAGGAGCGGAAGCTTGACGAGAAGGACATGGTGGCGATCCTGAACATCGACACCACGACCTGCTACGTGCCCGTCTTCCTGAAGGATCCAGTCGCTCTGAAGGACCTCGAGAACGAGCTCGCGAAGCAGGACGCCACACTCACGGTGGATTCGAGAGAGGTCCTCTCGAAGCACCTGAAAAAGTGAACATGAACAAGATTGATTACAAGGGGCGCTTTACCCCTCAACACAGACCAGAAGGAAGAAGAGGGCGAAGGAGCTGCTTGAGATGGAACCACAGAGGCTCTACAAGTGTTTCATGTGCGGCAAGTTGTACGACACGGAAGAGGCCGCCATGAGGTGCCACGGCGCCCCAATCCAGAAGATACTGGTCAGGGACATAGGCAGAAAGCCGAAGTTCCAGGGCCATTGAGCCGACGAAGTGGTTCCCGACGCCTTCGATATCCTGCGGTTGGGCGGACCTAGAGGAAGGCATGGACATGACCATCGAGGAGCTCCACAAGGAGATCGAAAGGGTCTGGCCGAAGCACCTGGAGGAGACGCGGAGGATCCTGCGGGTGCCGAGCGTGTCCATGACAGGCGAGGGCATCCAGGACACCGCCGACGTGCTCGAGGACTTCTTGGACAAGATGGGAGCGAAGCACGGCCAGTTCAGGTCCACCAGGAGGAGCCATCCGCTCGTGCACGGGCATCTGGATGTCTGCGCTGAGCGGACCGTGCTCATGTACGGCATGTACGATGTGCAGCCGATAGGAGACCTCGAGGAGTGGGACCACCCCCCTTTCGGGGCCACGATAGTGAAACGGAAGCCCTACGGAAAGGTCTTGATCAACAGGGGCGCGTACAACTCGAAGGCATCTCTAGCAGGCACCCTACTGGCAATCAGGACGATGCTGGAGAAGGACTCGCTCCCGGTCAACGTACGTTTCCTGCTCGAGGGCGAAGAGGAGTGCGGCGGGAGGAGCCTGCCTGACTTCGTCGTCAAGAACAAGGCTCTTCTATCCAAGGCGGACGCTGCCCTGGCCCTGGACTATTGCGAGAACTCGAAGGGCGTCCCTCAGGTCTGCCTCGGGCTCAAGGGATGCGTCTACTTCGACCTGATTGCGGAGGGCAAGGCCCGGGGTGGGCCCACGGCGGAGGTGCACAGCAGCGACGCTGTCTGGATGGAGAGCCCCGTCTGGAGGCTCGTGCACGCCATATCCACAATGGTCGACTGCGATCAGCAGCCTGCGGTCGACGGCCTTTGGGACGATGTCAGAGGGCCTGACAAGGAGGACCTCAAGATGATCAGGAAGCTCTCGAAGATGTTCGACCCGAAGGGCTACCTCAAGGACTCAGGGGTCGAGAGGTTCAAATTGAAAGGGTCTTCCGAGAAGCTCCTGAGGAAGTACATGTTCGAGCCGTCCGTAAACATCGACGGGCTCATAGCTGGCTTCCAGGAGGAGGGCACGAAGACCGTCCTCCCGCCGAGCGCCACCGCCAAGATCGACATCAGGATTGTGCCGGACATGACGATCGAGGGCACCAGAAGGAAGGTGATGGCACACCTGAGGCGCAGGGGGTTCACGGACATAAGGATGAGGAACTACGAGGACTACCCGTGGTCCAAGACTGACGCTGGCACGCCAATAGCCAGGGCGTGCATAGACGCCATGAGGTCCCACGGAAAGGAGCCCGAGGTCTGGCCCATGATAGCCGGGTCCGCGCCGTTCTATGTGTTCGACGAGATCCTGGGAGTCCCCTGGGGGTCCGCGGGCCTCGGCAGGGGCGGCCGGGCACACTCGCCGAACGAGTTCGCGGTCGTCGAGGGCATGAGGCGGTTCGAGAAGAGCGTCGTCACCATCTTCTGGAAGTACAAGGAGCACGCGGACGCAGAGGGGTAGGAGAGCCGGAACCGTGTATGCTGGCATTGCCGAGTTCAGTGCGTGTCCGCCGCCGCTATGCACAGCAACCTTAAAATACACAATTCCGTTATCGAGCCTGCTCTATCAGATATCACTGAGAGGTATGTAGTTGGCTCAGAAACAGAGGGCGGCGGTTAAGAAGGTCAAGGACAAGTGGAGGGCGAAGGAGTGGTACAAGATCTACGCCCCCGAGATGTTCAGCAACATGCAGCTGGGAGAGACTCCTGCGGATTCCGCTGACGGAGTCCTCGGCAGGATCACAGAGGCCACGGTCCAGGACCTCACAGGCGACTTCTCGAAGATGCACATCAAGATCAAGTTCAAGGTGCACGACGTGCGCGGCCTCGACGCCCACACGATGTTCTTCGGGCACGACCTCACAAGCGACTATGTGCGCAGGCTCACCCGGAGGAAGAGGACGAAGACGGACGCCGTCGTGGATGTCGTGACGAAGGACGGCTGGGAGATACGGGTCAAGCCCATGGCGGTCTCGGAGCAGAGAATACAGGCCTCTCAAGAAACGGGTGTGCGCACGATCATGGGCGAGGAGGTCAGGAAGGCCGCCTCGGGGGTGACGATCGGGGAGTTCGTCAGGATGCTCATCATGGGCGAGCTGTCGAAGAAGATCTCCGACGCGTCGAAGGTCATCGTGCCTATCAAGAGGATAGAGATCCGCAGGAGCGAGGTCACGAGGATGGGACGCATGCCCCAGCCCGGCGAGTCGCCCGTTATGGGCCCGCAGCAGGAGCCGGAACCAGAACCGGAGCCCGAGCCAGGACCACCGGCGGCCGAGGGACAGGCGCCGCCAGCGGAGCCCACACCTCCCGGGCCGGAGGCCGAGGCCGCACCTGCGCCCGCAGATGCTCCGGCGGAAGAGGAGAAGCAGGAATAGCGCGGCTCACAGGAGCGCGCTTTCCGGAGTTATGTGATGAAAAGTCGGGGTGGCTCAGCCTGGTGGAGCGTCGGACTCATAGGGAGATGGCCTGACCACGCGCTCCTAAGAAATCCGGAGGTCACGGGTTCGAACCCCGTCCCCGACACCATTGCTGCGACAACATTATTTCTGGGCGCATCCTACGGTCGTCCCTGAGGCCCGTCGATGAGGATAATCATATACACAGGCAAGGGGGGCGTGGGGAAGACCTCAGTGGCTGCAGCCACTGCGCTCAGGTGCGCCGCGCAGGGCAAGAAGACTATCGTACTGAGCACGGACTCCGCACACAGCCTCTCAGACTCTCTCGAGATGCAGCTCTCGGGCGAGCTGACCCCGATCGCGAAGAACCTCGACGGGATAGAGGTGGACATTCAGCACGAGCTGGAGACGAGATGGAAGGAGATCCAGACCTATCTATCCGATTTCCTGGCCTCGCAGGGCATGGACTCCGTGACCGCCAAAGAGATGGCAGTGTTCCCAGGCATGGAGCTGATGTCCGCGCTGTTCTATGTCGAGGAGTTCCACAAGGACAAGTCGTACGACGTGGTCGTGATGGACACCGCACCCACGGCGGACACCCTGAGGCTGCTCGCGTTCCCCGACACCGCGAACTGGTACTTCGACAGGCTCTTCCACATGGTCAGGAACGTGATAAAGATCGCGCGCGCGACCGTGGGGAAGATCATATCGACCCCGCTTCCGACGGACAGGTTCCTGGAGGACCTCGAGAACCTAAGGGAGAGGCTGCGCTATGTCAAGGACCTCCTATCCGACCCCGAGATAACCTCGGTGAGGCTGGTCGTCAACCCGGAGAAGATGGTCATCACGGAGACGCAGAGGGCGTACACCTACCTCTGCCTGTACGGGTACACGGTCGAGAGCATAGTCATCAACAGGGTCATCCCCGACGAGCTGGGAGGGGACTACTGGAAGACCAAGCTCGAAGAGCAGAGGAGGCACTTGGCGACGATAGAGGAGGTGTTCTCTCCCCTGAAGACGCTGACTGCCCGGCTGATGCCCAGGGAGGTCCTGGGCAAGAAGGCCCTCGAAAAGCTCGCGGACGAGCTGTTCGGGGAAGGGGATCCGTCTCAGATATTCTCGACCGAGTCGCCCATGAAGATGTACGATCGGGAGAACGAGAGCGTGCTCGCCCTGAAGCTGCCCTTCACGCTCGACCAGAAACTAGAGCTATATACGAGGAAGGACGATTTGACGGTGCAGCTGGGAGCGTTCAAGAAATCGATCGCGCTGCCGCACTCCATGACCAACAGGAGGATACTGGGGGCCGAGATGGAGGGCGGGTGGCTGAACATACGGTTCGAGGGTGAGGAAGTTGGCAAGAGAAAAGGTAGAAAAAAGCCTAGAGGCCGCAAAGCGCCTCGAAAGGCATCTTGAGGAGATCACGAAGAACGTCGTCACGAAGGAGACGATGACGCACTTCATCAACGCGGGCGCGGAGACCCTGCAGGCCGCTAACGCCGCGATGAGGCAGATGCACGTGCCCGACGAGACCAAGGTCAAGATACACAGGGCCGAGAAGGAGATGCTCTTGGCGGTCAGGAGCGCCATCGACGTCGTGCTCTCCGAGATCGAGAAGGAGATGCCACAGAAGAAGGCGGAGCTCAGGAAGATCGAGATCAAGCACACGAAGAAGCCCAAGCGGAAATCGAAGTAGCCTTCCGAGAACTCCCGCCGTGGAGGGCACAGCTTTTTTAAGCGTATTCCGTTACTGAGAGACACCTCTCAATCCAAGGGGGAGAGTCAGTATGGTCAAGATGTTGGTACCCTACCCTGAGAAATGCACTGGCTGCAGGTTCTGCGAGATGGCCTGCACCATATTCCACGACAAGGTCGTGAACCACGCGAACGCGCGCCTGCAGGTGCACAGGCGAGGAGTGAAGCTCGACTTTCCGTCCGTGTGCACGCACTGCGTTGCCTGCGGGAAGGAGTGCTGCATGCTCCATTGCCCCGTGGACGCCATCAAGAAGAAGGACGGCGTCGTGTACGTTGACGAGGAGCTGTGCACGGCCTGCGGCGCGTGCGTCGAGGTCTGCCCGTTCGGCGTGATGCGCATGGAGGAGACCGCTTTCAAGTGCGACCTGTGCGGGGGCGACCCGACCTGCGTCAAGTTCTGCCCGATGGGGGCGATCGTATACGAGGAGCCGAAGAAGGAGCAGTACGAGAAGGTCAAGGCGCTCCTGGCGGAGGAGGAGTGACCATGAAGGGATACACAGGCAAGATACTCAAGGTCGACCTGACGACCGGGAAGTCCAGCGAGCGCACTTTCGACGAGAAGTACGCGCGCAAGTACCTTGGTGGCCAGGGGTTCGCGGTACAGATAGTCTCCCACGGGACGCCCGAGGGCGCGGACCCGTTCGGGGCGGACAACGTGTTCGCCATCGCGGGCGGGGTGTTCGACGGCTTCCCCGTGGGCACCGGAGGCAAGGTCGCGTTCGCGGCGAAATCGCCCGCGACAGGAGGGCTCGCGGAGAGCATCATGGGCGGCTCGATCGGACCCGAGCTCAAGCACGCGGGCTACGACGCCCTCGAGGTCGTGGGCAAGTCCGACGAACCCGTCTACCTCTGGATAGAGGACGAGAAGGTCGAGATCAACGAAGCCAGAGACCTCTGGGGCAAGGACACCAGAGAGGTCCCTGAGATCCTGAAGAAGCGTCACGGGTGGGATGTGAAGGTCGCGTGCATAGGCGTGGCGGGCGAGAAGCTCTCGCGCATGGCCTCGGTCGACTGCGACGACAGGCAGTCCGGAAGGGGAGGACTGGGCGCGGTCATGGGCTCGAAGATGCTCAAGGCGATCGCAGTCAGAGGCACGAAGGATCTCGTGCCCGCGGATCCTGACAAGCTCCTGCAGCTCGCTCTCCAGTACCAGAAGGTGTACGAGGCGGCGCCGTCGTTCGTGGAGGACACGAAGTACGGCACGGGGGAGTTCCTCGGCTGGGTGAACAAGGAAAGGGGTGTCTTCCCGACCAGGAACTGGCAGGAGGGCGTCTTCAACGAGAGGGAGAAGATAGACCCGTACTACTGGGCCCCGAAGTACGTCTCGAAGAACAAGGCCTGCTTCGCGTGCACGAAGCCCTGCGGGAAGCTGTTCGAGGTCAGGTCGGGCAAGTTCGCGGGAGTGGCGATCGACGGCATCGAGTACGAGACGCTCTATTCCCTGGGCGGCGCGTGCGGCAACGCGGATGTCGAGAGCGTGGCAAGAGCGAACGAGCTGTGCGACCTCCTGGGCCTCGACACGATCTCCTGCGGGGTCACGATAGGGTTCGCGATGGAGCTGTACCAGCGCGGCATCATCACCAAGGATCAGGTCGGAGTCGACCTCTCCTGGACCAACGCATCTGACGCAGTGCCGAAGATGGTCGAGATGATCGGCAACAGGAAGGGTTTCGGGGACGTGCTCGCGGACGGCGTCAAGGTGGCCGCGAAGAAGATCGGCAAGGGCTCGGAGAGGTATGCGATACACACGAAGGGCATGGAGCCGCCGGCGTACGATGTCAGGGGTATGAAGGGCCACGGGCTCGCATACATGACTTCCACCAGAGGCGCCTGCCACCTCAGGGCAGGGTTCTACGCGCCCGAGCTTGTGGGCAAATTCTGGAAGTGGGAGGGCATCGACAGGTTCTCCGCAGTCGGGAAGGGACCCATGGTCGCCACGATGGAGAACTTCATGTGCGTCTACGATTCGGTCGGCCTCTGCAAGTTCTCGAGGGGCTTCTACCTGATCGCCAAGCTGCCCGAGGTCATAGAGGCGATCACCGGCCTGAAGTTCACGGAGGAGGAACTGCTGAAGATCGGCGAGAGGATACACAACATGAAGGGGGCGTTCAATTACAGGGAAGGCATCACCAGAAAGGACTGGTTGCTGCCGCCGAGGATACTCGAAGATCCGATCCCCGAGGGCGTCTCCAAAGGCTCGAAGATATCCATCGAGGAGATGAACATGATGCTCGACGACTACATGAAGGCCCGCGGCTGGACTTCGGACGGCGAACCTGCTCCAGAGAAACTGAAGGAGCTCGACCTGGCTTAGACTCTCGGACACAGCCCTTGGAAGAACTCTTGCCGATTCCTGTGAAAAGGCCTAGATCATCTTGATGGTCTCGGCCATCTCGTCGAGCTTCCTGATTGCGAGATTGGAGTCGGCCTTCTTGCCGATCACGGCGACGATAAGCGCCTTCCTGCCCGCGCCAACGACGAGCATCTTCGCCTCGTCAGACTCAACAATGACATGCTGAGGCGTCCCGACGCGCAGCTCGGTGTTTGCCGTTGACGCCGCGCCCAGAAGCGTGGCACACATGATCGCCAACGTCTCCATCGACACGCCCTCGGGCATGTCGGCCGCTATCACGAGGCCGTCCCTGCTGATCACCGCGGATGCCATAGAACCGCAGCTGCCCCTAAGCGACCTCAGCGCAGGCTTGAGCTCCATCCTATTCTCCCCCGACAGATTCCACCTTGAACACGCAGCGCTTGTCCCCTCTGCTGATGCACTCTATCTCCTCGCAGTGGAGCCTCCGGTGCATCTGGGCCTCGTACACCTTCCTCACGATGCCCCTGAGCCGGTGGCAGGTCGCGGAGCCGTCGGTCTGGCTAGAGGCCTCAATCGAGCCCTCGGCAACCGCTGTGGACTCCTCGAAAACGATGTTATCGACCCACCCGCGGGCGCGCAGGAGGTTCGCGCAGATCTCGAAGTACTTCTCGGGCTCCTGCATGGCTATCTTGGACATCTCCTCGCCGAGGATCATGCCCTCCCTGAAGAAGAGGCCGTAGCATGCTTGGGACATGACTCCTTCGTACAGCTTCCTGATCTCCTCGAACTCAAATTGAGAAAGCTTGACGAACTTCATCGCCGCTCGCTCTGGGATTCGAATGGTGGATATTTAAGACTTGGCGCATGATTCCCAGGCCAGACGTTGTGGAGCGCGGTCTGTTTCCATTCAGTGAGTGAGAACGCACGCCAGACGGTTTGACTAGGCTGCCGTAAAGCCTTTTATGGGCAGTACTCCATCCACGCAGAGCGAGTGGTATGTTCTCAGACGGGGATGGCGAGCTTGCGGTCAGGGTGGCGAGGAACTTAGTCGAGAGCCACGTCAAGAAGACTAAGACGAAGGAGTTCCCTCTGCCCCCGATTTTCAAGGAGATGTCCGGCGTATTCGTCAC
>CAZHTV010000004.1:0-29136 GCA_964535775.1 uncultured Thermoplasmata archaeon | reverse complement strand
CCGCAAGGTAGATCGTCTCAAAACTCTTCCATATGTGGCTTTTCATAGACCTGACTAGCTCTGCGCCTAAAGGGCCGAAGGCAGGGCGTGACAGGAGGTCATGGCGCGTTAGGGGACCTGGTGGTCCGATACAAGTTTCGGCGGCCTTGCCGAACAACCTCAACAAGGCCGAGGGAGTTGAGGACTCGCAGGTTGTAGCTGACGGTGCTCCTTCCCATGTTGAGCTCCTCGGAAAGTCCCCTTTGAGATGCTCCACCGTTCTTCGAGAGAAAGTCAAGAATGCTTCTCTGCCGAAAGCTCATTACCATTGGTTCAACCTTCTCTCCGGAATCATTTGTCATAAGGCGCCTCCTACCCCTGACCTTTGCAGACCGAACGAGCCCGGAAGTCTCGAGCCGATGCAGATGGAATGATACCTGGCCGTTTGAGATGCCCAGCCTGCGAATGAGCTCCCGATACCAGATTCCAGGGTTCGTTTCTATTTCAGAATACAGCCTAGCGCGCACCGGGTTCTGGAGGATCTTTTCGCGCCTGAGCCTTGCGAGAACGGGGCCTGCAAAAGAATGCCAGAAACGCGAAACAAGATCGCATAAGCGTGAGAACACCGATAGTTCACTCCCCGTGTGTATCCCGACGGCGACCATATACGGCAGGGGGGTAGCCAGTAGCTCCTGACCATGGGGGAGATCCCATGATTGCTCCAGGACCACTGGAACCGTGTCTCCAATTTGATGTAGAAGCTCATTCAAAAAGGGAGCCACCCAACTGTCCGAGTCGGAGATCGGGAGAGCTGGCACTCCCACGAGGAACTCCTGCCTGAGTATTGGACCATTTCCCTCCTGAGAACCATCGAGGAATGTACCATCGGTTGGGTCATCATAATATGTGGGAACCCACAGGGCATCAGAAATATCCAGAAGAGTGTCGTTGACGGATACACCAATGAAGTCATCTGCGAGGAGGGGTTGCTCCCATTCCATATTGACCTCCTCTTGAATGGGGTCGGCCCACTCAGCACAATAGGATTCGATCTCGGTCCGCTCCTCACGGGTTGACGCATCAATCGGGACCGAACATTGGCAAGACGCGCTCATCGACTCATGAATCGCATCATCCTCGCTATCTGACGTTGAACTGCCCTCAGCGTTGGAGGGCATGACCACCATTAGCAGAATGAACATACCAGCACAGGCCCTGGACCAAGGATGCAGGTTCCTCATTCCCCCCCGGACTTCAATTTATGTTAAGCTATATCTTGATTTCTCCGGAAAAAGCTGCGCCATGTCCAAATGGTTGCATTTGCAGAATCACACGCGGGGATCGAGAGTACGGTCATCTTGGCACACCTCAAGAAGACTGTCTTCTTCACATGGATACACTCGATCGGCTCTCCACCGGGCTCGACACGGCATGGGCCGATGGAGAGGAAATTGCCGTTGAAAGGTCGGTCATCACAGACAAGATTCGTTTTCCCTGCGAACCGACATCCAAAGGTGCGTCATGTGCCATACAGTCTAGATAAGCCGACGATTCATTCGCTTACGGGTGGATGGTCAGCAGAAAGTGCTGTCGAGCGCTTGCACGCTCACGGTATCGCAGATCTCCTCCGCGAACCGCACATGCTCCTCATTGTGGGACGCCACGCCACCCTGGATCAGGTAAGGACGGATGCACCAGTCGTATGCACTGAAGTAAGTCGCCAGCACGCACCCGCTCGCGCCCAGCCCAACGATCGCCAGGGTGTCGCATCCCTCCTTCCTTAGCATGGCTGCCAGTTCTGGGTTACCAAAGGCGTTCGAATGGCGCTTCGTGACCTTGAGGTCCGTCTCCTCGACATTGACTATCTCTGGGACCTCGAAGGACTTCGTGCCGGGCAGCAAACCCTGCTCCTTGTCCATGGTATATCCCACGATGATGGGAAGCTTCTTCCGCCTGAACCATGCAATCGCCCCGTTGATGACATCCAGGCGCTTCTCAACGGACCTCCTCAGATCCTGATTGCTGTCAGGGTCATACAACCAGACGTTCTGGATATCCTGGACAAGTAGCGCAGGCTTCATGGCTGGCCTTCGCCGCTAATGAGTATGCGGTCTATAGTGTTCTCCCCCTTGCGAAGTACATCCTCCGTCAGGCATCTGTCGTCCCACACATCTATGCGACAGGCGAGCTTCTGGTTGTCTTGAAATAGCTGGAAGCAATTCATAGAACGCAGTCTGAAAATAGGGGGGCCCATGAAAACCCTAGTTGTCTACGACTCAGTCTACGGCAACACGCAGAAGATAGCCGAGGCGATAGGCGGCGCTACAGGTGGCGATGCAAAGGTGGTCAAGGCGGACCAGATCGATCCAACGCGATTGGATCCGGTCGACCTGCTCGTGGTCGGCTCCCCGACCCAGGGAGGGAGGCCGACAAGACCGGTCCAAGACTTCCTTGCGGGCCTTCCTGAAGCTGCAATCAGGGGTCTGAAGGTCGCCTCTTTTGACACCAGATATTCAGGCAGATTCGTGAAGGTGTTTGGTTTCGCGGCAGATAGAATCGCTGGGAATCTCACCTCAAAGGGCGGGAACCTCGTCTTACCGCCGATGGCGTTCTTAATCTCGAGCAAGAAGGGCCCTCTTAAGGAGGGCGAACTCGAACGCGCCGCTAGCCTGGCAAGAGAGCTCGTCAGACAGCCCTAGTCTGACCACTTGACCTGCAATCGATATCCGGGGTCGACCGACAGGTTCGCCAGGACCTGTAATCGGCCGAGTCCATCATCCACACGAGATAGGCCAGACATGCTCTCAAGGGCGGGCTTCCGATTATCGACTCTGATAACCGTATCTCAAGCTATATACCCCGTCCAGAGATTTCTTTTTCTCACAGTATGGGTCACAAGAGAACGGTGTACCAATGAAGGTGCTGGTGGTCGACGACCCGATAGCCAACTTGTCGTCTCTAGAGGATGAGCTTACCCGAAGGGGGTTCGAGGCGACCAGGACATGGGACTCAGCTGAAGCCGGGGACAAGTTCTCGAAAGAGCCCTACGATGCCATCATCGCTAGCTCCCTTTGCACCCCGTCAGACGCAGCGACCTTCTGCCTGAGCTGCAAGAAGGCGGCGAAGAAGCCCTTGGTGGTGGCGCTGTTCGCGCCGTACCCGATCGCCCCCCAAGACGAGGAGTATCTCATGGAGATCGGCGTCGACTACGTCTTCAGGTCCACGTCCGACGAGGGCATTGTCAAGTTCCTCACGGACTTCCAGAACAACGGGATGGCGCTGCAGAGACAGGTCAAAGAGAGCTACGACGGAAGAAGGCTTATGACCATCTCCAGGTGCTCGTACGAGGCCGCCATCAAGGACCTCGCCTCGAAGGCCAGGAAGCTAGAGGAGATACTCGAGAACGCGAGCGATGTGATCTATGAGCTCGACCCCTATGGCAGGATCATTCTGATCAGCAAGGTCATCGAGAAGCTCACGGGGTACAATCGGGAGGAACTCATGGGCATGAGCGCCCTCGACGTGACTTCCTCGGACTCCCTCGAGGTCGTGGCCGACCACATCTCGATGCTTCTCTCTGGACAGCCGGACCCCCCAGCAGTTGAGGTCGGTGTACAGTGCAAGGACGGCCGGATCATACCTGCTGAGATGATAGTCAGACCCATTAGACACGAGAACCAGGTGGTGGGGATCCTTGGCATAGGCAGGAACGTCGAGGAGAGGAAGCGGCTGGAGGCAAACCTTATGAGGGTCATTAGCGAGAAGGACTTCTACCTCGACCTGATGTCCCACGACCTCCAGAACTTCAACCAGGCCATCATGGGTTATCTCGAGATGATCATGTCGATGGAGGGCCTGGACCCCAAGCTCGAGAGGTATGCAAAGGGCGCGCTGAGGCAGGTCCTAGCGACCTCTCAGCTGATAGCTCACCTGAAGAAGATAGCCCAGATAAGACAGGGGGGCGCCCGGACCCTGGCAAAGAGGGACCTCAAAGAAGTCCTTATCAAGAGTGTCACTACCGTCCAGAGCAGGCTCGACAAGAGCAATGTCGCCATCTGGTTCGATCCGCCTCAGGGCGAGTTCCCAATCATGGCGAACGAAGACATGAACGAGCTCGTCGAGCTGCTCGTGTCCTCGATGGTCAGATACTGCACGTCGGACCTAATACAGCTCAGGATCTCGTTGTCCTCCGAGGAAAGGAACGGGAACAAGTCTTGGATCATAGAGATGTCTGGCAAGAACCTCAGGCTGTCAGAGCCTGTCGTCAAGTGCATGATTGCAGAGGACTTCGCAGGATGCCAGATGATAGAGAGGCCCGACCTCCAACTCCTTGTCGTGAGGGCGATAGTCGAGACCCATGGCGGAACGATCGAGACGCGAACACTTGAGAACGGAAGAGGTGATGGGTTTGCCATCCGAATCCCGAAAGCAAAGTAAATCCACCTCGGCCGAGAGGGGGTTTCCCTGTCACGACCCGGCCAAGCTGGCGATGGTCTCCGATTTCCTGAAGAGGACCATCTCCGAGAGGCCCTATGCGTTCATCCTAGAGAGCCTCTCGGAAAGGCTGGAGCTGCGCAAGATCGACCCGAGGCTCGCATCCGTGGGCATCATACCTGTGCCCCCTGATTTCGACCTGAGGAAGTTCACAGAGGAAAAGAGCCTCGCATTCGTACCGTACTGCAGCAAACCCTTCGACTGCCCCCTGAACTCCGAGCACGGCAGGAAGTCGAACATCTGCCAGGCGACCTACGACAAGTGCGACCACCAGAGCTGCACCATAGGTCATTTCATCAAGGTCGCGAAGAAGCTCGGGATCCACGAGTTCCACGTCATCGCGACCGATGCCGGCCTTTTCGAGTGGCTGGCCCGTAAGAAGGCCGAGGGGTACCAGCACGTGATAGGGGTAGCATGCGAATACGCTGTGAGCTACGCTCTAGAGGTCATCCACGGCCAGCTGGGATACGACGGCCTCATACTCACGATCACAGGCGACAAGTGCAAGACGAAAGAGGAGTACTCGGAGAGCGACGCTGCGGACAGGGACAGGCTGACCTTCGTCGACGAGTGGACCATCACCACACTAGATGAGCTCGTGACACAGCTCCTCAACAGCAACGGCCAGGCGGACGGCAAGAAGGCGGACGTTGCGACAAGGTAACCCGGGCATACCGCGACTAGAGTTTCCCCGCCCTGGCACGCCTCACAGCATATTGATACAAGGATTCCTTCCTGGGCGGCAGCTCGATACCATAGAGCTCCTTCAGCCGGGCTGCGACCGCGTCGCGCATGAACTTGATCGGCAGAGTGCCAGAATAGAGCAGTGAGTCGTGGAAGGCCTTCAGGGTGAACTTCGCCTCCATGGCCTCATGGACCTCGTCCCGGAGCTGCAAAATGGCGAGCTTGCCGAGCAGGTAGGACGAGTAGAACGCTGGTATCATGGCACACGCCCTCGCCTCCATCCGGGCGTAGTCAATCTCGGTGCCACACTCCCTTCTGAACATCTCAGCCGCCGACTCGAGCGTGAGGAACCCCTTGGAGAGCTTGATCTCCACGATGAGCCTCACGATCCTGTATATGAGATCCGTGATGTTGTTCAGCCGGCCCATGGGCGTGCTGTTGAACCCCGACGCGAGCATCAGCTCTTCCACGTAGAGCCCCCAACCCTCCACGAAGTCGGGCGAGAAGAAGAGCGCACGGATGTAGGAGGGGTTGCTTCTTGCGCAAATGGCCTGCACGTGATGGCCCGGATATGCCTCGTGGGCCGTGGAATTGGCTATGGAGACGAAGCTGTGCTCCTTCAGCAACTCCTTGCTGTCACCGGTCGGGGTCACGAGGAAGAACCCCTTGCGGCTGTCGTCGAACTTGCCAGGTTCGATCTGCGTAGCGAACGGACAGAGCGGTCGCATGAACTCCGGGGTCTCGATCACAGCCAGGTCTTCACCAGGAGGAATCGTGACGAAATCGCATTTCATGACGAAGTCACGGCAGCGGCTGACCGTCTCTCTGTATTCCATGAACGTGTCCTGGAACGTCTTCGGACAGTCGGACCGCATCATCCCTATGGCCTTGGCAGGGTCCCCCCCTGGCACAATCTCCTTGGCCACCTCCCGCAACCTCCGTTTGGCGAATTCAAGATAGACTTCACCTATCCTGAGCGCCTCGTCCGCGGTCACGCCGTATCCTTTCAACGAGAGATAGTTGGCATATTCTCCCGGAGTCAGCGCATATCTCGGGCTTGAGGTCGGGATGACTGTCTGAGAAAGCCACAAGTTGTGTTTTTCGAGCTCCTCGGCGGCTCTCGAAATCGCTCGGTTCAGTCTCTCCCGTTTGTCATGGCTGACCGGCTTGCCCCGGACAAGGGTATTTATGTTCCTCAGCAGGGCGGGCATCTGCCTCCCAGCTTCGAGGGCCTCCTCGTTCCAGACGCGGTAGGGAGTCCGCAGCGCTGCCCTAGCCCTCTCCAGGAACTGGGGAACTGCCTCGAGGCGTGCGATTATGGCGTCGAGCCTTTCATCGAAGGACGGGTGATCACGGACCATGAGCAGGAAGAGTGAGTTGCCGATGTCAGTCGCAGCAGACGACACCTTCTCGTGCATCTTCAGTTCCTTCATCTCGAACAACCAGAGCTTCAACAGGTGCTCCGCGAGGTCACGGTCGACCCGCTGGTCGGGCGACAGGGTCTCATGAGGATATTTCCTCAACTCTTCGAGAAGTTGAGAGCATCTGATCGCCTGGTGCTCGATGGCCGACCTGCTGATATCCCTGAGCAGGCGATCGTACTTGTGCCATCCCAGCTGTGTGGAATACACGGGGTCCCAGTTGAGGCATTCATCCATCAACGAACGTGAGAACTCCTCAAAGTCGACAGGCATCGTAACGTCTGAGAAACTGTATTACGTACGATTTAAAGCGTGCGCTCAATCCGAATCTGCACATATCCTATCGATAAAGGAGTTCATGTCTTCAAGGACCATGGGCGAGGGTGGCCCGCGCGCCCATATCAAGGTTCACGCATACGCGCATATGCTTGTCCTGACAGAATCGCCCTGTGTGCCCTGCCCTCTACTGTCGCCTCGAACACGATCCGCTCGGGGGACCTGTTGTCAACACCGATCCTGAACAGGTTCTGCTCGAGATACACTAGCTCCCGCTCCTCGCCAGAGGGTTGGACCATCCATAGAGCGCCTTTTCTGAGCAGCACCCTGAAGTTCGTGAGCCAGGGGTTGCTGGACCTGTAGTGCCCGCAGCATGCCTCATACTCTCTTGGAGCGATGACCGATTCGACCCTGCGAAGCTCCTTCCGCGGATAGACTTCGCCTCCATGATATGCCTCAATCACATGACCTTTCTCGCGACCGAACCTGATGGGGAATATCTCGAATCCAGGGAGGCCCACGACGAAGGTGTCCTTCCCCCGCGGCTCCAACATTGCTGACGTAGCATGGCAGGCCATGAACAGCACGCCCTGTCCGTCTGTGAAGACTTCCAGTGAGGCGTGGTCCGAGCTGTAAGTCCCGACGTACTCGGCGGCATCCGCTGCACTTATCGAGTAAGGCAACTCCTGTGGCTGGTCCTGTGAGCTCGGGACTGATGAACCAATTACCTTCAGTGCATACCTCGCGATATCGTCCACGTCCGTCGCTCCGTTGGTGAGCACAATCGCCCCGGTCCCTGCGTCGAAGTCCATCCTCATCGCCGAGACATAGCCTACCATTCCGCCGGTGTGCGCGATGATCGTTCGGCCGTCGATATTCTCTATGCCCAGGCCGTATGCGTAGTGCTCGTTCGGAGGCGAATCCAAAGGCCTTATGACCGGTCGTGTGAGCATCCTGAAACCATCATCAGACAGTATGCGTCCTCCGGGACAGACCCCTGAGTTCAACAACATCCGGATGTACGCCGCCATGTCCTCGGGAGTCGAGGATATGGATCCATCTGCGGATTCGCTCTCGACCCAGGGCGCCGGGGCCATCCGCGTGCCTCGTCGAACGGGTCTATCATCCGGGGACGGTTCGTAGGGCACAGCCAGCGACCTCCTCAGGTCCTGGGTTATGACCGCATAGGACCTCTTCATTCCCAGAGGCTCGAGAATACGTTGCTCGATGGCCTTCGCGCAGCTCTGTCCTGTTATCTTCTCGATCACGAGCCCGACGATCTTGTAGCCGATGTTGGAGTAATTGAAGAACTCTCCCGGACGGCATCCGAGCTCGAGCTGTCTCAGCGCCCAGACCTCGGAGATCGGCTCCGGAGTCGCCTCGGCACCTATCGGAAGGCCTGCGGTGTGCGACATGAGGTGATGCATGCTGAACCTCTCCCCTCTCCAATTCGCCTCTAGCCAGGGCAGATATTCATCGACAGGGCGATGGACGTCCAGCAGGCCCTCCTCCACAAGCTGCAAGGCCACGACGCTGGCGAACGACTTGCTTATGGAGCCGATCTCGAATAGGGTCCTGGAATCCGGCTGGATGCGAGCGTCGATGTTCGAGAAGCCATAGTACCAGCATCCAATCAGACCCCTCCTGTCCGTAATACCTACGGCGAGTCCTGGGATGCTCCCGAACTCCATCTTCCTCCTTATGAAGACGTCCAACGCCGTGGCCGCTCTATCTGAGATCTTCAAGGTCCTGCCCTCTCAAACCACTTCTCCAAGCGTCAGCCGACGAGCGACTTCACGCTCTCCCTGAAGACGGACGTGTGGAAGTCGACGTCTCTCGCGGTAGTCGACGGCGAGATGAGCGCCATGTTGTGAAAAGGCGTGAGCAGGATGCCGCGATTGAGAGCCATCAGATGCATGAGCTTCTCGAGCTCGTGGTCCTTTGACGCATCGTATTCCCCGCCGTTCCTGGGTGGCACAGGAGTGTTGTGGTACTCTATGCGGACGCCGAGACGCACGACGTGCCAAGGCACCCCTGTCTCCTCGATGACGTCCTGAATCCCCCTCTCGAATCTCCCTGCGAGAGGCAGCATCTTCGCGAAGTTGCGGTCCGTTATGACCTTCTCGAGAGTTGCGCGCATGGCCGCGACCGCAAGTGCGTTCCCGGTGAGCGTCCCACCCAGGCCGCTCTCGTCAGTGCCATCGGACAGGATGCGCTCCATAACGCGGTCCGCAACATACCGGCTTATCCCAAAGGCGGCGACCGGCACTCCGCTGGCAAGCGGCTTGCCCATGGTGATCATGTCTGGTTTCAGGCGGTGTTCGCGTGTGTATCCACCTATGCCGCAACAGATCGTGTGAGTCTCGTCAATCACGAGAAGGGTCCCATACTTCTTCGTCAGCTTCCTGAGCACCTCGTGATACCCTGGCTCCGGGAGGATTATGCCCCGGTTGGTCATTGCGGGTTCCATCAGCGCGCAGGCGACGTCCCCGGGAGACAGCGCCTCCTCGAGCGCGCCCACATCATTGAACTCTATTACCTTGGTGGTGACAGACGGATTCACCGGCGGACCGATGTTGCCGCTCCTGGGCAATACTCTGCCCTTTTCGAGGACGACTAGAGTCTCATCGACCGTGCCGTGATAGCAGCCGTTCACCACCAGTATCTTGCTCCTTCTCGTGACCTCCCGCGCGAGCCGTATGACGAACCTGTTGGCATCCGTCGCGGTCATGGCCACCTGCCAATAGGGCAACCCGAACCTCCTTGATAGCTCCTCCCCGACCCACACGGAGTCCTCGGTCGGCAACATCATCGTGATGCCCTTCGCCACCTGCTTTCGAACGGAGTCGACAACGGCCTTGGGGGAGTGGCCGAACATCGAGCCAGTATCGCCAAGACATAGATCCAGATACTTGTTCCCGTCCACGTCCGTCACATAGGTCCCATGGCCCTCTCTCACAAACACAGGGTACGGCCCTGCCCAGCGCACCATCCAGTTCATCGGCACACCTGCGAGCAGCGACTTCTTGGCCCTCTCGAAGAGTGCCTTTGACCTCTTGTGATTCTTGAGGAACTGCCTGGTCTCCTTCTGCATCAGCTCCTTGACCCGGAACCTGTCGATCTCAACCATGTGAAGCTCACCTCTGACGAGACGAATCACGGAATGCACACCAGATACAAAAGAACGTGCCCACGTGGCAGGAGGACAGAGAACAGTCCGTGGTTTCCGGGCTGGGCACTCAAGCTTAATCTACCACTGACGAAATCACCATGTCTCAGCCTCCGAAGTGAAACGATGCCATCCAAGCCGGGACACGCGATCACCAGAGAACCGGGCACACGGTACACGGAGTGCATCTCATGCCATCCTCTGAAGGCGACAATAAGCATCGAAAGGGCAAGGGAACAGCACAAGGCGTACTGCAAGGTGCTTGAGGAACTGGGACTGGAGGTGATCAGGATGCCTAGGGACGATATCAACGCGGATTCCTGCTTCGTCGAGGACACTGCCGTGGTCCACGGCCGCCGCGCGTTGATGTGCCGTCCTGCCATGGAAAGCAGGAGGGGCGAGGTGGGGGCGGTGGCCGAGCTGCTCGAAGACTACTTCGAGGTGGCCTATGCGAGGACACCGGCCACGGTCGAGGGCGGGGATGTGATTCACCTGGACCACAGGCTCATATCGGGGGTTACCCAGAGGACGAACTTGAGCGGCGTGAAGCAGATGGCTGATTGGCTTGGCGTTTCCGTCGACACCATCGAGGACCACGGAGTAGTCCACCTCAAGAGCTTCGCCACATACATCGGCCACGACACAATCGTCGCATCTGGCCGGTTCTCGAGGCATGACATGTTCAAGGAGACGAGGGTGATCAGGGTTCCCGAGGAGGAGGCCTACGCGGCGAACGCACTGGCGGTCAATGATGTTGTGCTCATGGCTGCGGGCAGGCCGAACTCACACAAGCTTGTGAGGGAGGCTGGCTTCACCGTCGTCCCGGTGGAAGTCAGCGAATTCGAGAAGTGCGAGGGCGCGATCACATGCTTGTCGATTCTCTTCTAGGACACGCCGGGCGATTCAGGATTTCGGCCGCAAGTTGATAACCCCATGGAGACTGCAGAGCCGTGCAAGCATTGGAGTGATGAGAGTGGCTACCCGTGTGAAGGTGGGAGATGAGGCCCCTGATTTCGTGCTCAAGTCCCAATCCGGCGACAGCATCCGCCTCAGCGACTTCAGGGAAAACAGGAATGTAGTCCTCTTCTTCTACCCTAAGGATGGCTCACCTGGCTGCAAGGCAGAAGCCTGCAAGTTCAGGGACAGCTACGAGTCGTTCAAGGAGTCCGGAGCCGAGGTGATAGGCATCAGTTCCCAGTCCGTCGAGTCGCACGGCATCTTTGCATTGAACCTCGGCCTGCCATACACCCTGGTCAGCGATGGAGGTGGTAAGGTCAGGAAGGCTTACGGCGTGCCTTCTTCCTTCGGAATGATACCTGGAAGGGTCACCTATGTGATCGACAAGCGAGGCATCGTGAGGCACATCTTCTCCTCACAGATCGATGTCGAGAAGCACGTCGAGGAATCCCTGAGGATACTGAGGGAACTCGAGAGCAAGAAGATGTGACAGCCGTCTACTTGTGAAGTGCTACTCCTGCGTCTTTCCCGGCCTGCCGCCGATGTGCCATATGATGTCCTGTCTGGTCAGTATTCCGACGACCTGGCCTCCTTTCACTACCGGGAGCCGGTTGACGCCGTGCTCGGCCATGATGCGGATCGCCCTCTCGAACGAGTCTTCGGGAGAGAGCGTGAGCGGTTTCTTTTCCCTGGGGATGATGCTCTGGACTGAACTCTCCGACACAGCGCGTATGGCCAATGAGAGCTCACGCAACTCCTCCTTCTCGGCGGCCCCCGCGTCCTGGCTGGGTATGGTCGCCTCCCGCAACGACCGGGCCTTCTGGAACTTGTCCATGATGCTCCGGAAGATGTCGGTGACGCTCAGGATGCCCATGAGCGAGCCTGTGTCATCCACCACCGGCGCCCCCGAAATCCTTGCCTCCATAAGAGTAATCCAGGCGTCCTTGACCTTCGCGGACGCCTTGACGAGTATGACCTCCCTCGTCATCGCATTGTTCACGCTCATCCAACGCATGCGATCCGGCCTGGAATCCATGACCACTCCCAGCAGAGACGTATCGGCCCGAGGAATAGATTATGTTTTTCCATGAGGAGGGGGTCTACATGCCCATCCTAGGGTAGTTGTGCGACAGGCTCATGTCGCCGCCCATCCCGATGAATCTCCTGACCCCTGGTGCGAAGTGGCAGTCTCTGAGTTCCTTGGCGGCTGCTGTCGAGACAAGGTGGACATTAGGGTCTCCTCGAAGCACATCGCTCTCGAGAAGGGGCTTCAGCATCCTCTGCATCTCCGATACGTAGTCCTTGTAGTCCCTGAAAAGGTAGGATGTGTACGCCTCGGACTCACGCTCGAGGGTGTACCAGGACAGATTGACCCAGTCCTCTCTGGAGAGCGAGTCCCTGGTCTTCGAATCCAGGTCCGCCCGGAACCGCAAGTGGACATAGGCGATCAGGTCGATGTTCCAGGTCAGCAGGAGCGGGATGCAGACCCTCGTGAACATCTCCTTCCGCTCCAGCCGCTTGCGCACGTTGGTCGCGGTCTGCCTGGACTTCCCGATGAAGGAGGCTATCTGAGCGTCTGTCGCATGCGGGTATTCTGCGAGGTTTATGAGGGTTCGCTTCTCCATGGCTGATAACTCGACCTCCTCGACCTCTAAGTGCGTGGGCCTCTTCGGAATCGGTCTGGGCGTGTCGAGCCCGAAGACCCTGTGCAGGCCCGGCGAGAAGTTGTAGCTGTAGCAGACCCTCGAAATCGAGAACGGGAAGAAGACCGACCTGATATCTGCGCGCTCGGCCGCGTGCGCGCCAGTGAAATGTCTGTCGTACCTGTCGAGGGCGGAGACGTAGTCCGAGAACCTCCTGAAAGACCCGCTCATCATTATGAAGCTCTCGCCCGAGACCGCGTCGAAGATCTCCGGGGTCGCATCGAGATACGCCAGGTGTGAGGCGTCTTTGACATCCTTAGGGACTGCGGGGTTGGTGGAGCCGTAGAGCTGCACGATGAGCTCGCACCCGAGCTTGTGGAACGATGGGACATTTGCGAAGTATATGTTCCTGGAATCCATCAGTCGCCTCCGGATCGAGGAGACAGTGCTCTCCTTCATGCCGAACCTCCTGGCCAGGGAGGAGTCAGTGAGGTTGGCATCCTGCGTCAGCCCGAATATGACCAGCTTCTCGGATTCCCTGAAAGGGCGTTCCATGATGCTGACCGAATCGCCTAATTGATAGATAAGGCTGCCATCGACAGCGGCTGGGAGAAACCGTGACAGAACGGAGCACGGACAGTAGTGGCAGAACACAGCCTTTGCGGTTCCCGCATATCCGTCGCGGCAACGGATAGCCCCGTCGGACTGGCCTATTCGCAAATCGTTCGAACGATGGCTGAGGATGCGCTCCGGAGATGACCTCCGTTTCATGTGGAACGCGAACGGCTAGCATCAGCAGATGAGCTTAATATATCATCAAATGTGATACACCACGGTCTTTCCAAGAGGTGCCTCTTGGGAACAGGTGGGGGTGAAACTCAGTGGGAGAAGTCTTCGCAAGGAAAGCCAGTGGGTTAGTTCGTGAGGCCTCGTTGCTGGACACGTTCGGCATCGGGTTCATGAACAACACTCTGGGCGTGGGCATATGGACAATGGCCAGCTGGGGACTGTTCCTTTCACCGCAGGGGAACATGCTGCTGGGGTCCATTCTGGCATCCCTGATGTGCATCTTCGGGATCGCGTTCGTCTGGGGATTCCTGGGAGGCTCGATGCCGAGGAGCGGTGGGGACTACATAGCCAACTCCAGAATCATCCATCCGGCTGTCGGCATTGCGATGTCGATGACCAATGCCGGGTTCGTGATGACATTCTGGATCGCGACGCTGGCGCCTTTCTGCGCTGACCCCGGGATGACCTCACTTCTTGCGTCTCTGAAGGCAGACCCGGCCCTTATCGAATGGTTCGCAACGGCCCAGGGGGTTGTGATTGTCGCCACGATTGTGAACATCTGGGGATTTCTCATCGTGATAACGGGCCTGAAGGTCTACAACATGAACCAGAGGGTGATCATGTTACTGGCCTTCTTCACGCTGATAGTGACTGGGATCGTGCTTACCACGAGTAGTCATGCCGACTTCGTGAGCGCCTACGACGCGCAGGCCGCGATCGACGGCTCGATGAGCTACGATGAGACCATAGCTACTGTGAGGGACGTGGACGGTGTCGACCTGGCAGGACCCAAACCGGGCTATGACCTCGGGGCCACGCTGGCGCTGTTCCCGGCGATAGCATGGGCCACCGCTTACGGTTATCAGATAACTTTCATCTGCGGTGAGGTCAAGAGGCCTCAGAGGAACATCGTGCTCGGACAGATCCTCGCTGCGTTGATCCCTGCGGTGTTCCTGATCTGGTTCTCGTGGGGGCTCGTGAACGTCATGGGTCAGGATTTCCTCGGTGCGATCGCATACATCGATAATGCCGAGGAAGGAGCTTCCCTAGATGCGTTCAGCCTCTCCGTGGGCAGCAACACATACAGCATGATATCGATCCTGACCGATAACGGCATTGCCCAGTTCTGCATAGGCTCCGTGTTCATCTTCTTCAATCTGTTATGTATGCCGATATCGTACATAGCATTCAGCCGTGCGGCGTTCGCATGGGGGATGGACAGGCTGGGACCGATGTGGTTCACCGATGTGAGCCCGAGATGGCACTCGCCTGTGAAGAACAACATACTGATGCTGTTCATGAGCGAGGTCGGGATAGTCATCTACGCATACTATGCCGAGGCATTGGACGCCATCGCAATCGTCGCTCTGGAAGCCATGTCCGCCTGGGGCGTGATGGCGGTGTCCGGCCTGCTGTTCCCGTATGTGAAACGGGCGAGGACCATATGGGAGGCGTCTCCGTACAAGTTCAGGATAGGCCCGATATACGTCCTGACGATAACGTCTATCGTCAACCTGGCGTTCGTCAGCATCCTGATATGGTACTTCTTCACGGTGCCGGCTCTGGAAGCGATATCGACTGTGGGGGCAATCGTCTACATATCGATATGGATCTTCGGTGTGCTCTGGTACTTCCTATGGATACGCCACTGGAAGAAGCAGGGGATCGACCTCACCGTGGCCTGGAAGGAACTGCCCCCGGCTTGAGCGAGGCGGAAGAGCGCCCAAACCTCTTACCCAAAACCCTTCGAGTTTTCATTCATCCGCAGTCCGCATGGGCCCTGACCGACGGAATCACGGCTTAGGGACCACCTGGAAGTGGTTGTACGGCTTCTTGAAGATGCCCATGCTCTTGGGCCGCCACTTGTTCACCACCTCTATGTTATCGTAGTCGTCGAAGTAAAGGACCAGACCATAGTAGTCTGGGCTCTTCTTGCTCCTGACCATCTCCCGCGCGAGGGATTTCATCATCTTGTTGACCGACTCCTTCATCCTGTCCCTGGCGGGGGCATATTCATCCACGGTCGCGTCTTCGTATGCGATGATCCTTCTCCTGATCCGGTAATCCAGGAAGGTGACCACATTCAACGAAATGACCACGAGCAGCACGAAGACTATTGTGATCATGAGAGCGTTTCCCCCGAGGAAATCGTGGCCAAGAGTCCTCCTCCAGATCGGGACTATCTGGAGCGCGACGAACAACACCAGGAATATGAGAAAGACCTTGTTGGTGACCCTCATCCAGCCTATCGTCTTTATCAGCCTCGCGACTCCGGGGACCTTCATGGGCATGTCGACGATCTTCTCTGCTGACGGCCTCGCCTTCACCCACATGTCATAATGGTCCTTGAACCGTGACTTCTTCAGGACGGCGAACTGCGCATCGATCTGGTCGACATCCTTGCGCCTGTAGGCCCTGATGTCGTCGAGAAGAACTATACACCTTGCCAGTGCGCTCTCAGGGTTCTCATCTATCTGTTTGCGCCCGAACATGAGCTTCGCACCCCCCTCTGGCAGCGCGGAGGTTCGCAATGAAATACCATGCTTATTATCCTATCCGCAGCATGCGCTCAAGGCCATCACTCTGGCCGGCTGGGCCAATTCACTACATGCTGGCCTGGGTTTCCTTGATCGCGGACTCGAAGATGTCCATGCCGATGTCCAGCTGTTCTTTCGATATGACAATCGGAGGCGCGATCCTGAAGACGTTCCCGAACATGCCCGCGGTGATCATCATGAGGCCTTTTCGCCAGGCGAGCCCTTGTATCTGGGGGACGTAGAGCGGCTCCTTGGTCTTCTTGCTCTTGACTATCTCCACGCCTATCATGAGCCCTTTGCCCCGCACATCTCCGATTATCTCGTACCTGTCCTTCAGCTCGTTGAGACGCTTCATCGCGTGCTCTCCGAGCACCCTCGAGCGCTCCATGAGGTTCGTCTCAAGTATCTCCTTCACCTGTGCGAGCCCGGCAGCAACGCTCATGCCGTTCCCGCCGAATGTCGAGGAGTGGGAGCCAGGTCGCCACACGTCCATCACGCTGTGCTTCGCTATGCAGGCCCCGATGGGGACGCCCCCGCCCGCGGCCTTGCCTGCGAGCAGTATGTCAGGGACGACCCCCGCGGAGTTACACTCCCATATCTCGCCGGTCCGCGCCAGGCCAGTCTGTATCTCGTCCATGACCAGCAGGCACTTCCTGTCGTCGCACAGCTTCCTCATCCTGGGCAGGAACTCCTTCGGAGGGACGATGTATCCGCCCTCGCCCTGCAACGGCTCTACGAACACAGAGGCGAGGTCGTTGCTGGGTCCTCCGAACTCGAGTATCCCCTTCTCCAGGAAATCGATGCAGAGCATGTTGCACTCCGGGTATGTCTGGTTGAACCAGCACCTGTAGCAGTAGGGATACGGGGCGAAGTACACTCCCGGCGCGTACGGACCGTGCCCGTACTTGTACTTGATCCTGCTTGCCATGGCCAGGGCATTGCCCACCCGGCCGTGGTACGCACCCATGAAGGCGATGTGCTCCGAGCCCTTCGTGTAGTACCTCGACAGCTTGATCGCAGCCTCGACGGCCTCGGCCCCGCTGTTCCCGAAAAAGGTGGATTCCAGCGCGCCACCAGGGGATATCTTCGCCAGCAGCTCCGCGTAGTCCGCCTCGAGGTCGTAGTAAGCATCGTTTGCGAGGGAGTGCACCAGGCGGTCCGCCTGGTCCTTGATCGCCTGCACGACCCTCGGGTTGCCCCAGCCCGCGTTCAGCACGGAGATCCCTGCAGAGAAATCCAAGAAGACGTTCCCATCGGCGTCCATGATCGCGGCGCCAGAACCCCTTGTCATGGTGAACTGAAAGAGCCTGTCGTACGCGTGCGACACGTACTTCCTGTCCTTCTCGATTATGGCCTTGCTCCTCGGCCCCGGCGGCGGTATCTTCAGATTCGGCACGTCTCTGGCCCAGTCTGCAACCCAGTCTGGTAGTCCAAGGTTCATCTTATCCCTCTAATGAGGCGAGCGAGCGCGCAGACATCACCGCGCGCGCTTACCCTACAGAACCCTACAGATATTAAGATTGCTGGGTTTGAGAAATCTGGCCAGCACGTGCGCGGTCTGATGATTCCCTAGGTTTCAAGAGGGCGTTTTGCTTTTTGGACTTGTTTCGGAAAACATTCGATGGCAATTCCACGTCGCGCGGGTGATGAGCATGGCATTGTGCCCTTCGGACACAACCCGACCGCACAGGATTCGAGCCGACCAAGCGCAGGCCAGCGATGCACGCAATTCGAAAGCCAGGGAATATCGTTATATAGAATCGATTTCTTTACCAAACAACTCCGAGCACGGAGAGAATGAGGGGTAGGTTTTGCGGCCCATCCGGCTGTTCTTCGTGACAGATCTGCACGGCTCCGAGCTGTGCTTCAGGAAGTTCATCAGCGCGGTGTCTATCTACAACGCCGATGTCGCCATCGCGCTCGGCGACCTCGCGGGCAAGATGGTGGTCCCGATATTCGACACCGGCAACGGCTCATACGACTGCAGCTTCCTCGGGCAGGACATACACCTGAACAACAAGACCGAGCTGGACAACCAGCTGGGGAAGATCAACGCGATAGGCTTCTACCCATACATAACCGACAAGAAGGAGGCCGACGCCCTCCGGCAGAACCAGGATGGTGTCATGAAGATCTTCTACCGGCTGATCAACGAGCGGTTGCAGCACTGGGTGGAGCTCGCCGACGAGAAGCTGAAGGATTCAAAGACTCTGATCTTCATGGCTCCGGGCAACGATGACCCGATGGAGATGGACGACATACTCGAGAAGTCCAGAGTGATGAAGCCCTGCGTCATGAGAAACGTCGATGTCCTCGACTACGAGATGATCACCTTGGCACACACATCGCCCACGCCGTGGGACACGCCTCGCGAGTGGAGTGAGGAAGAGATGGCGAAGAACATCGACTTGCTCGCGGCCAAGATCAAGAGCATGGATAGGGCGATATTCAACTTCCACGACCCGCCCCACGGAACGATGCTCGACTACGCCCCGAAGCTCAAGGACATGCGCCAGTCTGCTGGAGAGGTCGAGCACGTGGGCAGCAAGGCCGTTGCTGAAAAGATAAAGCAGTACCAGCCGTTTCTCGGGCTCCACGGACACATCCACGAGTCGAGGGCCGCGCAGAAGATCGGCAGGACCTTCGTCGTGAATCCAGGGAGCGAGTACGGCGAGGGGATACTGCGAGGCGTGCTCCTCACTTTGGCTGACACCAAGGTCAAGAGCTACGTCTTCACGTCAGGTTAATTGCAGGGGAATGCGCTACGAGTGGATAGTCGGAGGGGAACCTGTTGACCGTGAGATTGCCTGCGGACATACCGATTGAGGAGTATCCGAAACCGGAGGTGTTCATAGATGAGGCCCACGTGCTCGTCGATGAGGCTGCCAAGAAGGGGCTGACTCTCAGGATCATGGGCGGCATGGCCATATACATACACAGCAAGGAGTACGAGGAGCTGTGGAGGAACCTGGCCAGGCTGGGCACCAAGGTGTTCACTGACATCGATTTCGTCGCATACGGGAAGCAGAGGAACGAACTCTACGAATTCGTCCAGGCAAAGGGCTACAAGACCGACCCGAGGTTCCTGTACCAGTTCGGCAAGACCCGGCACATCTTCTTCGGGGGCAGGGTCCCGATGTTGGAGATATTCTACGACCAGCTCGAGATGAACCACACGATCCCATATGCGGGCCGCCTTGAGCTCGACTACCCCACGACTCCCCTGGGAGAGCTGATGTGCCAGAAGCTGCAGGTCGTGAAGATCAACGAGAAGGACGTCAAGGACCTCATCGTGCTGCTTCGCGCGCATGACGTCGGAACGACCGACAAGGAGACGATCAACATGAAGGTGTTCGACTCAGTCGGCATGTTCAACGACTGGGGATGGTACTACACCGCAACCATGAATCTCAACAAGATCAAGAAGTTCGCGAACGAGTATCCTCAGCTCTCCCAAGAGGACAGGACCGTGGTCGGGCAGCGTGTCGACAAGCTCTTGTCATACATCGAACAGCAGCCGAAGACGCTCAAGTGGAAGATGCGCTCCAAGGTCGGCACCAAGACGATGTGGTACAACCCTGTGGAGGACTGGTGACGACCTGTGCCTCAGCGCCCCTCTATCTCACCTCACGGACTTCGAATCCATCGGAATGATGGGCCCTGAGTCCCGCTCCGACTTCGGACCGTGTACTGGGCCGAGAAGAAGCATTGACCGAGAGGACTCGTCGAAATCAATAGCTAACGCAAGAAGTGTGTAAAGAAAAAGAAAGGAGGGGGGAGTTGTTGGGTGACTATTGGTCCTGGTCGCCATATATAACCGTATGCTAAACCCCTCTGGGACCTCCCTCCGACCGTACACAAAGTACTTATATGAAATGTGTTCCCGCAGCGGCTGACGGACGACCGTGGCGGCGAGCTGGTGGTCAGACTGACCTCATGCGACCGCCCCAGCAACCCCCCAGAGGTCTCTGAACCCGGTTCTGCCCAGGGGCCTCCGGTTCAGCGTGCTCATCGAGGCCCCCTTCTGACAGGAACCTCCGGGATCCACATTTTCGGAACCCTGAGAAGAAGCTCCGCCTCCATCATAACGTTGGCATCCGTGAACGCGAAGACCTTGTCTGAGCTGCTGCGCCCTCCAAATGATCAGGAATGCCGGCCCGGCGATCCCTGGGAGACGAGCCTCAGCACCTTGTACAACACTCTCGGTATCTCGTCGAAGCTCGACACCGCGTACATGTGCCCTCCGCCCGCCTTTGCCAGGGACGCGCACACTCCCGGCTGGCAGTCGTGGCTCTCGGTCATCAGAACGAAGAGCTTCCGATATGCGGAGGCTGCGTCAGCAGGATCAGGCCCGACCGTGTAGTTGCCATCGGTGATCAGTATCCCGACCCTGTTCCGCGTCTTGGACACTCCGATCTCCTCCCGACCCTTGCGGAGCGCGCCGTCGATGTTGGTGTACCCTCCTGCCCTGGCCTCCAGCAGGTCGGCGATGAGGTCGTCCGTATGTTTCGCCTGGTTGGCCCTCTTCAGGACCGCGGGCTTGTCGCTGAACGTGATGAGAGCATAGTCTACTGTCTTGAGGCGATATGCCAAGACCGCTATCGCTGCAGTGGCGATGGCCAGCTTGTCTCCTGTCATCGACAGACTTGCATCAAGCATCATGACCACTGACAGCTCCCTGGGCTCGCGCTTCTCGACCACGAGGTCGTAAGGCGTCACATAGCCTCTGTCCAGGACTGCCTCAAGGGTCCCCTCAACGTCTATGTCCGCATCGTCGCCGATGGCGTACTCTGAGCGAGTGATCCTGGTCGGGAGGTTGACAGGACCGAGCAGCTGCAGCACCCTCAGGATTGTCGCCTTGATGGCGATCCTCTTCGCCATCTCGATGAGCGTCTGGTCCTTCAGCCTGATCCTCAACTGCGAGTAGTTCCTGGCTATCGCCCAGCCCAGGTCATCCGACCCGGCGAGCTCTTCAGCGTCGCCGGACTCTATCGCCTTCACGAGGTCCGAGATGTCGGCTCTCTTGGCGGCCGTCTCCTCCGTCCTCTTCCTGGCCTCCTCCTTCTTTCTCTCTTCCAGAGGGCGCCCAGGCCCAGGCGGAGGAAGCGAGAAGCACTCGCTCACTATCTCCTCCACGACCTGCTCCGCTGTCTTCTTCGACTCCTCGCGCATCTCGATTCTTGTGGGCAGAGCCATGTGCGCCGCCTTTCGGATGCCCTCGTAGAGGTCCTCCGAGAAACTCTTCGACAGCTGGACTATGCTCATCGCGGCCCTGACGCTCGCTCCTCGACGGATGTTCGGATGGTCCCGAGTCCGTCGGGCGATCCAGACCGATCTAGATATGGCTTCGGGGGAGGCGTTAGGAAGGTTCTTGGAGACTATCGCCATCTCCTCCTCCGCCGACTGGTAGTCCAGCTGGAGCAGTTCGAACCTGTCCGAGAGCGCTTCAGATATGGCGGTCGTGGCGACGAACTCCCTCGGGTTCTGAGTCCCTATGACGACGAAACCCTTGCTCGCCCTCACTGTCCCGATCTTCGGCACCTCGATCAATCCCTCGTCCATGGCCGGGAGCAGTATGTTCTGCACGCCCTCCGGCATACGGTTCATCTCGTTGATGAACAGCACACCGCCCTCTTTCATGGCACTCATCAGGGGTCCAGGAACAAAGGCCTCCGTGACATAGCCCTTCTCCATGACGATCGGTGGGTCGAACCATCCTGAGAGCTTCTGCTCCGTGTACCGCTCGTCGCCGTCTACCCTGAACACCGGCCTCTTCAGGTGCGTAGCGACCGCGACTGCGAGAATCGTCTTTCCCACGCCTACCGGGCCCTCGATCATCAGATGCCTGCCAGACCCGATTGCGACGATGGCGTTCTCAAGCTCGCTCGCGCGGCCTACTATCCCGTTCTCCTTCTGTACCGCCGCCACGTCGTCAGCTATCGTCATCGTCAGCGCCGCCGGCGGATAACCCGGGCGGATAATAATCGTTTCTGAGGGGTCAGTGGCAAGAGCTCAGAGCCTCTTGAGGAGCAGGCTGAACACGCTGCCCCTTGTGTAGTCGTCGTACACGCGGTTCTCGACCCATATCTTGCCGGCGTACCTGTCGACCAGGCCCTTGACTATGGAGAGGCCCATGCCGGCGCCTCTGGCCTTCTGGAGTACGGGCCTGTCGAGCCTGGCCAACTTCCGATAGTCCTTTGAGAAGACCTTGTCCTTGAGGTCGTCCGGTATCCCGACCCCTCTATCGATGATCCTCACACTGGTCCACTCCTGTCCCTGGAAACCCACGTCCTTGACCTCGACGTCGATCACGACTTCCTCGTGCTCGTCGTATTTGATCGAGTTCGTGAGCAGGTTGTATACGACCTCTGTCAAGAAGCTGTCAGCGACGACCCAGACATCCTGCGGGGGCATCGAGTGCCTTATGTTGATCTTCTTTCCCAGGAAAGCAGTGTTGGCCTCCATGGTGGCCTGCTGGATCGACCTGGTCAGGTTGGTCGGCACCAATTCGACATCGGCGGCTTCCACCATCTGCGCGGACCTGCGCACGTTCCTGATTATGTGCTGCACGCTCTTCGCGGCCTCCTGCGCAGACGCGATGTACTTGAACTGCGTGTCCGTCAAAGAAGTCGTCCCGAGCACGATCTCGAGGTAGGCGTTCACTGGGTTCACCAAGTTGCCGACATCGTGCGTGAGCAGGTCGAGGTACATCTTCACATGGTCCTTCGCCCGGCTCAGGTCGTCGAACACCTTCGAGTTCTCGATGGCGATGGTCGCTATGGACGCGAAGGCCTCCATGGCCTCCATCGTCTCCTTCGTCGGTATCTTGTCGTCCAGGGGGTAGTCGAGCTGTATGTAGCCCAGCATCTTGCCCGCTCTGTCGTACATCGCGAAATAGAGCAGGTCCAGCTCGTGCCAGCTGTCGGGAGCCTCCCGAGCTTGTGCAGCCTTGTCCGGGCTCTCAATGAAGACGAAATCGGATCCGTTCCCCTGGACCTCCCCCGGTATGAAGAAGCCAGTTCTCGTGATCCTGAACTCCTCCCTGAAGTCGGCCAGTATCTTGTCCTTCAATATCGTGCTTGTGAGGATGGCATCCGCCTCGACCTGGGAATAGCCCGTCATCGAATGCACCATGACCTTGTCGGAATCCTCCGAGAAGAGGGAGACTCCCGTCTTCCTGAACCCGAACGTGTAGGCCATCGCATCTGAGACCTTCTGGAGCACCAGGTCAAGGTCGTCGATGCGGAGCACGCTCTGGATGAGGTCCAGTATCTTGACCAGCCTCTCCGTCTTGACCTCGTTCTCGCGCAGAAGCAGCATGGACCGCTTGTACACCCCTGAGTTCTCAATCGCGACAGCGGCTATTGACGCGAAGAGCTCGATCTCCTCGATGGTCTCCTTGGAGGGTATCTTGCCGTCAATTGGATAGTCGACCTGGAGGAACCCTATCATCGAGCCGTGTCTGTTGTAGAGGCCGAAGTAGAGCAGGTCCAGCTCATGCCATGAATCCGGCGATGCGCGGGGCTTCATGGCCGCATCGGGGTCCCTGACCGCCAGGAAATCGTCCATGTTGCCATCCTGCTTCTCGACCGGGACGTAGTAGGCGATCTTTGAGATTCTGCAGTCCTCTCTGAAATCCTCAAGGATGACTTCAATCTCGAAGGCGTCCGGCGAGTTCCTGATCTCCGCCTCGGCCTCCTTCGGATAGCCCGCGAGTGCGTGGTCCGTGAATACGCCCCTCGTCTCGTCCATGGTCGAAATCGCCGCCCTGTCGAAGCCGAATATCTCTCTGACCGTCTCGGCCGTCCTGCACAAGAACAGGCTGACGTCCTCGACCTTCAGAAGGTCCCTGGTGAGCTCGAATATCCGCGACAGGCTCTCCGTGCGCCTGTCCGAAGAACCCGCGGAGGGCCTTGAGGGGATAGAAGGAGATGTCATTCCGCGTCCAGAGTAGTGGCTAGGCCGGTAAAAAATCTTCGTATCGCAGACAGGAGCACCCAAGCTATATCTTCGCGAAGCTGATACTGACCGCGGTCAACATGAAGGTCCACATAACGGCTGATATGGAGGGCATAGCCGTCATATGTCATGACGAGCAGGCAGACTACAAGCAGAGCGACTACCCCCGTATGAGGGAGATCATGACGGGGGAGGTCCAGGCGGCGATAGAGGGCGCGAAAGAGGCGGGAGCCGAGGAGATACTCGTCTGCGACGCCCACGATACCGGCAGAAACCTGCTCGTGGAGAAACTTGACCCCGACGTCGAGGTCATAGAGGGGTCCACGTACGACCTCGGCATGATGAGCGGCATCTCTAGGGACTTCGATGCCTCCATGCAGATCGGATACCATTCCATGCGCCACACGCATGCGGGCGTCCTCGGGCACACGTATACCTACCACATATCCGAGTTGAGGTTCAATGGAGTGGTGATTGGCGAGTCGGGTCTCAGCGCGGCCATCGCAGGCCACTTCGGTGTGCCACTGGTGTTCGTCTCGGGCGACGCACACGCGGTCAGGCAGGCCAAGAGCCTGGTGAAGAACTTGGTGGGGGTGCCGACCAAGGAGGGCGTGGGTTTGTACGGCGTGAGGACGCTGACGCCCGAGATGGCAAGGAGACTCATAAGGAAGGGGGCGAAAGAGGCAATCAAGAGAGCGGGTGAGATCGAGCCTTTCGCGGTCAAGAAGCCAATCACGATGGAGGTCGAGCTGGAGAGGCCCCTGATGGCCCAGTACTGTTCGAGGATACCTGCGGTCAGGAGAAAGGACGCGAAGACGGTAAGCTACAGGGCGTCAGATGTAGTGGACGCATTCCAGGTTTTCGATGTGATGAACAAAGTGGCATCATACGCCAAGAGCGAAGGGCCTCTTTGAGCGGCCTGGCAGCCTTGCCACGGCTCCCCCGCGGAGAGGGGACGCAATTCTCGAGCCGAACATTTACGTCCCCAACATCAAATAACATCTCCACGGTTGTCAACCAGCAACGGCAGGGACTGACATGGCGAACCCGAAGAAAGGCACTGAATACGTGTGCGAGGTCTGCGGCACCACCCTTCTCGTCACAGAGGATGGTTTCGGCATACTCGAAGACGTCGTCTGCTGCGAGAAGCCGATGGTCTCGAGAAAGGTCAGACCGAAGAAGAGGGCCAAGGCCAGGAAGAAACCCGCGAAGAAGAAGAGGAAGTAGGCTTCGGCCCCTCCAAACCCCTTCATGCGCATGGTCATCGGATATGTTGCGGGATGTCAGACCGAATGATTCATTCCCCAGCCAAGCATTCTGATTGGTGCCCGGGCGAGTGAGATGCAATGGATTCCAGTCCAGCCAGATTGAGGGTCAGACCTCTGAAGGTCCACGAGCTGCATGCGATGAGACATGTCTGGGAGTGCGCGGGGCTCCCCTGCAGGCCGAGAGGCAGGGACAGCATGCAGAACCTCAAGAAGCAGCTGAGGGAGAATCCGGGATGCTTCCTCGGGGCGTTCAAATCCGGGCAGTTGGTCGGCGTCGTTGTCGTATCCGACGACGGAAGGAAGGGCTGGATCAACAGGTTGGCCGTAATTCCCCAAGCCAGGGGGCATGGTGTTGCGAAACGGCTGATATCAGAGGCCGAAAGGATCCTGCGGGGTCGGGGTAGGCGCCTTCACTGCGTGCTGATCGAGAGCTACAACAAGGACTCGATGAGGCTCTTCGAGGAGGCTGGCTACAGACGAGAGGATGACATAATCTACTTCACGAAGCGCGAACTGAAATCCTACTAGTCTGACATCATCCGAGCTCGAACCCAACGAGGCCGAGGAAGTGCTCAGTCCGGCCCGTGTATCTGGGCTGCCCCTTTACCATCAGCTGCGTGCGCCAAGTGCGGACCGGCCTCAACTCAGAGGTCAACCTGACGGCATTCTCGTTCTGCACGAAAACACCCATGAAGATACTGCGGTCGTCCAGTCGCGAGACAACGGAATCGAACAACGCCTTCTCGTCGCTCTTCAATCCGCTGGTGCAGACCCAGGGACCGAAGTCGTTTGTAGACAAGGTCGTCCTGCCGAATGAATAACCCTGGATCTCCCCGGACCGCTCGAGTTTGAAACAGAGGTCTGGGTAGTCGCGGTAAAGACGGGCGAGGAGTCTGGATCTGTCATCACCGAAGAGGGCGGCGTCCATCCTGCCTATCTGCCCGAGATCTCCCTCCGTCACGGGCGAGAGGCCAGGGTGTTCCTGTGGCACCATCGGACTGCTCTTCTGGGCCTGGATGCAGAAGACCTCCGCAAGCGTGCGGAAACCCTGCTTCCTGTACACCTCCGCTCCTTCCTCGGTCGCGAAGAGCAACACAGATTCCATTCCCCTTTCCGATGCATACTCGATTGCCCGCTTCACCAGCATCTGCCCGATTCTCTTGCCTCTGGCGCGCTCTGAGACTATCAGGTGGCCTATGACGCATGTCCTCAGATAGGTCAAGCATGTGATGAACCCGAGCGGGTCTTTTTCCTCATAGATGAAGCTGCCCTCTGGGTCCATATCGAGCATCCGCTCGAGCTCGACCCTGTGGTACAGCCACCCTTCCTTGAGAACCAAGTCGAGCGCAAACTCGATGTCGTCTCTCCTGAAATTCCTGATCGGCACCGCGCCCACACCTCTGTTCGTCCAGCTTATATCCGGCCGCATATTTCATGTTCTGGGCGAAGTGTCCATCTAGATCGATTGTGTCAGAGCAGGTGCACGGTCACCTCTTCGCCCTTCTCCAGGAGGTCCACGTCGGCCGGGATGATAACATAGCCGTCAGCATGGGACATGCTCGTTATCGCCCCTGACTCCTTGAAGGCGGGGCGAGCCAAGCCGCCCTCAAGCCTCACGGTCAGGAACTGGGTCCTTCCCGTCGTGGACACCACTCTCTTGGACAAGGTCGCGAGCACGGACCCAGGTGGCGAAGGAGGAAGGCGCGCCATCTTCCTGAGAACCGGTACGACGAAAACGTATGCGTTGGACAGGCAGGAGGTGGGATACCCAGGCATCCCGAAGACCAGCTGGCTCCCAGCCAGCCCGAAGAGCGTGGGTTTGCCAGGCTTCATGGCCACGCCGTGATATTTGACCTTGCCGCGCCTCTCCAGGACATCCAGCATGACATCCCTCTCACCCACGGAACTGCCGCCCGAGAACAGGAGAATGTCGCAGTCCGAGTTCGACCTCATGACATTCTCAAGATCGTCGACAGAGTCGTTGACGATCCCTGAGATGCGGACTTCTCCGCCGTTCGCGGCCACCACGCTTGCCAGAGTGTAGCTGTTTATGTTGTAGACCTGGCCAGGCTTAAGCCTCGTGCCCAGTTCCGCTATCTCGTTACCTGTGGGGATCACTGCGACGAGCGGCTTCGCATAGACCTTCACGCTTCCGATGCCGACCGCTGCCAACGCGCCGATCTTGCTTGGGTTCAGCATCTCCCCCTTCGAGATCAACCTAACTCCGGGAACGATGTCTTCGCCCTTCCTCGAGATGTTCTGGCCCGGATGAAGCGGCTCGGTCACCGAGACTCCGTCGCCCTCAGGCTCTGTGTTCTCGACCATGACCACCGAATCCGCCCCTGAGGGCAGCATCGCCCCTGTGGCTATCTCTGCACACAGCCCTTTGGATAGACTCTTCTTGGGAACGATGCCAGCGTAGACCACTTCGTTCACGCGCAGAGTCACGGGAGTCGACTTCGAAGCGCCGAAGGTGTCCCTTGCCCGCACAGCATATCCGTCCATGGCAGACCTGGAGAAGGGAGGCACATGCAGGCTCGATACGACATCCTCTGCTGACACGCGGCCTACGGCCGACAAGAGAGGGACCCGCTCTGTCCTCTTGAGTGGGGCAGCGGCCTCGAGCGCGATCGATATCGCCTCGTCGACCTGTATCAGCTTCTTGATCGGCCTCATCTGCTGGCCTCCCATATCACATGACCGAGTTCTGGCGCAATCAACCTCGAGACCGCCAGCCGGACCGCCTTCTCAGACCCAGGAAGGCAGAAAACCGCCTTCCCCTCCGTCACGAACGCAGCAGCCCGCGTCATTATGGCCGCACTTCCTATCTCGGAGTAGCTGAGCATCCTGAACAGTTCGCCGAAGCCCGGGAGTGGCCTCTCCTGGAACGGCGCCACCGCCTCGAGCGTGACATCGCGCTTCGCGACCCCAGTGCCTCCGTTTATGATGATCGCTTGCACCGTGGTGTCCTCGACCATCTCTCTGAGCGCCTTCTGTATCCCTTGGATGTCGTCCCTGACGACAACCCGCTTCTGCAGCAGGTGGCCTGATGACCTGAGTATCTCGATTATGGCATCTCCTGAGCGGTCGTCGGCCTCGGTCCTGGTGTCACTGATGGTCAGGACCGAGAATCTCACGCTCTTGGGCGACTTGCCCCTGTGCTCGTCAACGCCCACGCTTCGCCCCTCCTTTCACCTTGCTCACGACCCTGACGTCCTGAATCGAAGTCTCTGGATACTGCCCCTCCCTGTCCTTCTCAAGGTACTTGACCATATCCCATATGTTGAGCAGCGCCGATGTCACCCCGACCAGAGCCTCCATCTCAACGCCGGTCTTGTACTCCGCTGCGACCTTGCATGTGACCTTGACGGTGTCACCGCCGAACCCGATGTCCACATCGACGGATTCGAGAGGAATGTGATGACACAGCGGCAGGATTGCCGAGGTCGCCTTCGCAGCGCTGATCCCGGTCAGCTTCGACGCGGATATGACATCACCCTTCTTGACCCTGCCAGACCTGATGGCCTCGACGGTGGACCGCTTCAGCGAGATGGAACCTCTCGCGACCGCGACCCTTCTGACAACACCCTTGTCGCCGATGTCCACCATCCTCGTCAGTCAGGCCACCTCCCCGCCGACCCATCTGCTGCCTCTGGGCCCGGACTCCTTCTTCCAGATAGGCGTTGTCTTCTTCAACTCGTCGATGATGTACTTGCACGCAGCGAACGCGTCCTTCCTGTGCGGTGCGCTGACGGCGATGGCGACGATCGCGTCTCCGACCCTGAGCTTGCCGATCCGATGGGCGACAGATATCTTGGAGACTCGGTGCTTCCTGAGCGCTTCCCCCGAGATCCTCTTCAGATCTCGTTTGGCCATGTCCACTGCCGCCTCGGCCTCCATGCGCGTCACCTTGTTGCCGTTGGAAGTCCCTCTGACGGTGCCCAAGAAGACGACCGTTCC
>CAZHTV010000003.1:0-32141 GCA_964535775.1 uncultured Thermoplasmata archaeon | reverse complement strand
ACTAGGTTCTATGCGTAACGCATTGGAGACGCTGGTCAAGAGACTATCGGGTGAAGGTGATTGGCGGCTAGGACTTGAGAAGATCATACCTAGCGAACCTGCTAGAAGACAGTTCCATCAGACCTATGCGATGCTTTGTGCACGGGGAGTTCATGCCGAGGAAGTCCCGCCTGAGAATGATGTTCTCTTCTGTATCAGATTGACACAGGAAGAAATCAAGTGCCTCATCAACTGCCGGGCAGGAAAGGCCAAAGCAGGATAGCTGAGAGTCAATTTCTCCTATCGGAGGAAGAATGAAAGAGGTTTGGTGAGGGGCTACTAACCCCTCCTCTTCGTTACCCTTCCCGAGATGCCATTCTGGAAGCACTATGTACCTTTTCGAGTCGAGCCAGTCAATCTAGTGGGTTCAAATCGGGTTGGGCCCACTCAAACTCCTAGCACGGCTTCACGACACCGGCTTCGTATCGCGAATAGAGCTCTTTTCTTTTGTTGCCTGAAAGGAACCTTCCTGAGAACTACAAATATCAGGAAAATCATTTTGCATCGCGATTGGGGGGATTGAGATTACAAGCAGTGGTGTCTTCTACAATTGTAGAGTACATACACTAGCTCATGGAAAGGCAACTGCGCAGGCGATTGCATTTGAAGACGGAAGGATAACTTCGATTGGCACAGATGAAGAAATCCTCGCTTGTGCTCCTCGCGGGTTTGATGCGGTTGACCTGAAAGGCAGAACCGTCTTGCCTGGATTCATTGATTGCCACACGCACTTCATCTCGATGGGCATATACGAGGACCTATCTGGAGCAAGTTGTCTTAAAGAAGCTTTGGCTAGAATGAAGGACCGGGCGAGAGTCACTCCCGAAGGAGACTGGGTAGTGGGATTAGGCTGGAAGGAAACTTCATGGGTCAACGGCAGATACATTATGAAAGAGGACCTAGATGCCTGCTGTCCCAATCACCCTGCAATCGCGTATAGGAATCTGGTCCACTTTGCATCCGTCAATTCAGCGGCAATCTCCGAGTTAGGAATAGACGCAAAGACAGAAGGAGCGGAAACTGATCCCTCTGGCAATCTGACAGGCATTCTGAGAGAAAACGCAGTGCTAATCGCCACTTCGGGAAGCGAGCCGAACAGAGCGCAAAAACTCGAAGGGTTGAAGAGTGCGACGGCGAAAGCCCATTCATTTGGCGTAACCTCAATCCACGACATGGGAGAAGAAACCGACTTTGGAGTATTCAAGATTGCGGAGAGAAAAGGGGTGCTTCGTATAAGAGTGTGGTTCAGCACACCAACCGGCGATATGGATTCGAGACTAGCACGACATGCCCGGATAGGGGCGGGGTCAGACTGGCTGAAGTTAGGTGGTGTGAAGGTCTTTTGTGACGGATCTCTGGGAGCAAGGACTGCAGCTTTGAAGAAGCCATATTCAGATAATCGAAGAAACAAGGGCACGTTTATTCATACGGAGGAGGAGCTGAAGAACATTGTTGCGAAAGCCAACAGTGCAGGTTTGCAGCTTGCAGTGCATGCCATCGGGGACGATGCCATAGAACGGACTGTATGCTACATCGCGGAGACACTCAAGGAAGAACCTACGAGTAATCACCGCCACAGGATAGAGCATCTGACCATGCCCTCGCAATCAGCGCTCCAGAGAATGCGGAAGCTGAGAATCATTGCAAGCATGCAGCCCAATTTCGTCGGAGAAATGTTCGATATGCACTCAATGTATCTCGCCCGACTTGGTCCCAGAAGGATACGTTGCAGCAACCCGCACAAGAAGATTCTAGAATACGGGGTGAAACTCATTTTCGGCTCCGATTGCGAACCTCTCTCGCCAATCTACGGGATACAATCTGCGATAAATGCACCCTACGATACTCAGAGAATCTCAATAAGCGATGCTGTGGAATCATATACGAAGAACGCTGCATTTGGCTCCTTCGAGGAGGCGGTCAAAGGCACCCTGGAGGTAGGCAAATTTGCGGATTTCGTTGTACTCTCAGGCGATTTGCTCAGCAATGCGAAGAAAACGTCATCAACCCAGGTTGTAAAGACTGTGGTTGACGGCGATGTCGTATACGAAAAAGCAGGAAGGTGTTGAAGATATGAAACAAAGAGGAGTTGTCGCGGCCGTAGTGAGTGCGATAGTGATTCTATCCTCGATTGGAATTGTGGGGTTAGTGCAAGCGGAAGAAGACCAGACTAGTGGAGGGACTCTCAGAGTTGGTTGGGTGCAAGAACAGGATACTCTGAATCCGTTTGTGACTACTACCGTGCAGGGGAGATTGATGACCAAATTGCTCTATGATAGCCTTCTCAGTTGGAACAAGACACTGCTTCCTAAGCCGATGCTTGCAGAGAGCTGGATATCATCGCCCGATGGGTTGACCTGGACATACCAAATGGCAAGAAACGCGACATGGGTGGATGGGAATCCGTTAAAGGCATCTGATGTGAAATTCACGTTTGAATTCATCAAGACCAACAACATCTCAGTGTTCCTCGACCAGGTCAAGTATATCTCGAGCGTCACGACAAACGGCGATTATGAGGTCATCATAACCTACTCGAACGAGATCGGCACAGTCCTCTCGGATATGTGCCTGGTGCCCATAGTACCGGCACACGTATGGAGTGGAATGACGAAGGATCAGATAATGACCGCCACGAATGCGAATCCCGTCGGTTCCGGAGCGTTCAAGCTGGTAAGTTGGACAAAGGCAACTTCTGTTGTGCTAGATGCGAACAAGGATTACTGGCACGGAGTACCTAGCATAGACCGGGTGGTCTTCCAGTATTATGCAAACACCGAGGCACTTGTGAATGCTCTTCGAAATGGCAACATTGACATGGTTGGAAAGGAACTTCCTCCGACATCACTCTCCGTTCTCAATCGAGACAATAACATCAAAACGACAGTGGATTCGGACCTCTACTACAGAGAGCTCAGCATCAACTGTGGCATGAACGACGGCCCGAACGAGGGTAACCCAACGCTGAGAGACGTCCGCGTGCGTCAAGCTCTCGCAATGGCCACAGACAAACAGGCTCTGAACGACGTCGTCCAACTTGGACTTGCCGAAGCAGGTTCAACGATAATTCAGAAAGCTGCTTCTGCGTGGTGGGATGCCGACATCGAACTCTTTCCATTCGACATTCCAGCTGCCAACAAACTCCTTAACGACAGCGGATACTTGGATATTGATGATGATGGCATTCGTGAATCCCCTGATGGCACTGTAGAAATGCATTACAAATTGTGGATCCTGAGCAGGTGGCCAGAGGAGATGAGAACTGGACAAATGCTGCAGACCTGGTGGTCACAGATTGGAGTTGATTTGGAGATTGTATCTGCCGACGCAAATACGATTCTGAGCGTTATGTACTATAAATATGATTTGTTTCTTTGGGGGTATTCCGGTCAGCCAGATCCGAACTTCAGTCTACTGATCATGTTGACGTCACAAATGAACAGATGGAATGGTGCAGCATATTCGAATGCGAGTTACGACGCGCTGTATGATCAGCAGGCGCAGGAATCCAATTTAACTGAAAGGAGAGCGATCATCTATCAGATGCAGGAGATTATCTATCGCGACTGCCCGTACATAGTGCTCTACTACATGTCGGCAAACGGAGCGTACAGAACGGATCGATTCACGGGCTTCGTGAGCATGCCGACAGGGCTGCTTAGCGACGTAAACACGTTCACTCTGAGAGAGGTTCATCTGATTGGATCCGAACAGATTGCACAAGAGACTAACTACATACCGTGGGTAATTGCAGGTATAGCAGTGGTAGTCGCAGTTGGAGCCGTCGTATACGCACTAACCAGGTCGAAAGGCAGCAAAGTGGAAAAGGAGCCCGATTCTGCTGAGGTAGCTTCTGATTCACGGAGAAAGGGATAAGGACAGAAACGCCTTTCGAAAGTCGCTGGTCATTTTGTTCCAGCGCTCACACCCGTAATGGAGGGTTGACGAGTGGAGCTTCGCGCGTACATCATGCGGAGAGCCATCACGGCGTTCATAGTGTTCTTGTTCGTGCTCACGCTGAACTTCGTGATGTTCCGCACGATACCTGGCGACCCTATTGGAATACTGTTTCAGGATCCCAGAATAACCATCGAAGACCGTGAACGGATGGCACAAATCTTCGGTCTGGACCAGCCACAATGGACCCAGTATGTAATTTTCATGAGGAACTCCTTGACTGGAGAAATGGGACTGTCTTTCACCTACAGGGAGCCGGTGATAGACATAGTCGCTGAGCGCCTGGTCAATACACTCATTCTCGTGGGAATCTCATCGGTATTAGCCGTAGTTCTCGGCGTGCTATTTGGGACAATATCCGCGTGGAGAAGGAACACTCCTGTGGATTTCGGCCTATTGTGCACATCGCTCTTCCTGTATTCGATGCCTGCGTTCTGGCTGGGAGTCATAGCGCTATCTGCTCTTTCTGATTTCGTCCCAATGGCAGGAATGTACACTCCAGGTATGGATTACGCCAATTGGTTTGAGAAATTCTGGGATTTGATTCGTCATTTGATGCTTCCCCTTGTTATACTGACTCTTGTGATGTTCGGCCAGTACGTGATGTTGACGCGCAGCTCCCTCATAGATGTTCTTTCGGAGGAATACGTCGTTACGGCGATGGCCAAAGGACTCAGCGACAAGAGTATCCTTCGACATCACGCAATTCCCAATGCGATGCTTCCACTGGTAACGGTTACTGCTATAAACCTGAGCTTTGTCGTTGGCGGTGCCATTCAAACGGAGACAGTTTTCTCATGGCCAGGTATTGGTAGGTTGATGTACGATGCACTTATAACCAGAGATTTCCCGATTCTTCAGGGCTGCTTTCTGATTCTGACCGTGGTCGCTCTGCTAGCCAATCTGGTAGCAGACGTAGCCTACTTTTTCCTTGATCCGAGGGTCAGGATGAAATGACCAGACAAACTGAGCTTGTCCAATCACCGACTCACAAACGAGAGCGTCTTCGCGGGTACTCCAATCGCGCCAAGAAGACGCTCAAGTTGATTCGCAAAAGTAGGATGGGGATGGTCGGAGCTGCTATTCTTGTTGTCTTCTTTGGGATTGCACTGCTAACACCCGTATTCCTGAAATTCGACGCGAATGCATTCAGCACAGATTATTTCGCGCCCCCATCCGAGAAGCATCTGCTTGGAACTGATGATGTTGGAAGAGATGTTTTCTCGGAACTGATGTATGGGTCCAGAGTGTCTCTTTTCATTGGCGTCACTGCAAGCGCAATATCGGTCCTGATTGGAGGAGCGGTGGGCGTCTTTGCTGGATACTATGGTCGAATCTTGGAGGAAGGACTCATGCGATTCACCGACATATTCTTGGTGATTCCTCATCTTCCTTTTGCGCTGCTCATTGTTGCGCTTGCTGGTCCAAACTTGTTCAATATCATAGTCGTCATAGGCGTTCTATCCTGGCCGAGCACAGCACGAATTGTCCGTTCGCAGGTCATTTCAATCAAGGAAAGGTCTTTCATTGAGAGGGCTCGGGCGATCGGCGCTGGTGACGGGCACATAATCACAAAACACATTCTCCCGAACGTCGTACCGTTGATGTTCGCAAACACCATCCTAATAGTTGCGCTGGCAATACTGACCGAGAGCACGCTCTCATTCTTGGGATTGGGAGATCCACTGGCTATCAGCTGGGGGTCTATGCTCCACTACGCATTTGTCAGCCTTGCCATATCCAACGGAGCCTGGTGGTATTTCGTACCTCCTGGGATTTGCATAGCGCTCGTCGTGCTTGGCTTCACCTTTCTCGGCTACGCCATAGATGAAATCCTCAATCCCAAACTCAGAAAGAGATAGGAGTGCGCTCTCTGGCACCGCAGAGGCAACACCAGCCCTTCACCGCGCCATATCATACTGAAGCCACTGGCTCCAATTGCATTTGCATCTTGATGGAGCCAAAGGCGCGACAGACCCAGGATGGCTTCTTACCTTCGCTACTGTCAGGAGCGGCCTGCTCGGATATCATGTGCTTACTGGCAGGCGCTGCTGGGCTGCCGAAAAGCCGAGGCTGGCTCGAGAACGAAGGATTTCGTCTCTCCAGGTTTCAAAACCATATTCTCTGAGGAGAATATGCGAGAAGGCTCTCTGGACTGCACCAGTAGAGGATATCTTGTCCAGGAGCTGTGCGTGTTCAGCTTCTGTTGGAGACCAGATCCTGCACATCAGGGTATCAGGAAGATTGCGGTAAGACACCGCACTAACAATCCAGGGCTCATGTATCCTCATCAACTCATTCCGAAAGCGGTCTGCGACTGTCATGGGTCTAAAAACGATTCGCGTGAAAGATGATACTCCTGAGGTCACGCTAGGATCCCAAAGAAGGGTGAATATCACAGATCTGTCTCTTATCATTCTGGCAATGTGAATCCTAACGGTTCTAGCAGAGACTCCCAGCTCCTGTCCAACATCTTTGAACGTCTTTCGAGAGTTCAAATGCAGAGAATTGATGATTCTATAGTCTAACAATGACAGCTCCTTCCTTCTATCGACTGGTTTGAGGATATTCTCACTGCCGTATTGAACGGCTCCCACAACCCCTATTGTTGGGAGATGGATTGAGGCGACCTTCCGCACAAAAGCAGCGTACTGGTCGAGTTCAGATTCCGCATTCAAATATGCTGATACAATAACATAATCCCCACTCCCGATTAGTGTTCGAGCGGTTCTACTGTTTTTCGCCAGCCTCAATACTGTCTCCTCGAAACACTCTGATTTGGAGACGCCAGAAATCTGGACAAATGTCGCATTCAAGTACCTCAATGAAATGTGCGATGTAAGATCTCTGATAACTCCAGAATTCAAAAGAGAATTGAGTCTTCTGAATGCCGATGGGGCGCTTGTCCTCGCGTCTCTTGCCAAGTGCGCAAGAGATGTTCTAGAATTCTGCAGAAGCAGCGTGCATATGCGAACATCAGTTTCGTCCATTAGCGAACAAGACTCCTAAGCTGCTTACTTAGTCTTCAATCTACCTGTTTTAGCACGCGCCTGTCGAAGCTCGTCCAAGAAGACTTCACGGAAACAAATAGCCACCTTCGGCTTTTTCGTGTTCTAGCAATGGTGCGGTCAATCAATCCGCCTTAGCACTACTTCCGCGGTTTACCACTCGCTGTACCTCCTGAGCATATGGGCGGCGACAGTAGCCGCCCTCTTTCGTTCGAACCCGTGCTCCTTCATGAGCTCTTGCGTGGCCGACTCGAGCACGATCGTTCTCGCCGCCATCCGCAAGCTCGGGAGCGGGGCGTCCGTCCCCTGCTCCGCTCTGAGCGTCGACAGGAAGGCGTGCGCGAGCATCACCACCGTGACATGATGGTGCCAGCCCTTCCATGATCTCCCCTCGAAGCTGTCCAATCCGAGGAGCTGCTTCGCCTCGGAAAAAGCCCATAGGGATGGTATGTAGAAGAGGCCTCTCGCCCATTTCGTGGTTGGTGAACTACGATGAGGCAAGAGACCATACGATACGTGGGGCTGTACGTACACAAAGAATTCTGTCAAGCTTGTGTGATCGACGACTCAGGACGAGTCCTCTCGAACGAGAGGTTCTCGTCTACCCAGGAGGAGCTGAACCGATTCCTGGATGGATTCAAAAGAGCCAAGTTCGTCCTCGAGTCCACTGGCATCTGGGAATTCATATACGAGGGCATCGAGAAGCGGGGATTCGAAGCGGTGCTGGCTCATCCGCTGAAGGTCAGAGTCATCGCCGAAGCCAGGGTCAAGACGGACAAGGTGGATGCGGAGATCCTGGCTCAACTGCTGAGAGCCGACCTCATCCCTCGCTCCTGGGTCCCCTCCAAGGATATGCGCGATCTCAGGCAGCTCGTGAGACAGCGCGCATATCTCGTACAGAGGGCTACCGGATTCAAGAACAGGGCACATGCCGAACTCCTCAGACGAGGAGTCCGGCGCCCGGAGGGCATGCTCAAACCGTTCTCCCAGAAGCACATCCGCTGGATGCGCTCCCTTGATGTCCCGACCGTGAGCTCGTGCCTGGACTGCCTCGAGAACATCCAGGCTCAGATCGAGCAGATCAACACCCAGCTGATGAGGGAGTTCGAGAAGAGACCCGATGCCCAGCTCATCGCGACGATCCCGGGCATCGGGTTCTACGGAGCTCTCCTCATCCACGCGGAGATAGACGACATAAGGCGATTCCCTCACCTTGGGAAGCTGTGCGCGTATGCAGGGCTCGTGCCGACTGTGAGCCAGTCGGCATCGTCCGTGAGGTACGGAGGCGTGAGCAAGGAGGTCTCAAGCTATCTCCGCTGGATACTCACTGAGAGTGTCCACGTCCACACCTGGAGCGATCCCAATTCGCGACTCTCGCGGTTCCATGCGAAAACCGCGAGACGGAGGGGCAAGCAGAAAGCTGCCGTCGCGACGGCGAGGAAGCTCCTCCATATCATATACTGGATGCTCGTGAGGAAGCAGCCATATCAGAATCAAGGATTCAACCCCGGGGCCGAAACCTGCACCGTCTGAGTGCGAGAAAGGGATTGGGGCAGATCCCTGACAAGGGACGAAGCGGCCATAGTGCGGCGAAGACCGCGGATAGAGGTTTGTCCGCTAGCCTCAATCGAGAAGAATCGATGAACGGAGGCAAATCAAAAGAAGGAGAAAAGAGATTTCGGAAGAGGCACGAGGGCCTCTTCAACACCTATGTAAAAGAGGCTTCCCGCATGCTCGGTATCTCATCATTCGTACTTCATCCTTCCTCCGCTCTTTCGTTGCGCCTTGAACGCGTCCTGATTGCAGCGTTCTGACAGACACCTATCCGCGGTCGCAAGGTGCCGCATGATGACCGATCCGTCATCTGGTCTCAAGGATCCGCCGCAATCATAGAGATGCGCTCTATCGACGCAGTTGAAGCCCAGCGGTCGGATCAATGAGCGTGATACGCCTCCCCTCGTTTCTGCATGTAGAAGATGATGTCGAGCATCTTCCTGGCAGTCGCGACGATGGCCTTCTTCCTGCCTTTGGCCTGGCTCTTCATCTCGAAGAACCTCGTCAGCTTCGAGTCCTTCGTACAGTTTACGTGGCTGTACGCCGCCTCTATCAGCAGGAATCTCAGCGTGGCGTTGCCGCGTTTGGATATTGGCCCAGACCACTCCTTCTCGCCCGATTGACGCACTATGGGAGTCAGACCCGCGTAAGATGCCAGCTTCTCCGACGATGTGAATCTCTCGATGTCCCCGATCTCCGCCACGAACGATGTGGCAGTGATATCCCCGACTCCAGGGATCGTCTTCAACCTCTGGACATCCTCATCGTCGTGGCATGTCCTCTCTATTTCCTCGTCCGCCTTCGCTATCTTCGTGTCGATATACGCCATTATGTCCAGGAAATCGTTCAGCTGAACGATCCCGAGGGACATCAGCCACTTCACATGCTTCTTCGAGAAGTGAGAGCGCAGTGGAGGTGGCGTCTTGACCCCGCGCATTGCGAAGATCGCGTGTATCTGGTTCTTGATGCACGCGGAATTGCGCACGAGCGACTGCCTGAATCTCGTCAGCTCTCGCAGTTCACGCAGTTCCTTGGGCGGTATGTATGATTCTGGGATGGCGTTCAGTCTGAGGAGTTCAGCGAGCATCTCGGCGTCGTTCTTGTCCGTCTTGGCTCTCCCCGCAGTCAACGCCTTGACCTTCAGTGGATGTGCCACCTTGACATCGAGTCCTCTAGCCTCGATGATGTCGTAGATGTACATGCAGAAGCCTGTCGCCTCCATGACGATGGAGGCCGCCTCCAGAGGTTCGATCTTGTCCAGAAACTCGTTTATCTCCATAGGGTCTGAAGGGAACCTGACATTCATCAGGACCTTTCCGTTCTCGTTCTTCACGCAAGCCTGGGTGTTCTTCTTATGTATGTCCAATCCTATGTAGTTCATGGTTCTCCCGCCTTGGGCCAGTTGTCCAACTGCCACAATGGCGGGGAGCCTCTTTTAGCATGTCATCATAGAGGTTTGAGTTCCTGTCAACCCCAGCTGATTGAATCCGAATCGCGACATGCTGGCCAGTCAGGGGTTCAAATCACCTTCGATTTGAAACCCTAAGAAAAGCTCATACGGAAAGAAAGGCGATATCTGAATGAGCCGGATGTCCTTGCCTCCTGCCTTCAGAGTCACCGGACATGAGCTGATAGCTTGGATAATAGTTATTCTCATTCTTCTTGCTGCATGGGTTCTCATGTTGCTGCTATCATAGATCTCATGGCAAAAAGGGGTCTATGGGGAGAGAGGGCGATTCGGGCACTAGCGCGATGGTGATGAAATGCCACGTATGCGGAACGCGCAGACGAGGATTTCAGGATGTTTGTCCATCCTACGGGGCCACCATTGCGGCATTGTTGAGCCTCATAGGACGGCCGAAGCCCCGTGGGATGTCTCACTGGCGGCACCTCCAGGGTCATTCCCAGACGTGGTTTTGGAAGCGCAGGAGATATATATCCCCACACTGGATAATACGCCCAGCGGTGGGCATATGGGATTCCTAGACAAGATGAAATCCGCAGGGTCTGCCATCACAGGCGGCGCAGCGAAGGTGAGCCTCGAGTACCCGCATCAGCCTATGAAGCCGGGCGACTCGATCAACGTCAAGGTGACCGTAGTCTCCACGGGCAAGGAAGTCAAGTCCGGGGGCGTGTTCGTCGACGTGCACGCGGTCGAGAAGGGCCAGGTCAAGTGCAAGAACCAGAAGTGCCAGCAGATGGTGAACATAAGCAACCAGACCATCAAGCAGGCGATCTCCATCGCACCCGCGTTCGTGCTCCAGCCGAACGAAACCAAGGTCTTCGAGTCGACCATACAGCTGCCCATGGGACAGCCGACCTACCACGGAGTGGTCAACCACGAGTGGATGATCAGGGGAAGGCTCGAGGCATTCGGGAACGACCCCGACTCGGGATTCCAAAGAGTCGAGGTAAGATAGACAGGACCGAATCGACCCGGCAGCCTCAAAACCCTTTGCCATGCTTTTCGTACCAGATGCTAAGGCACCTGTCGCAGGGTCCTCACGCGGGACAGCGGCGCTTTTGCGCTCGCCTGTGCCAGGAACTCCTCTATCTTGATGATCCTGTTGTTGATGCGAGCGATGTCCTCATTGAGCTGGGCAACCGCCATCACGAGCTCCTCATAAAGCTTGGCTGGAACCTCGCCCCCGCTCTTCTCGCTCAGCCTCTCCTCGATCTGCGCCTGCAGTGCTTGAGCGGTCTTGTCCAACCGTTCGAGCCTCTCCTCAAGGTCCTTGGGGATAACGACTTCCGAAGCCTGCCTAGACGATGCGTCGCCGACCTGCATCTGAACTGCTCTTACGTCCTTTTCGATCGATTCGAGGCGCATCTCGAGCTCACGCGGCAACTCGAACATGACGTCTCTGTTCGCGGCTCCAGCGAGGGCCGCGAACCCCTTGTCGATCTTCTTGTCTGAGGCAGCGAGTATGACCGCGAGGCCCTTCGCGATCCTCTCGTCCATGTTCTTGTTGAGCTCAGTGAGGGCCTTTCTGAGGGCGTGCTCCAGCTCCTCGAGCTTCTGGTCCTGGCCCTCCACCCTGCTGATGATGTTCGACAGGTCGCCAAGGTCGCGTGCTATGCCCTCGAGGAGCTGCTTCGCCTCGAACTCGGCCTTCGGGGTCGTCTGAATGCCTGGGTAGTGCCTCAACGCATCCACGAGCCTGAGCATGTCGACCTCGGGCCCAGCGTTCTGTATGGCTTCTCTGATCGGCCGAAGCTTCGCCAGCTCCTGCTCTCCCAGCTCTGCAACGGTCCTGTTCGACTTCTCGACGCTGGTCATCCCCTGAAGGACCTTCTCCAGGGCGGTGATCGCCTTGGATATGCTGGAGTCCTCGATGGACCTGATGTCCCTGGAGGCGTCCCGCTTGCCCCGTGAGATTGCGTCCGCGACCGTGACACCTTCATGGCCATACAGGGCGACCAGGTGGTCGACGCCGGCTGTCACCTTCTGCTCGACGTACTCCCAGTCGCATTCCTTCACCACCACGTCCTGGCTGTCGGCCTTCTCGAAGAGCAGCGAGTAGCAGCCGTTGGGCATGATGCAGACCTCGACAGAGTGCTGGCTGCTCCTGGCAAGCAGGGGGGTGTGCTCTGGCCTCTCCTTCTTTACAGTGTTCAGGTACGCGCCCAGATACGAGATTGCGTATGTCTCGAGTGTCTTCCTTGGAGGTGGTAGAGGCGTCGGGGGTCCGCTCTCCATCAGAATCAACAGTGGGATTATGGCCTATCTGGTATTGAGCTTTTCCTTCGTCAGTCTCTCCCGACGGAAACGAGCCAGTGCCAGAGCCCGACGGGCATGCCTCTTGAACACGAGGAGTCCTATCCCAGGTTCGGAAAGGATTATTATCCAGGTGTTTCTTATACTGACCGGCACTTGACTGGTACCAGTCAAGGGCAGCCCAGGCGGGATGTGCTTGAGCATAATCAAATCCAAGCGATACATCAAGAAGGTGGCCCTGATAGGCGATTCCGCTGTCGGGAAGACCTCGCTGATAAGGCGGTATGTGATAGACGTCTTCGACGACAAGTACATCGCCACCGTTGGCGCGAAGGTGAGCAAACGGGACCTGGAGTACAAGCTGTCGGACAAGACGGTCTACCTGACGCTCATGCTCTGGGACATCCTGGGCCAGAAGGACTACAAGAAGATGAGGACCCAAGGCCTCACGGGCGCCCACGGTGTCATGCTCGTCACGGACCTGAGCAGGCCGGAGACCGTGGAATCAGTAAAGGAGTTCTGGATGCCCGAGATCCGGGAGATAGTCCCCAATGCTCCCGTGCTCTTCGTCGGCAACAAGGCCGACCTTGTGAAGGACGGCGCTCCGACGGTGCGATTGCTCAAGGAGATCTCTCGGAGGACCGAGATGCCCATCGTGCTCTCGAGCGCGAAGACGGGCGAGAACGTAAGCGCCACCTTCAGGAGGATCGGCGAGCTCATGTTGGCGAGCGAACTCGTCGAGAAGAGGGCGGCGGAGCCAACGCCGGAGTCTCTGGCCCAGGCGATAGACGATGTCGTGAGCGACTTCTGCGAGCAGTATGGGGACACATTCAGGGCTATGGAGATCGTCGAGCGCGAGTTCACAAAGGCCAAGGTGAATGTCAACGCACCCAACAAGGATTCGCTCCTGATGGCGATAGAGTACCTCTCGGACATCGAGAGGGATGTCCATGGCAGGGACGTGTCCGAGGTGAACAAGCTAAGGCGCTGGAAGATGATCGACGAGGCTCGCTAAGGGAGCGGGGCCGCTCCGGCCGCCGAAGGCATGGTCAACATGAAGAAACGCCAGCTTGAGATGACCCTGCAGAGTCTGCAGCCCGTGAAAGCGAGAGATGCCAGACTGGAACAGTACAGCACTCCGGCCACCATAGCCGCGGACATCCTCTGGGAGGCGTTCTCAGCGGGGGACGTGTCGGGCAGGGCGTTGGCCGACCTTGGCACCGGCAACGGTGTGTTCGCGATAGGCGCGAAGCTGCTGGGCGCGGAACGGGTGTTGGGGATCGATATGGACCCCGAGGCCATACGCATCGCAAAGAGGAACGCTGAAGCCCTCTCCTTGGCAGTTGAGTTCGTCGCGGGGAGCGTGGATGGACTCACAGGCCGCTTCGACACGGTGATCCAGAACCCCCCTTTCGGGGCCCAGACGAGGCATGCAGACCGAGCGTTCATAAGGAGGGCCCTGGAGCTCGCCCCCAGGACATACTCCCTCCACAACGATGGGACCGAGGGCTTCGTGGACAAGCTGGTGTCCTCTCTGGGAGGTCGGGTCAACACGGTCAAAAGGTATAAATTCGAGATTCCATATGCGTTCGAATTCCACAGAAAGGCTACAGAGACGATTTCGGTAGTTCTTTTGCGGTTTGACAGGTAGGTGTTCGATCTGACCAGAACTGGTCGCAAAGTGCTCCCAGGAGACGAGGTGGCAATCGCCGAGGAATACATGTCAGGTGAGGGGACTTACGAACAGGACGGCAAGGTGTTCTCCAGCACCGTCGGCGAGCTCGACCTTGACCCGAAGGAAAAGGTAGCTAGGGTCATCCTGGACAACCCGCCTGTGGTCCTCAGGGAGGGCGACGTGGTGCTCGCCCATGTGACGGACGCGAAGCCGGCCATGGCGATCGTGAGCATAGTCCAGCAGGAGGGCAGGGACAGAGAGGTCTCGAGCGAGACCCTGGCCTCCGTTCATGTATCCAAACTATCCAGCTCGTATGTGGAAGACGCCGGGGACGTCGTTCGCCCAGGCGACATCATAAGGGGTCTGGTGATCCAGGCCGAGCCGAGCGTCCAGCTGTCTACGGCCGGGCCGCACTTCGGGGTCGTGCGGGCGGTCTGCGGCGTGTGCAAGAACCCCATGGAGAAGAAGGGCAGGGGCCTCTACTGCGAGCGCTGCGAGAGGACCGAGAACCGGAAGCTGGCAGACGACTACAGGTCCTTCCTCAAGTGAGTGTGAAGGGCCAAACTCTTTATCGCGGTATCCCGATAAGTCGTTGCAGAAGGGGGGCATCACGTATGGTTGATGACAAGGAACTCCTCGCTGAGATCGCACGCCTCAGGGAGGATCTCAGGCAGCTGAGGGAGATAGTGAACGTGCTCGTCAACGTGGTAATGGAAGAGGAGCTCGAGGAAGAGGACCCCGACTTCCAGTCACCCCAAGGCCCCGAGAACAGATTCAACATACTCAACTGATTTAACGGGCAAGCCCACTTACCCTCATGGGTGAGGAGATGAAGAGCACCTACTTCTTAGACAGCATGCGGGCTCAGGAGAAGTGGAGGGTCGAGGAATGCATAAACCTCATGCCCTCCGAGAACCAGACGAGCCCTCAGGCCAGGGCGCTGCTCTCGGCGGATTTCGTGAACAGATACACGCTTCCGGTGAACGCCGAGTACGCAGGAGAGTACATGGAGAACTCCTACCGCGGGACGCGGATAACGGCCGAGATAGAGCAGAAGGCGGAGGAGGTCGCCAGGGAGGTCTACGGGTGCAAGTATGCCTGCGTCGAGCCACTGTCGGGCCACATAGCAGCCATGATAGCGATAGTCTCAACGACCTCGAGAGGGGACAAGATACTCGCGATATCCGAGGAGTTCGGCGGCTATGATGGCTATGCGCAGAAGTATATCCCGGACATCATAGGCCTGAAGGCGGGGAAGCTGCCGTTTGACGCCTCAGTCTGGAACTTGGATTCCGAGGCGGCTGCAGCCAAGATACTCCGCGAGAAGCCGAATGTCGTCATATTGGGGGCGTCGCTGATCCTGTTCCCATACGACATGCCTCCCATCAGGGAGGCATGCGACAAGGTCGGAGCCATACTGCTCTACGACGGGTCGCATGTGATGGGACTCATTGCGGGAGGGGAGTTTCAGAGGCCTCTCAGGCAGGGCGCGGACATTTTATATGGTTCCACCCATAAAACCCTCCCCGGACCGCAGGGAGGCCTCGTGCTCACGGACTCGAAGAAGATGGACGAGTCCGTAAGGAGGAACCTCACCTGGAGGCTCATCGACAACGCACACTGGAACCGGATCGCGTCGCTGGGCCAGACGCTCCTCGAGATGAGACGGTTCGGGCCGACCTATGCGAAGCAGGTTGTCAGGAACTCGAAGAGGCTCGGGAAGGAGCTCAAGGAGCGTGGTATCCCGATCATGTTCGAGGAGCTTGGGTTCTCCGAGTCACACCAGCTTCTGATGGATAGGAGGGCGCTCAAGGCCAGATATCACCTCACCGTGAACGATTTCGCCAACCGCATGGAGAGCTCGAACCTGATCATTGATGCTGTTGGCCGGATAGGGACCTGCGAATTGACCAGGATGGGTATGAAGGAGAAGCACCTGCCGGAGCTCGCCGACCTCTTTGCGGCGGCCGCGGACGGGAAGGTCGTGAAGAAGCAGGTGAAGGCCCTGAGGGACCAGTTCGACATGGACTTCAGGTTCCGCTAGACGGCCGACGTTAAGGCATTAATACGGAGGCAGCGCATTCAACCCCGTTGAAAGAGAACAGGTACTCCAGACAAATACTCCTGCCAGAGATAGGGCCTGAGGGTCAGAGGAAGCTCGGCAGAAGCAAGGCAGTCGTCATAGGCTGTGGAGCCCTCGGGACTAATGCTTTATCCTTTCTGGTAAGGGCGGGGGTAGGCCAGGTCACGGTCGTCGACAGAGACATAGTCGACCTCTCTAACCTTCAGAGGCAGACTCTTTTCGAGGAGGGCGACATCGGAAGGCCGAAGGCAAAGGTCGCCGAGGAAAGGCTCGGGAGGATCAATTCGGAGATCAGAATCAAGGGCATGGTGGCGGACCTCAGCCATGCGAACATGGAGGGCGTGGTCAAGGGAGCGACGGTGGTGCTCGATGCCACCGACAACATGGACACCAGGTTCCTCGTGAACGACGCCTGCGTGAAGCACGAGATACCGTGGGTTTATGCAGGCGCGGTCGGAGTGACCGGCATGGTCATGCCGGTGGTGCCCGAAGGACCGTGCCTGAGATGCGTCTTCCCCAACCTGCCCCGGCCAGGTCAGCTCCCGACGTGCGAAACGGTGGGGATAGTCAATACGCTGCCAGGAACAGTCGCCTCGCTTGAGGTCACCGAGGCCTTCAAGATCATGCAGGGCAAAGACCCGATCACGGAGCTCATGGTCCTCGATGTCTGGCAGGGGGACCTACAGAGGATCAAGGTCAAGAAGAACCCGGATTGCGAGACCTGCGGGAAGCGGGACTTCAGGTTCCTGCAGGCGAGGGAGCGGAAGACGGTCGTCTCGCTCTGCGGCAGGAACGCCGTGCAGATCCGGCCCGCCAAGGAACTCAGAGGCGGCCTCGCCGACCTCAGGAAGAGCCTTGCGAGATCCGGTGAAGCGGAGATGAGAGATGGCGTGCTCAAGTTCAGGGCCAGAGGGGTGGAGCTCACAGTGTTCTCCGATGGCAGGACCATCGTCGGCGGGACGACGGACCTGTCGAAGGCGAAAACCATCTTCTCCAAGTACATCGGTGATTGATTGCGCGGGATGGTGCTCCTCTCAGGAGGGATCGACTCGCCCGTGGCGGCCTATCTCATGGGCAGACAAGGGTTAGAGCTCGTCCTGGTGCACTTCGACAACAGACCCTTCACGAGCGACGCGGAGGTCGAGAAGGCCATCAGCCTCATGAGGCGGCTGGATGACGCGCTTGGCAAGACTTCGAAGAAGCTGCTGGTGCCCCACGGAAAGGCCCAGGCGGAACTCGCGAGGGCCTGCAGGCGTAACATGCAGTGCGTCCTCTGCAGGCGCATGATGTTCAGAGTCGCTGAGAGGCTGGCGCGAAGACTGGGCGCGCAGTATCTCGTGACCGGCGAATCACTCGGCCAGGTCGCCTCGCAAACCCTGGCCAACATGAACGTGGAGGAGAGAGCCACCTCACTCCCCATCCTCAGGCCGCTGATAGGCTTCGACAAGGTGGAGATCGAGAGGATCGCCAAGAGCATCGGGACCTACGAGATATCCACGATGCCGGGGCTCTGCTGCACGATATCCCCCAAGAAGCCCTCGACCTATGCAAGGCAGGAGGATGCTGTGTGCGAGGAGGGGAAGGTGGACATGGAGAGGCTCGCCGACGATGAGTCGGAAGGGGCGGTCGAGATACCATGAAGGGATATGTCCTCGACTCTTCAGCGCTGTTCTACGGCAAGGACATCCCACCTGGCTTCGAGTGCGTGATCACTCCTGGGGTCGCCGAGGAGCTTCAGAAGGAAGACTTGCGCCAAAGGCTGGAGCTTCTGTTCGAAACGAGCTTGAGGATCGCCTCACCCAGCGATCGGTCCGTCGAGAAGGTGAAGGAGAAGGCCAAGGAGACCGGAGACCTGAGAAGGTTGTCGCAGACGGACATCGGGGTCATCGCGCTGGCGATGGATCTGGGATACGAGCTGATCTCAGACGATTATTCGATCCAGAACGTCGCCAGAGTCGTGGGCGTCCCGTGCAGGGGCATGGAACAGAAGGGCATCAGAGAGGTGTTCCGCTGGAAGGCCAAGTGCAAGGGGTGCGGCAAGGTCTTCGATGCCGATGTGCGGGAATGCGATGTCTGCGGGAGCGAGACCAGGACGAAAAGGGACAGGAGGCCCTGAGCTCAGAGCCTCTCTACAAGGTATATTGTGACGGTGTCGCTGTCCTTGGGCTGGTCGTACATGGGGTATCTCTTGCCGAGCTTGCTGTAGAGCTTCTGCCGGGTCTCCCCTGGTTTCGCCTCGAGGTCGTACTCAAGGAAGCTCAGGGGTATGTCCTTAAGCTTGCAGTTCCAGCTGAGGAGGACGTGGGCGGTGAGCTTCTTCTTGGGTCCGACCGCCTCGACCTTCTCGTCGGGAGAGTACCTGAGGTCGCCCTTGTGTAAGCGTATGGTCGCGAACACCCTGTCATCCAGCTTCTTCCAGTCCTGGGAGAAATCCATCTTCCGGAACCTCATGTGGTCACCCTCTGCCATATGTATCCGCTCCTTGTCTTAAGCGTTGCTGGACCAACAGCCGACTTTGGGTCACCTATCCAGATGCTAGACTGTGCCTATGTCGGAGCGCTCGTCCGAATTCGTGCGCTGCGGCCCCTAAGGACCTCAGAACAGGTAGAACACCTTCTTGCACCTGATCGCCCGACTGAGACCGCGGACCCCGAGGACGCGCATCGCGAATTCCGTTCTGCGGTCGGCCGGTAAGAACAGGTCGCTGAGCCTCCTCGTCCACAGCGAACTGTCGAGAGGCTTCTCCAAAACCGACCTCCACCTCGGCTCGTACTCCGCCAGGGACAGAGCTCCCCTGAGATGGTCCTTCACGGTCTGGCCCGCGATCCGCCCCGCGATCATCGCGATGGGTATGCCTCCGCCATTGGAGGACATCACGTGCCCCGCAGCGTCGCCGACAAGCATCGTGTTTCCGTCAACGGTCCTGCTTACTGGGCCCGATTGCGGTACGAAGCCCATGGTCACGTCCCTGGACGAAACGCCGAGCCTGGAGAGGAATTCCTGGAGGTACTCGCTTGGGTGTCTTGTAAGCAGCTTCGGGTTGAAGCCGGCGCCGATGTTCGCTCCCTTTCTCTTGGGCACGACCCACGCATAGCCTCCAGGAGCGACCGAGCCGAAGTACATCTTGATTGCCGGATCGAAGCTGCCTTCCACTTGGCATGTTACGGCCGGGTACCTCGCAGCCGGTCTCTGGAGGCCCGCCTCGCGGGCCGTCCTGGAGTTCGGGCCGTCGGCGCCGACAAGAACCTTGAACTTGACGTCTCCCATGGTCGTTTTCGCGACGCCGTCCTTAACAGATAGCAGCGATGTGCTGGTCCTCAGCTCCGCCCCTGCCTCGACAGCCAGTTTCGCCAGGGACTTGTCGAATGAGCGCCTATCGAGCGTAACCCCGTCGAAAGGACATCGGTAGGTCCTGCCGCTCGGGGACACCAGGTCGACATGGTTCACATGCCCCGCGACGACGCTCTCGTCGAACCCGAACAGGTCCTCGAGATCGACTGACTTGGGGAACATCGAGTACATCTCTTTGGTAGACGGAAAGAACTCCCCGCACTGCACAGGTTGGCCCATCTCCCTGCGCCTGTCGATCATGAGTACGTTAGTGTCCCTGCCGGCGCAGTGTCTTGCCGTCGTGCTTCCAGCTGGACCTGCGCCCACGATCAGGACGTCGACTTCCAAGGTTTCGTCCCCCTGGTCATCGTCGCCCCTCTCAGCTCGAGGTACTCGGTGGCCACTTCCTCGAAGCCTCCGGCCCTCAGCGCCTTCTCATAGACATCGACCGAGCCGAAGGCCTCGTATGTCTCCAGGAGCTTCGTGTACGGATCCCTGGTCCATCTCTCCTTGGCGGCAGCAGGGGCTGCGATCTTGGCCAAGGGGGGCACCATGTGCCTGACATGGAGGTCTATCATCTTGGCCATAGGCCCTGGCGGCGGCTTGGCCATGTCCACGATTATCGCCTCTCCGCCTTCCTTGAGGACCCTGCTCATCTCCCCGATGCTGGCCTTCCTGTCGAAGAAGTCCCGGAAGGAGAACACGCAGAAGACCTTGTCCACCGTGTGATCGGCAAGGGGTATCTTCTCCCCCACGCCCCTGAGAAAGCCGACCCTGTCGCTCCCCAGGAGCTTGGTCGCGTGTGCTGAGAGCTCGCTCGAAGGCTCGAGCGCGATGACAGTGCCGGCCTTCAGGTGCTTCAGGAAGTTGCCAGGGCCGGAGCCTATCTCGAGGACAACGTCCTCTGGCCTGGCGACGGAGGCCGCACGTCTGCGCCACCTGTCGACCATGCCGAAGGTTATCAGCGAATTGACCCGGTCGTAGTACGGCCCTACCTCCTCCATGGCGTCCATCAGTTCCCGCCATTCGCAAAGGCTCATGCCGTCGTGGTTCATCCGCATCCCCTCCTACGAGTCCCTGCCGAGAACTCTGGATACGAGATCCCTCAGGCCCTTGCTGTGCTCGTTTCCCGCAAGGCATCCGAGGTGCCCAAGGGCCTCCATACCGTAGTACTCGCCCATGCCCTTCGCCTTCTCGACCGCACCCGACTTGATGACGAGCTCTGTGCATCTCCTGACCTCGTCGCCGGAAGGGTGCTCCTGGGAGACGACATCCAGTATTGCCTTCTTCGCCTCGTCAGAGTTCTTGATGGCGAGCAGGGACGGCAGCGTCAGGTGGCCCTCTTTGAGGTCGTTCCCGACCATCTTGCCGAGCCTGTCCTCGTCGCCCGTGAAGTCCAATATGTCATCGACTATCTGGAACGCGATTCCCAGGTCGAGCCCGTAGCTCCCGAGCGCTTGTATCTCGTTTGTGGAGCCGCCTGCGAGGTATCCCCCGATCATCGCACCAGCCTTGATAGGCATCGCGGTCTTGCGCTCGGCGACCTGGAGGTATGTATCCACCGTCAGGTCCTTCCTGTGCCTGTACCTGTTCTGCAGGATCTCCCCCTCAGCGAGCGCCGTGCAGGCGTCCGCGGTCGTCTCGACTATGACTTTGTCGAACACCCCGCCTATCCTGAAGGCCTTCACGAACAGGAAGTCCCCTGTGACAATCGCGTCGTGCAGCCCCCACTTCTTGTAGACGCTCTCCCTGCCCCGCCTGGTTGAACCGCCATCGTTTATGTCATCGTGTATGAGGGTCGCGGAGTGTATGAGTTCGAACGCTGCGGCGATGTCCACGATCCTATCCGTGTCCTTGCCTCCCAAGACCCTGTAGGACAGTATCGTCACCGTCGGCCGGAGGCGCTTGCCGCCCGCGGATATAACGTGCATGGCGGCGTCTGTGAGGACCGATTCCTGCGATCGGACCATGTCGCGCAGCTTCTCATCCACCCGTTTGAGCTCGTCCTGGATGCCGAAGTCCCACGGCTTCGTGGTCATGCAGTGGCGCATATGCCCCAATTGCTACTTAACGCTAATGGTTTCTGCCCGAGCCGGTTGGGCGCATCTGGCCGACCCGAAAAACGCTCTCCAAGGGATGTGCTTTGTCACCGCCATCCCAAGGGCAGGTCTGCGAACCTCTCGGCCGCTGTGATGCACGCGTCGACGAACGGCCCCGGGAACAAGCCGATCCCGACGACCATCACCAACGCGAAGACGATGGAGACCGCGACCATGGGCGGGACCTTCACCTTCTCCTCGGAGGCGCCCTTGGACATGTACATGTACTTCATCACGCGCGCGTAATAGTACAACGAGAGAGCCGAGTTGAGCACACCAGCTATGGCCAGCCAGATTAGCCAGCCCTCGCCGGGCTCGAAGGACCAATAGACCGCCGACGAGAACAGCACGAACTTGCTAGCGAAGCCCGCCAGCGGCGGTATGCCCGCCAATGAGAGCAGGAACAGTGTCATCGCGATAGCCAGGAACGGCGAGCGTCTGTTCAGGCCCTTGAAATCCTCCAGTTTCTCGCCAATCGCCACCGCGCCCATCGCGGCCACGACCATGAATGCCCCGGACTTCATGAAGGCGTGCGTGAGTATGTGGAACAGACCTCCCGCGACCGCGTACTGAGTCGCCACCGGGAGTGCTATCAGCAGATACCCGGCCTGGGCGATGGAGCTGTATGCCAGCATCCTCTTGATGTTCGTCTGCGAGACTGCGATCAGGTTGCCGACCGTCATGGTTATGATCGCAAGCGCTCCCATGGCGACCTGCCAGTCCGTCTTCGTCACTATCAGCCCTATCAGGAATATCTTGAACAAGGCCGCGAAGCCCATCTTCTTCGATGCGGCTGCGAGCAGGCCGGAGATCGGCGTCGGGGCGCCCTCGTACACATCGGGGGCCCACATGTGGAACGGCACCATGGCGACTTTGAACCCGAGGCCTGCCATGAGGAGGACCGTCGCAAGGATCATGATCGGCCCCGCGTCAGAACCTGCAGGAACACCGGCGAACACCGGCTGGATTGCGATTATCTCAGTGGTCCCCGCAACGCCGTACAATAGCGATATCGCGAAGAGCGTCAGCGCAGAGCTGAACCCGCCGACGATGAAGTATTTCGTCGCCGCCTCAGCCGAACGCTTCTCGCGCTTTCGGAAGCCCGAGAGGGCGAAGGACGATATCCCCGCGATCTCCAGGCCCACGAACAGCACTATCAGGTCCGTAGCCTGGGCAACGACCGTCATGCCCGTGATGGCGAGTAGTATGAGCGAGTAGTACTCACCCTGGTTCCTGTCCTTCCGGATGAACTCGGGGGAGCCGAGGACGACCACGATGCCGACGAACAGGAAGACCAGCGTGAAAAGCCCCGAGAAGACATTGACCTCCAGAAGCTGCAGCCTGCTGACCGGCATCTCCCACCATCCGAAGAAGAGCCAGGAGATCAGGGCCGCAGCGAGCGCGATCAGCGGCGCCATGGCCACCCACGCGAGCGCTCGCTTGTCCCTGAAGATGTAGTCCAGGGCTGGCATCACGAGCGCGAACAGCACCAGCACGAGCTGCGGGAGGAAGGTCTCGAGGTAGCTGACAGCGGACACCTCATCCACCTCCTGGCAAACCGAGCAGGTCGATCACGGTCACGGCAGCCGGGTCAATGTATTGGACCAGCAACAGGGGGAACACCCCGAAGATGGCTATCAGAGCGATGAGCACGACGACTGGTACGCCCTCGAACCAGTCGATATCGTGCACATCAGAGGTGTCTATCTCCTTCGTCAGAGGCCCGAACATCGACCTCTGCAGCGCCCAGAGATAGTACCCTGCCGTGATGGCGACGCTGAGTATGGGCAACAACAGCCACAGGCCCCATGTCTCGTACACGCTCACGAAGACCATGAACTCGGCCGCGAAGCTGACCAGCCCTGGCAGTCCCAGCGACGCGAGGAAGCCGATGGTCAGCATGGTTGCCGCGCTCGGCATCTTCTTCGAGAGCCCTCCCAGGCTCTGGATGATCCTCGTGCCGCAGTGGTGTTGGACCACGCCGCACATCATGAACAGGACTGCTGTGACGAGGCCGTGGGCGAACATCTGGAACACCCCGGCGGTGACACCCAACTGGGTGAAGGTCGCGTACCCGAGGAGGACGAAGCCCATATGGCTTATCGAGCTGTACGCCACGAGCTTCTTGAGATCCTTCTGCGCAAGACAGAGCATCGCGCCATAGAGTATGCTCGCGATAGCGATGACCGCCATCACGAGCTGGAGGGCGTCCGCGCCCAAAGGCAGAGTTGGTATGGCGACCCTTATGATACCGTACCCGCCCATCTTCAGGAGCAGCCCGGCCAGGAGAACGCTCCCCGCGGTCGGCGCCTCGACGTGCGCGTCAGGAAGCCATGTGTGGAACGGCACCATGGGCAGCTTGACGCCGAACCCGAAGAACGCAGCCGCGAAAACGCCGATCTGGAACATCCTCGCGAACTCCGTCTGGCCCGCTCTCCAGATGTCCTCCATGCCAAAGGAATTGGCCCCCGCCTGGAAGTACATCGCCATTATCGCGATGAGCAGCGCCAAGCTCGCGATGTGTGTGTATATGAAGAACTTGATCGCGGCGTAGTCCTTGTTCGGCCCGCCCCAGACCCCGATCATGAAGTACATCGGAATGAGGACGATCTCCCAGAAGACGTAGAACACGAAGTAGTCCAGCGTGGTGAACACTCCGAGCACTCCCACCTCGAGCACCAGCATCAGCCCGAAGTACTCCTTGGGCCTCAGCTTCGTGTCCCACGAGAACACTATGGAGAGCGTGCTCAGCAGCGTCGTGAGCACGAACAACGGGAGGCTTATGCCGTCGAGGCCCACGATGTACCTGATCCCAAGCGCCTCGATCCAGGTGTGCTCCTCGTAGAACTGGTAGTTGAAGAACCCTCCTCCGTCGTGGTAGCCTGGGGAACTCGAATCAGGCTCGACAACGAACACGAAGGCCACAAGGGCCGACAGCACCAATGCGACGAGCGAGAACGCCAGGGCCACGTACCTGGCATACCTCCCGTATCGCCCCAGGCCGAAGGTGATCAGCGCGCCTATGAGAGGCATCAGTATTATGATTGAGATTATGGGGACGCCCTCGAGCACGGCTTACCACCCTCCCCACGGCAGCACGTATAGCATGAACACCAGCAGCGCGATGATGCCGACCACGATCAGGCTGGCATATCTCTGGACGTTGCCAGTCTGCGCCTTCCGCATCTTCCCGCCCGTGTTCGCGCCCAAGTAGGCGAACCCGTTCACGATGCCGTCGATGACGTACCTGTCGAACGCATCCGCGACCAGGGAGAACCCGTACCAGACCTTGTACGCGAAGTCGTCATAGAACTGGCTTATGTACCACCTGTTCTCGAGCGCCCTCTGGACCTTGCCCGGGAGGCCCTTCGCGAAGACCGACCTGTCGAAGCCGGGCATGCAGTAGAGTCTGTAGGCCACCAGTATGCCGGCGATCGCGAGAACGAGCGACACGTAAGTGAGGGGGTCGGTGAATATCTCGACTGCGACGTCCATGGGGGACTCGTGGTGGACTCCCTGGAGGAGCCCGTGTATGGAGCCCTCCATGAACGTCTTGAAGCCGTCCCCGATGAACAACGCAAACCCCGAGCCTATGGCCAGGGCTGCCAATATCATGAGCGGCACGGTCATCGTCTTGGGGGACTCGTGCGCGTGGAAGTCCGACCTCTGCTCGCCCGCAAAGGTCATGAACCACATCCTGAACATGTAGAACGCCGTCATGAACGCGGTCACAATGCCCATCACCCACAAGAGAGTGAAGGTCCAGTCGAACTCCCCTGCGTGCCACACGGCCGCGAGGACCTCGTCCTTGCTCCAGAAGCCGGAGAGGGGAGGCACGCCCGCGATAGCGAGCGCTCCTATGAGCATCGTAATCGATGTGATGCGCATCTTCTTGTGCAGGCCGCCCATCAGACGCATGTCGTTCGTGCCGATAGAGTGTATGACGCTTCCGGCGCAGAGGAACAGGAGCGCCTTGAAGATCGCGTGATTTATCAGGTGGAAGGTCGCAGCAGTATACCCATTCGGGTTACTGGCCTCGATGACCAAGTACCCGCCCGCCCCCAGACCGAGGATCATGTACCCGAGTTGGCTGATCGTGCTGTAGGCCAGCACCCTCTTGATGTCGTTCGCGGCCAGGGCGCATGTCGCCGCCAGCAGAGCTGTCACGCCACCGATCACCGCGACCAACATGAGGCTCTCAGGAGACTGCACCAGAAGCGGATACGACCTGGCTGTCAGGTAGACGCCCGCCTTGACCATGGTCGCAGCGTGGATGAGGGCCGAAACGGTCGTCGGGCCCTCCATGGCATCCGGGAGCCATTCGTGCAGCGGGAACTGGGCGCTCTTGCCTATCGCGCCACCGAATATGAGCGCGGTGGCGAGGGTCATCATGTCGGCAGGCACCGCCTGCGTCCCGCCCTCATCGAACAGTGTGACGAAGTCGAGAGTGCCCACGTACTTGAGCAGAATTATGATCCCCGCCATGAACATGATATCGCCCACGCGCGTGACTATGAAGGCGCGCTTGGCGGCGCTCGCGGCGGACGGCCGCTCGTACCAGAAGCCTATCAGGAGGTAGGAGCAGAGGCCGACGAGCTCCCAGAAGACGAACATCTCGAGGTAGTTGTCAGCCAGGACAAGGCCGTACATGACCGAGATGAAGAGCATGATCTCCGCGTAGTAGCGTCGTCTGGTCACGCCCTCCTCGTGCATGTACCCGCCCGAGTATATCACGACGAGTGTGCCCACGACTGACACGACGACCAGCATCAGTGCCGTCAGCTGGTCGACCCAGATGCCGAACGTGACCGATATGTCCCCGATTATGAGCCAGGTGAACCGGGGCGCGTCCTCCGTCAGCGTCTGGCCGTTGAGGACTTCCCAGACCACGAGCGCGGAGAGAGCGAACGCACCTCCAGCTCCCGCGATGCCGTACCCACAGCCGTCCTCCCAGCCCAGGGTCCTCTTGGGCAGCAGCGCGATGAGCATGAATGCGATGAAGGGGAAGACCGGTATCAGCCACGCGTACTCGAGCATCCTACCACCTCAGGATGTTGATCTTGTCAACATCGATAGTCTGGTACCTTCTGTAGACCTCCAGCAGAATGGCAAGTCCGACCGCCACCTCGGCGGCAGCGATCGCGATCGAGAACAGCGCGAAGACCTGCCCTGATGCATCCGCGCCCAGCCCGGGATGCAGCGTGGTGTAGTAGGAGCTGAACGCCACCAGATTGATGTTCGCCGCGTTGAGCATGATCTCTATGCACATGAGCACAACGATGGCGTTCTTCCGGGTGAGGACGCCGTACGCGCCTATGGCGAACAGGAGCGAGCTGAAGATGAGCCAGTACTCTATGTTGATCATTCCTCTTCCTCCTCCTTCGCCAAGAAGACGCCGCCCAAGAGAGCGACGAGCAACAGCAGGCCTATCAGCAGCACCACAAGACCGTAGCCTCCGGAGTCCGAGTCGCCGAACAGAGTCCCGCCGACGTCCTCGCTCGAGGTGTCATCGATACCCCCTTCCGGCCACTCGACGGACATGATGGCGCCGATGAATATGAGAGCGAAAGCGAGGACTGCAAGTGCCTGGAAGATGCTGCGCCTCATCGCTTCTCACTCTCCATGATGCCGCGCCTGGTGAGCATGATGCCGAAGAGGATGACAACAACCACGGCGCCGACATAGACCAGGATCTGGACGATGGCCACGAACTCCGCGCTGAGCATCACGAACATGCAAGCGACCGCGATGAAGCAGGTGGCCAGCGCGATCACGCTGTGCACTATCTCCCTTGCCCAGACGACCAGCAGAGCGGAGATGAGCCCTGAGGCGGCTAGGAACAGGAACACGAACATCTCCCAGGTCACTTCTTCACCCCCGGCATCTCGATGGCCCCGAACTTGCATGCCCGGAAGCACTTGCCGCATCCGACACACTTCTCGAGAATGAAGACCGCCCGCTTCTTCGGCTTGCCCTTCTTGCCATCCTTGAGGATCTTCTCCGTCCCCGGCATCTCCATCATGTAGATGGCGTCTGCAGGGCACGCGCGCGAGCAGGCACCGCATCCGGTACAGTTGCTCAGCAGGAACTTGGGCTCTGGCATCTCGAAGTACGACTCATATACGTCCTTCATCTCGAGGGCCTTCTCGGGACAGACGATGGCGCACTTCTCGCACCCTGTGCACTTGGTCAGGTTGATCTCAGGTTTCGACCTGCCGACCTTCTCGATGGGCATCATTGCTATGCACATCTCGGGGCACTCGCCTGCACACTTCTCGCAGCTTGTGCACTTGGACATATCCAGGACTGGCAGCCTCCGCTTCTGTCTCTCCTCCGCGACCCTGTCCGCGAAGGTGTCGTCCCTCAGCTCTCTCGGCCCGTACTTCAGATCCTCCCTTCGGAAATCGGCAAGCTCGAACTCGACTGTGTGATGCAGGGCGACAGTGGGACAGACTTCGACGCAGAACCCGCAGAACAGACATCTCCCCATGTCCACGCCAGGCCGCTCTATCTTGCCGAGCTCAGGGTCTTCGAGCTTCTCCATCCACATGCAGTCGTTCGGGCATATCTGGACGCAGTTCCCGCACCCGATGCACCGCTTGAAATCGAGGGTGTGCTTGCCCCTGTATGTCGGCGGCAGGTCCAATATGTGATATGGATACAGAATCGTGTTCGGCTTCCCCTTGATGAACGACCTAACGAACTGGGTACCCGACCTCAGCATGGGCCTTATGATAAGCCCTTCGGAACTCGGAAGCCTCTTCTTGTCGGCCATCTAGAACCACCCCATGCTCTTGACGGCGACGGCGACCATCAGGTTGAGTATCGCGAGCGGAAGAAGCCGCTTCCAGCCGATGTCCAGTATCTGGTCGACCCTGACCCTTGGCAGGGACCACCTGGCCCACTCGATCATGACGAAGACGATGTACGCCTTGATCAGGAACCATATCGGGTCGGGTAGGAACGCGGGTCCGTGCCATCCGCCGAGGAACAGGGCCGTTGCGAGCGCACCCCCGATGTACGCCCTGAGGTACCCCGTCATCATGAAGAGGCCGAACCGCATCCCGCAATACTCGGTCGTCCAGCCCTCCACGAGCTCCGCCTCCGCCTCCGGCAGGTCGAAGGGCTGTATCTCGACCTCTGCCGCCAGACAGACTACAAAGGTCACCAGGCCGATGAACAACGGGATGCCGAACCACAGGTCGTGCTGCGCTGCCACTATGTCCATGAACCCGAAGCTGCCTGCGAGGAGGAACACGCTGGCAACGGTAAGGAGCATGGGTATCTCGTAGCTCATCATCTGGGCCGCGGACCTCATCCCTCCTATCAGCGTGTACTTGTTGTTCGAGGACCAGCCTGCGATGAGGATGGAGAACGGCGCGATAGCGAAGAATGCGAAAGCGATTAGCGCGCTCGCGCCCACGCCAGTGCTGAGGGGGTCTGCGTTGGTGCCTATGTAGAACTGCCTGCCCAGAGGTATCGTGGCCAGGGCGAGGAAAGAGGAGCCGACATAGATCACCGGGCCCAGGAGGAACCCGAGCTTGTCTGCCTTTGCGGGGGTGATTATCTCCTTGACGAACAGCTTGATGCCGTCCGCGAGGTTCTGGAGCCACCCGCCTATCCTGTAGCCGACGTAGTAGGGGCCGTAGAAGTCGAACATCCTGCCCATGAACTTCCGGTCGAGCCAGATGAAGTTGAGGACATTGATGAGCGCGATGGCTATGATTATGATGACCTCGAGCAGAATCGCCATGACGGCAATGTGCCCGTGCGAAGCTGCGAAGTCCCCCACTGCCGTGAAGAAGTCTCCTAACCACCAGGGCAAGAAGTCGCCCAGCCAGTACCAGATGTTGTTGATGAGGTCGACGAGCCAGTGTATGATGCCGTAGCAGAAATCGAACAGGTTCATGGCATCACCTATCAGTCTCCCCGATGCACATGTCGAGCCCGCCCATGATGGCGACCACATCCGCTACCTTGTATCCAATGAGCATCTTGGGCGCCGCGGACACGGTGACGAATATCGGGCTCCTGATCTTCATCCTGTAGGGCTTGTCGGTGCCGTCCCCGACGATGTACATCACGCCCTCGCCCCTCGGGTCCTCGACCCTGCCCAGGCCGGTACCCACTGGGGCGTTCCTCGGGGCCACGATCCTCCACTTGCCCTTGGGCATCCTCTGGATGGCCTGCCGGATGATCTTGCAGCTCTCGTACATCTCGTCCATCCTGACTCTGTAGCGGGCGTAGCAGTCGCCATCTGGCTGGACGGCGGGCTGGAAGTCCATCTCAGGGTACACGCTGTACGGCATGTCCTTCCTGAGGTCGTAGCTGACGCCGCAGGCTCTGAGGGGAGGGCCGGTGACACCGAGGTTCATCGCGTCCTGCTTCTTCAGCAGCCCGACGCCGACGTTCCTCATCATGAAGACCTTCGAGCCCTCGTAGAGGTCCTCATACTCCCGGAGTCTCTTCTCCATGTAAGCGCACGCGCGCAACGAGTCGCGCTCAAAGTTCGGTGGGATGTCGTGCGCGACACCCCCTATCCTCGGATAGTTGTATGTGAGCCTTGACCCGGAGAGCGCTTGGAGCAGGTCGATCAAGACCTCCCTGTCCCTCATCGCGTACAAGAACCCGAGCATCAGGCCGAGGTCGACGGCGTATGCCGCCAACCACATCAGGTGGGACGCTATCCTCTGCATCTCTATCGCGGCCACCCGTATGTACTCCGCACGCTCCGGCACCTCTATGCCCATGAGGTCTTCCGCGGTGACGCAGTAGAGATGGCTCCATGTGAGAGAGGAGCCGTAGCAGAGCCTGTCCGTGATGGGTATTATCTGAGTGTAGGTCCGGCCCTCGCAGATCTTCTCGATGCCCCTGTGGAGGTACCCGACCTCGGGCTGCGCGTCGACTATGGTCTCCCCGTCGACCTTGACCCGCAGGTTCCAGAGACCGTGCGTCATGGGGTGCTGAGGTCCCATGTTGATCCACATCTCGGCCACTCAGTCACCCCCCTTGAAATCCTTCCTGAGCGGGTGATAGAGGTAGTCCTGGGGCAGGAGTATGCGCTCGAGCTTCGGATGGTTCTTGAACCTGATGCCCATCAGGTCGTACGCCTCCCTCTCCTGCCAGTTGGCCCCACCCCAGACAGAGGAGACGGAATCCACGGACGGGTCGTCCTTTGGAGTCGTCGTGATGAGTTCGAGGAGCAGCCTGTGGTCCCAGCTCGCGATGTGGTAGACGATCTCGAACCTGCTCTCATACTCCACGGCGGATATCATCGAGACGTGCTCGAAGCCGAGGCTGTCCCTGACGAACATGCACGCTCTGTGCAGGTCCCTCCGGTCGATCCTAGCCCTCACGACGCCCGTCCTGAGCTTCTTGAAGTCCGTGACGGTGCTGGGGAAGCTGTCAAGGAGCGCCCTGATGACCTTCTCTTCGGGCACTTCGTCGACCCTGCTGATGGCTCTCTCCATGCCCTCAGCTGGGCTGTGGTCTCCCCGCTCCTGCATCTTCCTACCCCTGCTGCTCCCTCACTTCCCGGTCAGGAGACCCTTCTTGTTCTCCTTGATGAGATTCTGTAGTTTGATGAACCCGTCGAGCAAGGCCTCTGGCCTCGCTGGACAGCCCGGTATGTAGATGTCGACGGGTATGAACTGGTCCACTCCAGGGACTATACTGTAGCTCTGCCAGAACGGCCCCCCGGAGATCGCGCACTCGCCCATGGCGATGACCCACTTCGGTTCCGGCATCTGGTCATAGAGCCTCCTGAGGTCCGGCTTGAGCTTCTTGCTGACAGGGCCGTTCACCAGCAGGACGTCGCACTGCCTCGGCGTGGAGCGGTATATGACCCCGAACCTCTGGGCGTCGAACCTGGGAGCACTCGCGACCGCCATCTCGAGCGCGCAACACATTATTCCGAAGTGTAGGGGGTAGATCGAGTTCCTCGTGGCCCAGTTGAAGAAGTCCTTCAGGAGCCAGTCGAGGCCACTGCCAATAGGCGATCGTTTGAGAACACCCTCGAGGACTTCATCACACCACTTCAGGAAATCCTTGGAGCGGAATGCGATGGCCTGGCCGGCTGTCTGTCCGCCCTGCCCTGTCTTCATATCCAGATTATCTCCTCCTTCTTCAGGGCGTATGTCACGCCAACGAGGAGAATGCCGAGGAAAAGGAGGATGTAGACCTTCGCCAGGTCGCCTATGTCGGAGAACACCAGCGCCCAGAGGAGCACGAAGACCGTGACGAGGTCGAAGGCCACGAAGATGATAGCATACATATAGTACTGGAAGTGGAACTGTATCTGGGCGTCGCCTATGGGCTCCTCGCCGCATTCGTATGTGGTCTGGCCGCGAGGGTCGTTCCTGTCGTTACGGAAGTACCTTGAGAGAAGGAACACGATGGCAGGGATGAGGAGGGCTATGACCGCGAAAACCGCGACCCCCATGTAATCCTCTGCAAGCATTGCTCGGGCATTTGCTCCAATGTATAAATCGTTTTTCGATTCAAAGGAGTCTTTTTCGAAAGTCAGTGGCCACAGGGGCGGCCTGACGGACCGCAAGTGGTGGCTGGCAAGGCCTGTCCATACATGGCACATGTTAGCACGTGCATAGCCTTATTCCGCTGGTCCCCTGAGGAGCCGTCCTCCAGAGTAGCCACGGCTCCCCGCCTAACGCAGCTTCGC
>CAZHTV010000002.1:0-41977 GCA_964535775.1 uncultured Thermoplasmata archaeon | reverse complement strand
CGAGGGGTTTGCTCGCATATGTGCGGAGCGAGTTGTCGGGCCTGAGAAGCATTTTCCGGCCGTCGGTCTGGTGACACTTCCAAACGGTGCTCATCTGAGCGCTGCGACCACGAGATCTGAGAACGATCGTGAGCCGTGCCTGCCCCCGACGTCGACCGTCAGGTGGCCCGAAGCGTACACCTCCGTGATCGCCCTGCGGACACGTTCGGCCGGCTCCAGCATTCCCAGATGCTCCAGCATCATCGCACCCGCGAGTATGGCAGCCGTGGGGTTCGCTATCGCCTTGCCAGCGATGTCAGGTGCAGAGCCGTGTGCCGGCTCGAACACGGAGTGTTTCGGGCCGATGGCCGCGGACGGCGCGAAACCGAGCCCTCCTGCGACCCCGGCTGCGATATCTGACAGGATGTCGCCGTACAAGTTGAGGGTGACAATGACATCGAATGCCTCCGGATTGGTCACGAGCTTCATTGCTGCGGAGTCCACGAGCTGATCCTCGAACTGGAGCCCTCCGCCCTTCCTCTTCGCTTCATCTCTGAATACCTCTAGGAACAGTCCATCGGAGGACCGTAAGACGTTCGACTTGTGTACGCAACAGACGCTCTTTCGCCTGTGGGAGAGGGCATAGTCTATGGCGTAGTCCACTATCCTTTCCGAAGCCCTTCTTGTCACCCGTCGGAGCGTGGTCACACCAGTGTCGTCGAATACCTCGTTCTGAGTGTACATCCCCTCGGAGCTCTCCCGGACTATGACTGCATCTATAGGGCCTCTGCCGGTCCGCCTGACCAGCGTTCGGACGGGTCTTACGCTGGCGTAGAGGTCCAGAACCTTTCTGAACTTCAGGACGGGCGATTCGTAGTCGGGCAGGTCGCTGCTGGTCACGGCCCCGAACAGGCAGCTGTCACAGGACCTCATCATCTCGAGCGTTTCATCGGGGAGGTGGGCCCCAACCATGCCGTATGCCCTCTCCCCGATCTCTGCGTACTCGAACTCGAGTTCTCCCGTGGTGGATTTGAGGACATCCACCGCGCACCCGACCACTTCGGGCCCGATGCCGTCTCCTGGCAGAACGCATATTCGCTTCATTGCACACTACTCTTGGACCATCTTGGCGAAGTCGACGAAGTGCTTCTCCATGCGCGCGATCCTCTTCCTGCTGTCGTGGATGTCCTTCTCCATTTTGGCGGCCATCTTGCGCATCTCCTCGACGAGTTTCTCCGCCTCCTTCTCCAGATCGGTTATCTTCGTATCGTGCGAGAGCGACTTGGACATGTGTTCGTCTATCTGGCGTTCGAGGTCCGCCTGGCGCTCTTTCTCCGCACTCTTAGAGAAGTAGTTCTCAACCTTCGAGTTGAGCATCGTGAGTATGTTCGAGACCTTCTCAAGCTGCTTCTCAAGCCTCTCAATCCTGTCGGCCGCGTCCGCGACCTGCGAGTCCTTCTCAGGCGAGCTGGCCAACTTCTCGATCTCGAATATGCGGTTCTCTATCATATCGAGCTTTCCCTCGAGCTCGGAGATATTCCTGATGCCATCGGAGATGTCCTGCAGGAGCTCTTTGTCGGGGAACTCAATGGTGACGCTTTCCGCCCCTGGATTGTACGACTTCAGGAACTGAAGGGTCGCGATGGCGTCGACTGTCGGGAAGCCTCCTTTCACCCTGCCCTCGATGCCTCTGAGCGTGGATATCATCTCCGTGCCGGACCTGCCCAGCCAGGGGTTGGCCTTGACCATTTTGGTGATGTTGTCCACCATGCCCTCCAGGTCAGCGCCGCACCTGCCGAGGTCCGATTTGTCGAGAAGCCTCATGTCCCTGTGCGCGTCTCTCTTGCCCCTCTTGTTCCAGTCTCCCAGTGACCTGCCCTCGAAGGGGAAGAAACCCGCGAAGTGGTCCACGCCCTTCACGATGATCTCCTGGGCCTGGTCCCAGTCCCTCGAACCCCCTTCCACCTTCAGTTCCTGGGACGAGTTGAATATCATGCATATGCAGCCGTTGGGAAGGAGGTAGCTCTTGATGTCGTATGGCGCATCCTGAGCGAACCTCGGGTAGGCCTGCGGTTTCTTCTCCTCAATGGTGTCCATGTAGGCCTTGAAGTACTCCTTGGTAAAAGCCATTAGGTCCTGAGGCGAGGGTATCTCCGGGCCTATGTCTTTGGGCGTCATCACATCATCCGCCTGTGGCTAGGGTATAGAGTATTTTCGTACACGCTATTAATGTCTTCCTGGCCGCCCCACCGGCAAGACCGATGCCGCCAGCATCGGAAGGGTGATTGTAGCATCCCCCTCAACCGTCGTGTATTGCGCGTTCTCCTTCACCTTGCCCCAGCTGACGGCCTCGCGTATCCTTGCGCCTGAGAGCGACCCGTCCCATTCCTCAGCGGTGGTCAGGTAGACGGCGTACTCGAGTCCCCCTCTGAACTGGTTCCACCAGATCACATGATGCTTCGATATTCCCCCGCCGACCATGATGGCCCCTGTCTTCTTGGCCGAGAAGACGATGTCCGCCAGTTCCTGCTCGTCCTTCATCACGTCCAAGTTGAAATCGCTGTGCTGCTGTTTGAAGAGCCAGAGCTGTGACCCGAAGGCTCCGTCCGTTATCCCAGGGACATACACCGGGACCTCGTTCTTCGCTGCCCAATACAGTATGGACTTCTTGTCCCGCACCCTGATCCCGAACTCGTGAGCGAGCTGCCTGCTCGACATGGTCTTCCTGCCGCCCCTGTAGAGCTCGTCCAGGATGGGCTGTATCTTCTGTTCGAGGACCACCCCGTAGCTCTCGTTCGGAATGAGTATGTTCCCCAGCCTGTTGATGCCCTTCCTGTGGAGGTCCGCGTCGTCCATGAGGAAATCCCCATGGTAGTACTTCTTCCAGACTCTCGCAAGGTCGTGGTCGAGCGTCCCGCAGGTCGTGACTATCGTGTCAACCAGCCTGTCCTGAACGAGTCTCCTGATGACCCCCCGCGTGCCCGTGGAGACTATGCATGCGGGGAAGGACAGGAATATGGTGCACTGCCGGTCTTGCAGCATCCTCTTCACGATGTCGCATGCCAGCCCGAGCTTCTTGGCGGTGAACCCGCCTGAGGCGAGCATCTGGGAGGTCAGGTCGCGGACCTTCGTGTTCTCATCGATCTCGATGTCTGATATCGGTCTGAGCTTCATGTGCATAGGTCACACCTGGATATGCGTCGGCATCCGTGGGACTGCCTGTGGAAACATTTATAGCTTTCCCACCAATCATCAAGGTGATAAAGATGTTGAAAGTCAAGGATATCATGAGCAAGCCTGTCATCACCGTGAAGCCAGACACGCAGGTGAAGGACGCCTCCGCGATGCTTGCCCAGAACAACATATCAGGGCTGCCTGTAGTGGAGAGCGGTCAGATAGTCGGCATCTTCAGCGAGGCGGACGTCCTCAGGTCGATCAAGACACAGAAGAAGGACCTGAGACTCATCTATCCGTCAATCTCGTCCCTCGGGATAGCGTTCCAGGAGGAGGTGACCCAGAGGGAGATAATCGAGGCTTACGGAGAGATAGGCCACATGCCCGTCCGAGAGGTCATGTCCAGGCATGTGGAGGTGGTCGGGCCTGATATCACCGTTAGCGAGGCCGTCATGAGGATGGTCCAGCGCGGGATAAACAGGCTGCCCGTGGTGGACGGGAACGAGGTAGTCGGCATAGTGACACGCGCTGACGTCATCCGGGGTCTCGCCAAGGAGGCAGTGGAGCAGAAGCAGCTCCAGGAGACTCCGCCGGCTACCACCTGAACCAACGCTTCTTCCCCTCCGGAGGCTTCGTCTTCTCTTCCGGAACGGGCTTGGGCGGCTGCTCCGCTGGCTTCACCTGCCGGCTAGCATCAACGGCCGTTTCCGATTCGGCCTTGACTTCGGAGACGCTGAAGGAGTGGCCACATGACATGCATTTCCGTACCGAGCCCGGGAAGGCGTACAAGGACTTCTTCTTGCACTTGCCGCACTTCGCGTTGGGTATTCTGACAGCAACGCCAACCTCTATTCGTTTCCGGTCGAGGTCCTTCTCCATCCCGTCCATTATCTCCTTGACCCTTCGGGCGAACTTAGTGGCATTCACAACGTCCTCTCGGTCAAGGGCCGCTCTCACGTTTCCTGCGTGGAAGATCGGCTCGCGAACGTCTAACCCGTAGGATGCCGCCTCATTCATGACCGGTCCGTAGTTGGCCTCCACAGACCTGGCAAGCTCTACTTTCGCCTTCTCGAGCTCCTTGTCGGCCTTCAGTCTTTCGATGTGGGCCGCATCTGCCGCGCGTTCGATGTCGGCCATCAGCCTAACTGCCTGCACGAACGAACCGGCCTCCATCGCCTCCCTCGCATCGGCAAGGCCCTTCTCCACATCGGCAAGAGCCGCGCCGCTCTCCTGTGCCTCCGCAGCTGCTGCGCGGACGATGTGGTAGATGCCTTCGAGTTCGACGGCCCTGTCCGACTTGGCCTTCTCCGCGGCCTTGCGTGCCTGGGCCAGCATGCGCGAATGTTCCTCGAGGTTGTGAGAGCGCTTGGCGCTGGCCGCTATCTCAAGGTATCTTCTCGCTTCCTCTGTCCTGGTGCCGAATGACTCGTAGTCACGAAGGAGTTCAAGGAGTTCGCTTTCCGCGCGGTTGGACTCCCCCCAATACGTCTCATACGCCCTCGTAGCCAGAGCCTCCAGGTTCTCTATGGTCTCCTCCCTCTGCCTTGGTGTCCCGTGGACGAAAGCCATCTTCGCCGCCGCGAGCGAGGTCTTGAGTCCGGACCGAACGTCGGCTCTGTCCGCAGGGAGCTTGGCCAGAAGCTCGTCGGCTGCGCGGATCGACACCGCAGCGGAATAGACCTGGAAGCTGGAGAACAGGTCCAGACACCTGATCCGGGCCTCCCTGTTGGCCTTGATCGCGTCATGGTAGTCCCCGAGAAGCATCCTGTTGAAGGCTTCCTCATTCGCCGAGTCGACTTGGAAGAACTGCGGCTTCATAGTGAGCGCTTCGTCCAAGTGTCGGTCAAGTATCTTCTCGTCCTCGCCTGGGATGTCCTTGGGCTCGGCCGGCCTCTCAGCTATTTTCTGGATGTCCCTGCCGATCTCCTTTATCTCCTCTGAGGCGTCCTCTGTCTGTGCCTTGACCGGCTCCTTCTTGGATTTGCTGAGCACCTGTCTGACCTGTTCTTCGGTCAGTTTCTTGGCTCCTATCTTCTCGACATAGTCCCTCTTGTACTTGCAGGTCGAGATGTCGATCCTGTACTCCTCCGCAACCAATTTCAGTTTCCAGATCGGGAGCTCATTGAGGAAATGGCTCGGGTCCTTCGTCATGTGCATTCCTGCCGTTCCAGCCGAGTTATCCGGCTTATCCGCCATAATGCTTTCGAATTGCGGGTGTGGTGGGTACGAGCTGCAACAAGACCTAAGTACTGGCTATATCATCGAACCCGTCGATGGGAGCCGCCGAGGAGAAGATCGCGGTCGCGAAGCTTTCGGTCGTCTCGAACACAATCCTGGTAGCGCTCAAGCTCGTGGTCGGGGTCCTCATGGGCTCCGTCGCGGTGATCTCTGAGGCGATCCATTCGGGCATGGACCTCCTGGCGGCGCTCATGGCCAGGTTCTCCGTCGCCATGTCCGCTGAGCCGGCGGACAAGGAGCACCACTTCGGTCATGGCAAGTATGAGAACCTGTCGGGCATGGTCGAAGGGGTTCTGATATTCGTAGCGGCAGGCTGGATCATATACGAGGCAGGCAGGAGGTTGTTCGGGAGGGAGGCCGAGGTCGAGCTTCTCGCAGCTGGCATAGTCGTGATGGCGGCGTCCACGGTCCTGAACCTCTACGTCGGAACCAGGCTCAAGAGGGTGGCGAAGAAGACGGACTCTCTGGCACTCGAGGCCGATGCGTACCACCTGTTGACGGACGTCTGGACTTCGGTCGGTGTCATGATGGCCCTCGTTCTGATACACTTCACAGGCTATCAACGGCTGGACCCCGCGGTAGCGATGCTGGTCGCTGTGTTCATCATCCGCACGGCTTTCGACATCACCAAGCGCTCTACGGAGGGTCTGCTCGACAAAAGCCTCCCCGAACCAGAGCTGAGACTGATAGAGCTGGTCATAAGGAGGCACGAATCGGATGTGCTGGATTTCCACAAGCTGAGGGCGCGCAAGATGGGTTCGGACAGGCAGATCGACCTTCATCTGGTGGTTCCACGTTACCAGAGCGTGAAGCAGAGCCACGACCTCGTGGACGAGCTGGAGAAGGAGATCAAGGCCGCCTTGGCGCATGCGTCGGTGATAGTGCACATAGAGCCCTGCGACGCGCGTTGCGTGAAATGCAAGATGGCCCCACACGCCTCCTCAGGTCAGATCCAGAAGGTACCCGACGAGACCTCAGACTGCAGGCCGAAGAAATGATCGTTCTCTGAGGATCCTCTCGACCTCTCGGAAGGGAGCCTCTCCGTCCTCGCTGTTGTCGACCGTGGTCCAACCCTCGCGGACGAGCTCCTTCGCGACGGACCTCGCCTTCGCCAGCCTGTATGTGGTCTCGAACATCTCAGGCTTGTGGCCGCGCGAGGCTATGCGCCTGACGGCCACCTCGGGATCGATGTCTATGAACAGAGCCAGATCGGGGAACGGGAGGAGGCGGCTGAAGAACCCGTAAGCGACCGGTGCGAGACGCCTGGGGAGATACGCACTGCCCAGCAGGTACCTCACAAAGATCACGGTCCCCTCTCCCTTGGTGGTGAGCCATCGAACAGACATGAGCACATCGGTGGTGTAGAAGAAGGTGGCGAAGAGCTGTGACACCGGTCCACTGCCCTCCAGGAACCTCTTCGAGAGCCTGCCCGGCCGCGAGCGGGACGGATGCGAGATGATGGTCACTCTCTGCCCCTCTGCCTCAAAGAGGGCTCGTATTCTCTCAGCGTGCGTGTCCTTGCCGCAGCCATCGAGCCCATCTACGGCGAAGAACCTCACGCTCACACCCCTATGACGTGGAGAATGCCCGCACATGCGAGAGGTATGACGAGGTTGTCCACTGAACCAGGTGTGATGGCCTCCAGGGATGCTACGAGTCCTCCGACGACAAACGCGAAGGGGACCACAAGTGCTGGGATCGTGCTCCCGCAGTATCCGATCACGTCGAAATAGAACCACGTCAGGACGAGTATGCTGACCGATGTTGCGAGGAAGACCGCAGCAGAGCCCTCCACGGTTCTGTTGGGCAGATAGGTCAATTTGCCCACACTCCTGCCGACGAACTCGCCCATCCCATCGCCGAAAGACATGGCGGCTATCGCTATCGATGCTGCATACAGGTCATCGAAGAGGAAGCAGGCGATTATGGTCCACGAGATCGCATAGAAGACCAGGCCGTAAGGATGTCCTTCGGATGACCGCGCGCCGAGCGGGCTGTTCTTCAGGAAGTCCACGGGCGAACGCGGAGAAGCCAGGAGCAGAAGTGGGACGAACGGGAGCGCAGCGAGCCCAGCCATGATCAGCCTCGAGTCGAAGCTCCACCAGAAGAACACGATGCCTCCCACGAGTATGTGGACGATCTTGCGGGGGTTTCGGACGCGATTCCTGAGCGCCCAGGATATGATGACAACGCATAGCACGTATCCGTACACGCCTGCCAGCCCAAGGAGGTCGCCTGTCGTAGGAGCGCCCACGGCTCTGGATTGCTCTCGGTGAGTTATACTTTTGCGAAAGCCCGGAACCGACTGCTACCGCGTGGTACCTCTCTTGCGTTCGAGGTCTCGGATGACCTCCTGCGCACGGTCCATACGTATCTTCTTTTCAGATACTATGATCCTGACGACCTCGTCAACCAACTCCGGAGGGCATCCGACAGAAGCGACTATGTTCTTCGCGTGCAGGGTCATGTGCCCCTTCTGTATGCCAACAGTCGCCAACGCTCTCAGGGCCGCGAAGTTCTGCGCGAGGCCCACAGCGGCCACTATCTCCGCAAGCTCGCCCGCCTTCTTCACGCCCAGAAGCTTGATGCATGCCCTGGCAGTCGGGTGCACCTTCGTCGCCCCTCCCACCAGGCCGACCGCCATTGGCAGCTCTATCGAGCCTGCGAGGTCACCGTCCTTCGTCTTCTCGAAACTTGTGAGGGGTTTGTAGCTGCCGGTCCTTGCGGCATATGCATGGGCTCCTGCCTCGATGGCTCGCCAATCGTTTCCTGTCGCGATCACCACTGAATCGATACCGTTCATTATCCCTTTGTTGTGCGTCGCGCATCTGTAAGGGTCTGCCTCCGCGAACAGAAACGCCTCTACGATGCCGTCCACAGCGTCCTCCCCGCCTATCGCTTCCTTTGTCCACAGTGCGCTCGCACGCGCGAGCCGGAGCGATGCCAGGTTCGACAGGATTCTGAGTAACACCTTCCCCCCCGTTATGTCCTCCACCATGGGTGCTATCGATTCCGCCATCGTGTTGACCGCGTTCGCGCCCATGGCGTCCCTCACGTCGACATGGAGGTGAAGGATTACATTGGGGCCGTGCTTGGTCTCGATCACCCTTACCTCCATGTCCTTTGCCCCTCCGCCCATATCAACCAGCATCGGGTCCTGCATGTTGGCAAGCGCCAGTATCTCATCCTTCCTGCGGAGCAAAGCCTCCTTGGCGCTCGCGGGCTCGGAAATCCTTGTGACCTGGACCTGGCCGATCATCATCGGCGGAGTACTGCTGGCGGAGAACCCACCCGATCCCCGCGCCATCTTCGCGGCGTTCGAGGCCGCAGCCACGACGGAAGGCTCCTCGATCGCCATCGGTATCAGGTAGTCCTTGTCATTTATCCTGAAGTTGACCGCTATTCCAAGCGGCATCTGGAAAGACCCGACCGCGTTCTCCACCATCCTGTCCGGGATGGTCGGGTCGATCCCCCCGAAGCCTGCTAGAGCAAGTGCCTCTTCGTCAGTGAGGTCCCCGAACTCCTTCACGATTCTGAGGCGTTCGGCAATCGTCAGCTTGTAGAAACCCTCTATCCTCGAACTGCGTACCATGAGTCAACACCGGTGCTGGTATGCCGAACCCCGTACTGCGGTCTTAATCCTTTTGCAGGGGTCAATCGGCAATGACAGAAGAGCGAGGTGGCTGAAGCTCATGGAAAAGGATATAACCGGATTCGGGGCTGGAGGAGTATTGATGACGAAGTGCTCGGCGCCGGGGAAGATGATTCTGTTCGGCGAACACGCGGTCGTCTTCGGGAAGCCCGCGCTGGGCCTGGCGATAGACCTGAGGATTTCCGCTTCCGTCTGCAAGTCGCACGAGTACAGCGTCAACGGACGGCCGATGAGGAAGAAGCACCATGCCTACATCTCCGCAGCTCTCGACGAGGCGTGGGGAGGCCCGCCGATCAACGTCGACACTGTCTCCGAGATCCCTTCCGGCTCGGGTCTCGGGTCATCCGCGGCGGTGACCGTGTCGTCTGTTGCCGCTATGCTGAGTTCGAAGGGGAGGCTCAGCCCGGAAGCCGTTGCCAAGAAGTCCTTCGCGGTCGAGCTCAAGGTCCAGGGACGCGCGAGCCCAACAGACACCTCAATCTCCACGCACGGAAACGGTGTTCTCGTCTCGCCGGAAGAGAAGGATGGGTTCCTCTGGAGGATCGAGCACGGAGGCAGCGTCTGGAACATGCATCACTGCGAAGTTCCCAAGCTCGATTTCGTAGTCGGATACACGGGCATTCACGCCTCAACCGGGCCTCTCGTCGCGAAGGTGAAGAAGCTGGTCGACCAGAACCCTGAGGCCGGAACTGCCGTCGACAGGATAGGGGAGATAGTCCTCGAGGGCGTCGACGCACTCAAGGCCAGGGACAAGAGGAGGCTCGGGAAGCTCATGGACGAGAACCAAGGGCTCTTGAACTCACTCGGGGTCGGGCATCCCGCGCTGGATGAACTCGTGGGCGCTGTCAAGCCTCATTCATACGGTGCGAAGCTCACAGGCGCAGGAGGCGGGGGCAGTATGATCGCGTTGACGGACGACGTCGGGTCGGTCGCAGAGGCGATCAGGAACTCGGGCGGGGAGCCGATAGTTGTCAGAGTGGGGTCTGAAGGCGTCAGGCGCGAGGACTGACCGTCGATTGGACAAACGATATATCCCGGCAGGGTCTTGACCTGGTCGGTGAGCATCTGGTAGAGCGCGTCGGCCAGCACAGGCATTGCCAGAACTGCGACAAGGCCATCCCCTACAAGGACAAGTTCTGCGACGACAAGTGCGAGGGGGAGTTCAAGGGCAAGATGCTGGCCAAGAAGCGCCAGCTCATCTACTTCTACGGGCTGATGGTCGCGGTATTCATCGGGGCGATGGTACTTGTGTTCATGGGGAGTTAGTGATGAGAGTTGGTGTCGGCGGCACCTTCAACGTACTCCATAAGGGCCACGAGCTGCTCTTCGAGACGGCCTTCACAGTAGGCGACTCAGTGGAAGTCGGATTGACTTCCGACGAGTTCGCCAAGAGTATCAAGAGCGTACCCGTGGCGCCGTACTTTCAGAGGAAGAAGAGCCTCGCGAAGTACCTGGGCAGGTTCGGGAAGCCCTTCGACATAATCATGATCTCGGACAGCGCAGGCACGGCCGCCACATCGGAGATCCTGGACGCCATAGTCGTATCCCCCGAGACACGCGATCAGGCAGACAGGATCAACGAGCTCAGGCGCAGGAACGGCCTGAAGCCCTTGAAGGTGTTCTCAATAAAAGAGGTGCGGGCGGACGACTCGTTCCTCATCAGCGCATCGAGGATCGTGAAAGGGGAGATCGACAAGGAGGGCAGGTTGCTACGCGCGATCAGCGTGGCAGTCGGCTCAACGAACAAGGTCAAGGTCGATGCGGTCAGGAACATCTTCACCCAGGCGTTCGGCCTGGTCGATGTTCGCGGCATCGAGACCGACCAGAGCGGGAACAAGCAGCCGCTCGGGGAGAAGACCATCGAGGGTGCGGTCCGCAGAGCCCGGCAGGCGCTGAGCAGGGAGAAGACAGATTTCGGGGTCGGAATAGAGGCCGGGCTGTTCCACAACAGAATCCTCGGAAGGTACCTCGACATACAGTACTGTGCGATCGTCGACTCGTCCGGCCGCATGACAGTCGGTCACGGACCCGGATTCGAATACCCGCCAGAGGTCATCACCGCGGTCCTGGAAGGGGCCACGGTCGGCGACACTATGAGCAGGATGACAGAGATAGAGGGAATAGGCCACAAGATGGGCTCTGTAGGATACCTTTCGGATGGACTGATCGACAGGACCTCTCTTACTGAGATAGCCGTCCTGATGGCGCTCATCCCGCGGATCAGGCCCGAGTTGTACGACCGGCCGTCTCAGGCCTCTTCCGCAGTTGCAGCGAGGTAGTCAGCAAGGGTTCCGCAGCTGTCCTTGCCGACGCATCCGAACCGCGCGTACTTCCTGCAGTAGTCCCCGGTCTCCTCGTGATGCTCGCACTTGAGCGATTCCATGTAATACGAGCACTGTCTGCCGATGCACGCAAAACCATTGTACTTGCCCGTGCACAGGCTGTCCGCTGTCCGGAATCTGCACTTCATCTTGTCACGGCTCCTCGCCGAAGGCGGAAGGCCGCTTCTGGAGGACTGAAGGCGTCACAGTATGGCCGCTCGTGCCCAGACAGTCCTCCCCGCCGGGCGCGTGAAACCTCCTGTGTTTCTCGCAGTAGAGGCCAAGCCACCTGTCAAACCCAGATCCGTCGACCCTTGACTCGGCCTTCTTCGCCGTCATGACGTTCAGTCCCGCGAACTCGCACTTGTCCTCTCCGACACACTGGAGGCTGTCCACATGCTTGTTCGCGCAAGCTCCGCTGAGGTAGCTGTATCTACAGGAAGACCCCATCCCGTTCCCTTCTGCGAACATCAACATTCGCATGCGCGCAGATAAATGTTGAGGGAACGTCGCTTTTGACCTGCAAAAGGTATCAATAGTATCCGGCCATTGAGCGGCGAGGGAGCCCTTGGACGTCAGGACAAAGTACATCGTGGTCGTTCTGCTCTCCGCTCTCATCGTGGCCTTTGAAACCGTCGCTATCGAGGGCGCCCTGAACATCGCAGACATCAACATCTTTCTCGTGTCGTCATTCCCTTCGATAGTGGGCGGGCTGGTCCTCCTATCGCTCAGGCCGCGAGGCTCTGCAGCCTTCGTCAAGACCCTCGGAAGGAAGGGCTGGGGGTCGATGTTCATCCTCTGCGCGATAGTAGCTGTGGGCGTGCTCCTGTGGTTCGATTCGGTTGGCAGGATCGGCGCGGGGAAAGAAGCGCTCTTGGGCGGAGGGTCGTCCGAGGTGCTCTTCGTCGTCCTGCTGTCTGCAATATTCCTCCGCGAGCGCCTTGGCAGGTTCGAAGCAGTTGGGGGTGTCATGATCGTGGTCGGCGTGTTCCTGGTCCTCGCTGATGTAGACACCATCAGCCTCGACATGGGGCTCGGGGAGGTCGAGGCCATACTGAGCTCCTTTGTTCTCGGGACTTCAGTCGTCCTCACGACTGTGCTTCTGAGGAGGTACAGACTGACTCCGTTCTCAGGCCTGGAGCTCCTGCTCTCCGGATTCATGCTCCTTGCTGTCGGCGTTGCCTCTGGGTTGGTCACCTGGCCTGACATGTATGGTTGGCTGATACTGGTCCTCATCGGCCTCTTCCCCGCAGCGGGATTGCTCACATACAATGCTGGCCTGCCGAAGATAGGGGCGTCAATGACATCGGTCCTGTTCGCGCTCACCGGAATAATGACAGTGGGTGTACAGCTCCTCGTGCTGCTGGTCTTCCCTGATGCGGAGATCATGCTACCGAGGACCGTTGTTCTCGCCGTGCTCGGCGGCATCGTCGCATTCGCTGGCGTCTACATCCTGGAGAGCAACCCGAGGAGGCTACAGGCGGACCCGGGGCGAGGGCGATGAGCGCTGAGGGGGAGATTTGAACTCCCGAGGTACGGAGTACCACCAACTCTCAAGGCTGGCGCCGTGAACCGGGCTTAGCTACCTCAGCAGGTCGGGTAAACATCGCATCCGCCGATATCATGATTTCGGACGCGTTGGAGGATCATGAAGGACGCTCGCGAGAAACAGAGAGACCGAACAGGGTCTCGATATCGAATTCGAACCCAACGACAGGGTACTTGAGCTCGAAGGCCTCTATCGTGGACGGCTTCAGCTCGCCGAACACCCCCACGGGTTCGCCAGAGACCACGACTTCCGCACACCTGCCCTCTACGAAGCTGGCATGATCCCTGGCGCTGATTGACGAGCTGACTGCCAGGCCGCCCATGACAGCCTGGGCCAAGGACTTGACCTCTGTGAAGCTGGCCTTGGAATGTATGGCGACACCAGATAGCAGTGTCCTGTTCCTGGTTTTCGACACCACATCTCCCACCTCGAACAGCCTTTGGGGCAGATCCCGATGCTTGTTCTTCCTCAGGATGGTCATCAGGCTCGGCAGAAGGGACGTCCTGAGGAGCACGTGCGCCTCGCTCACTGGGTTCTTGACAACTACTGCGTGCTTATCATGGGGAAGGTTCATCGCGTCGAACTGCTCCTCTGGACAGGACAGTGACAGTGTGACCACCTCGGAGTACCCGAGGCCGACCATCATGGTCTTGACCGCCTGGGAATATGTGGTCAACGGATCCTCGGTGCCGAACGTGGCCATCCTGGGAAGAGACTCCCCGAAGTTGTCGAAGCCGTAGCCTATCGCGGCGTCCTCCGCCAGGTCGACTGGATGCAGGATGTCAGATCTGTAGGCAGGGACCAGGATGTCCAAGCAGTCTCCTCTCACGGATGCCCCGTACCCCATCCTCCTCATGCACCGCGCGAGCTCCTCCTCCGAGTGGCTGGTGCCGTTCCATCTGTTCACGAGCTTCGGGTCCAGTCGCAGTTCTCTCGGCCTCAGGTCCGGGGCGAGCATGACCTCGCCACCCTGATGTATCCGGACGGTCCTGGCCTTCCCTCCCCGCTCGGCCAAGGCGGTCGTCAGTATGTTCACTGCCGCCTTGACCGCGTCGAGGTCGGTGCCCGTGCAGTCGACGAGTATGTCCCTCGTATCCTCTGTCAGGGCGGTGGTGGTCCCGTTGATGATCGGAGGAAGCGACAGGACCTCACCCTCTCTGTCGACGATGAGCGGGTACCTCTCCTTGCCCTCGAGCACGAACGCGTAGGCGATCCCTTTCTCGTGCTCCTTCAGGATCTCTGCGGGGGTCATACGTCTCGAACCCTGGAGAGGTGTGAACGACACCTCGTCAGGCAGGACTGCCTTGTATGTGAAAGGTGGCTTCACGGTGGAGAAATCGTGTATCCCGATGGCGACCTTCTTCCTGTTCCGCCCCAGGGTCAGATGCAGTTTCTCCTGGAGGTCCATCATCGACCGTATGAGAGGGTCGGTGAATTCGTTGCCCTCGACCAGTGCCGACCAGATGTACGGCCTCACGTGATTGACCGATGGGTCCACAAGAAGGTCCACATCGGACTCGCCAACCGCATAGGATCGCAGCCCCGGCTCGATGTCCAAGAATGCCCTCAATGCTCTCGCTATGCCCTCAACGGAGTAGAGGTCTGGCCTGTCAGGGAAGAACTCGAAAGAGAAGTCATCTGAGTCGTCGGGCGCCGACTTCATGTCCGCGCCCATCATCGGGAGCCGCTCCCGCATGACATCCCTGCTCACCTCCCTGCCGATCAGCTCGACAAGGTCAGAGTAGCTGAAGTTTATGACTGGCATCTCTCTCTGGCCCGGGAAAAGGAAACGGTTGCCGATATAATAAGCTTGTCAGGATTCGGCGTGTGCGTCATTTGTTCTCCGAACCGGTAACCCATTCCGAATCGGCCTTGCCAGCTCCGGTTGCCGGAGCTTGTGCCGGCGCTTTGCGCGTCTCCCCGACGAACAGCACGATGATCGAGGTCGCGACAACGAGCGCGAAGGTGCACATTATGATGGGCGCCTCTGGGCTGATTGCAGTGTACGCCCATCCAAGCAGCGCGAACCCGATGATGTTCCCGAACCCCACGATCATCTGATAGGCGCCCATCACCCTGCCGCGCTCCTTTTCGAGCATCACATCGGCAAGCATCGCACCGACCGAAGGGTTGGACATCGCGGCGCCGAACATCTCTATAGATACAAGGACGAAGACGTGCCACACCTCAGTGATGAAGACGTTCAGTCCCAGACCGAGCACCATTGTGGCCCCGCCTATGATCATGAAGGGCCGTCTGCCGTGCCTGTCGGACATCGCCCCGAAGGGAATCGTCGCCAGGACCATCACCAACATGCCGACGGTCATGGCGAAGCCCAGTTCGGTCGTGGTCATATCGAGCCGTTCATACCAGAAGAGGATGAGGCCGAGGTTCCAGAGTCCCTGGACGATGCCCATGACGAACCCTCGCGTGGTGACCGCCCAAAGAGCCCTGTTCTGAGCGGCGTTCCTCTTCCACGACCGGAACATGGAGAACAGCGAGGGTCTCTCGTCGGACACCCTCGCCAAAGGTGATCTTATGAATCCCGTCAGAATCGCGCACGCGACGGCAAGCGCCGCAGCCACATAGAACGGGTAGTAGAATCCTATCTCGCCGGCCAGGAAGCCTCCCAAGCCGGGGCCGCCAAGTCCACCCAGCAGCTGCGCCGTCCCCTCCGCCCCCATGGCGATGCCCCTCTTGCTCTCAGGGACCAGGTCGACGGTGAGGGCGAATGCTGCCGGGGTAACCATGGCCGCACCCACTCCTTCGAGCGCTCTCAGAACCGCGAACTGGTACTTGTCGGTGATGAACGCCAGAAGAAAGGTCGTCACCGCGAAGAGGAGTATTCCCGAGATGATCATGGGCTTCCTGCCGACCTTATCGGCCCAGTAGCCGGCAGGCAGCATGAAGAACGCGAAGGTGATTGCGAACAGAGAGTAGACCAACCCTATCTCTGATTCGGTCATCTCCAGATTGTCCACTGCGAACTTCGGGATAATCGGCGTCAGTATGCCGAACCCCAATGTCACGACCGCAAGGGATGCCAGCAGAATCGAGAAGTCCCTGGATATTGCCAGTGAGGAGAGGATACTGCCTGGCTTTGTGAGGCCTTTCGGAGACGCTGGCGAATCATCACCGGCAGTGACATCCGTGGTCATAGGTGTACTCCTGATTGGCCACTTGTGACTGTTCGATGGCCACAGTTACAGGGCATGGCCATCGCAGGCAAAAATATAAGCATATCCAATCTGAATCAAGTGCCAGGCCGTGTGAACTCCAGGCATCGCATGATTGGTGGCGTCAGATGATCAAGGACAAAGTCAAGACCGGGGTGCCTGGCCTTGACGAGATGCTGTATGGCGGGCTCATCCCAGGGAGAGTGTACCTCGTGTCCGGCACCTCAGGCACGGGCAAGACAACGCTCGCCATGCAGTTCCTTCTCGAGGGCTCCAAGGCAGGCGAGAGGACCATCTACGTCTCCCTGGACGAGCCGCCCAATGAAGTCAGCAGCAACATGCTCTCCTACGGTTGGGACATCGGCCGCATCCAGGTATTCGATGCGACCCCGGACGTGATGAGCTATGACAAGACCCCGGTCAGGGACGTGTCCACCGAGAGAAGGGTGGTCTACTTCAAGGACCTGCCGAAGGGCATACGCCAGACTTCGGAACGGAGCCCCGTGGACATGACCGTCAACACGATCCAGGAGCTCCTCAGACAGGAGATGAAGGTCCGGAAATACTCACGTGTGGTCGTGGACTCCCTTACATCTCTGAGGTACTTCTACATTCGGACCAGTGAGGAGAGCGCGAACCTGATATCTTTCCTGAGGCTGCTCTCGGACCTCGGCGTCACGTGTCTCCTGACCGTGCATCTCCCCGAGGTCTCCAAGCCGGACGTTGAGATGCATATGGCCCGAGGGGAGATCAGGCTCCACAAGTGGGTCGACGGACGCGGGCTGATGAGGGGTGTCACAGTCGAGAAATACAGAGGCTCGACTCACGACCACACCCTGCGCATGGTCAAAATAGGGTCCGGGGGGCTCGTTGTCAAGAGCGCGGCCCAGGAGAAGAAGAGGTCAGCTATCCATGCGAAGGCGCATTCTGAGGGCAAAGGGGAGGAAGAGCCTCCGCCGCCTCCTGACGAAGTGCCCGAGCCGCCGGAGGCCGGCTCCGCCGAGAAGCCTCCAGAGCAGTCGGCCGAGTCGCCCGCGGGACAGGGAAATCCTGACCCACATTCCGGGGGTGGCATATGAGCGGGGCACGCGAGGGCAGGATGAGCACGGGCATAGAAGGTCTGGACGAGATGCTGAGGGGAGGGCTGATCGTCGGCAGGCCGTATGTCGTGTCGGGGACGACAGGCAGCGGCAAGACCACTCTGGGGATCCAGTTCCTGCACCAAGGCGTGAAGGCCGGCGAGCGGTCTCTCCTGGTCGCCGTCGATGAGCCCCCGACGGAGATCAGGGAGAACTTCCGCGCGCTGGGCTGGGATGTGGGGAAGATAAGGATATTGGACGTGCACCCCGCCGCCAAGGCGTTCAGCAAGAGGGTCTCGCTTGTGGAGGTTGCCGCGCAGAGGACCGTCGGGGTTCTGAGAGAGATGGGTGGCGGTGGCAGGGCGGAGGCGATAAAGCAGGCCGCACCGGAGATATCTATCCAGTCGTTGCAGCTGATGCTCAAGCAGGAGTTCCAGGATGCGCGCTATGACCGTCTGGTCATAGATTCGCTCACTTCGCTCAGGAAGCTCTCCGAGACGATGGATGACCAGTCCTCGCCCATCATGTCGCTGCTGCGCTTCATATCGGAGTCGTGCGTGACAGCCCTTGTCATCACGGACCTGCCCGACCCCACCGAGCTGGAGGCCGAGATATTCATATGCAGGGGCGAGGTCCGGCTCCACAAGCGGCTGGTCTCGAACAAGATCGATAGGTGGATCACGGTCGAGAAGTTCCGCGGATCGGCTCATGACACGGTTCCAAGACCGATCACGATATCCGAGACGGGTTTGTCTGTGGATTCCAGCAAGAAGATACCGAAGAACTCGATGCGCGCACTCCAGGCGTTCACCCAGTTCGCCAGGTAGCCGATTTCGGCCCTCACTAGGTTATTTAGACAGAAACGCGCTTCGGTGTTTTCGGTCAGGATGAGGACGATAACGCTCCCGGTTGTCGAAGCGTCTGGAAGGCCCTACGAGCTGGGCAGGGCCGTCGGCAGGAAGTGCGCCGCGAGGGCGGTCAAGTACAGGAAGAGCATAGCCGACTCGATACTACACTACACGGGGAAGAGCTGGACGGAGGCTGTCGCTCGATCGCGGTTCTATGTCCCGTTCGGGGAGGACTTCTATGGGGACTACGTCGAGGAGCTTCGGGGTTATGCGGAGGGCGCCAGGCTGCCTTTCGAGGACGTGTTCGCGTTTTGCTGTCACGAGCTGCTGTCAGAACAGGGTTTCAAGGGCTGCACGGACCTGGTGGTCAATGCAGACGTCTCCAGAGACGGGAAAGTACTCGCCGCGCACAACGAGGATTGGTCCTTCGATGCGCTGGAGACGGTGGTGCTGCTGCACGCAAAACCGAAAGGCAAGCCGGAGTTCTTCGCGACAGCCTATGCAGGCATACTTCCATCGTGCGGGATGAACAGTTCTGGGGTCAGCCTCACTGGCAATGCGCTCTCCCCCAACGATATGCGTTTGGGTGTTCCCAGGATATTCCCCGTGCGCAAGGTTTTCGAGGCAAGACGGATAGGTGAGGCGATTGAACATGCAATGCCAGCAGGGCGCGCATCGAGCTACAACAACATAGTTGCCGACAGAAGCGGGGAGATGTATTCGCTCGAGGGGTCCGCTACCGACTGCGCCCACTTGTATGGTATCGACGGATATATGGTCCACACGAACCACTACGTCGCTCCCAAGATGGAGCGGTTCGAGTCGGACCCGGATTCGCTCTCTTGTTCGAGATTCAGGTACAACAGAGCCCTTCGGCTCCTGGAAGATCAACTGGGGGATGTCACGCCCGAATCGCTGAAGCAGATACTGCGAGATCATGTGAACAAGCCCTGTTCGATCTGCAGGCATGCTGACCCGGGAAAGCACCCTCTCGACGTCTCGGAGACGATATTCTCAGTGATATATGATTTGACAGCGCTCGAGGCGCATGTCGTGAAGGGCAAGCCGTGCGCGGGGGAGTACGCGCGGCTCCGGCTAAAGAGTTGACTGGGTCAGACGTGCATTATGCAAAGTATTTAATCCACATCACTGTATTGCGCAAGAGCCTAACGGGCCCATAGCTTAGCATGGTTGGAGCACCCGGCTGATAACCGGGAGGTCACCGGTCCGAATCCGGTTGGGCCCACTCTCACTCCTTGTGCGGTTGAAGTCGGCAAGTCTCCCTCTGCACTCTTATCTGGGCAGACAGTCCTCGATTGCGCCCAGTTGGGTTTCGCCAACCGCAGGGCCGATCCTGGTCGGCAGCGCATCATGCCTACTCTACTTCAGTTGCCACCCTCGAGGAATGAAACATTTATCTAGCGGAAGTGCAACTTGACTATTGGAGGAATGAGTGATGATCGGCGCGGGGAGGCTCCCCTCGCTGCTGGCGGCCCTGGTGGTAATGCTGGCCTCCATTTCACTGGTGCCGGTGAACTACTCAGCAACTTGGGAAGAGCCAGTGATTGTAACCACGGATAGGGAAGCGTACGTCGCGGGAGACGCGGTGCAGGTTAATGTGTCCGTGGTTGGACCGTTGTCTGCCAGCTTCAGCTCGGCTTGCCAATCATTTTTCGTCGTTGAGAATGCGTCAGGAGAAGTCGTCTATGACCTGAGGAAGCACTGGTACTGGGCGCAGATTCCGACATATCTGGGCGCTCCGCCAACCGTGAACTTCCACTACACCTGGGACCAGAAGGATGACAATGGCGAGGATGTCCCTGTGCCTGGAGACTACACGATATGGGGATTTGTCGCGGGATACAATCAGGGAGATCCGCCTGTGGCCGGGGATTCCACGCTGATATCGATTGGTGAGGAGACGGCCTCCGAGTCCGAACTCGTCGCAGGCTGGAACTTCATATCGCTTCCACTGGCGAGATGCGACTACTTCGCAAGCAATCTGGGTCTGGCCTTCGGCGATGCCATCTTCGGGTGGGACTCCTCCGCTCAGAGCTATGATGGTGCCTACGTCGTCGGAATATCTCCGGAGAGCGCGGACTTCGCATTGGAACCGAGCGTGGGCTACTGGATTCATTCGAGCACGGCGAGAAGCCTGGTCATATCCGGGACAGCTCCTCCATCGACGCAGCATGTGCAGTGCGCTGTGCCTGCACAAGGCGGCTGGGTCGCCCTGGGCTTCCTGGGATTCAACTCGACCAGACGCGCTAGCGACGTACCCGCGATGTATAGCGAGCCCGGCGGCATAATGGCAGTGGTCGCATATGACGCTGGGCTGTACGAGCCCTTCTATGTGTTCGATCTGTCAACGGACTTCGAACTGACGGTGGGACAGGCGTACTGGGTCTTCTGCAGCGCGAGCGGAGTCTTGACGTACGCAGTGTGAGGGAAGCTCCTGACGCACAACGCTCTTCTCCAGGCTTGGAAAGAGAGCGATTCCCGTCACTCTCGGCGACTGGATTGCTTCCGGTACCGTTTCTTCTTCGGCTTCTTCCGGCTACGAGTCGGCCTGTTCCGGCTCTTTGCCTTGATGCGATACTCCTCAGGTATTTCCATCCTGAACCTGCACACGTCGTCCCCCCACAACACCGACTTGAGCACCGTGGTCTTGACCGGGACGCCGAACGCCACCTCGTAGGGCATCTTTTCATAGCCTGCGCTGCAATAGCAGAAGTCACGCGGTATCGTGGCCCCTGTGAGAATCGATTCCCTGGCAAGGGGGCAGTGGCAGTAGTAGTATCGCCTCATCGTGGGGTCCTTCTCGCGAAGATACTCCTTCATCATGTAGGGGACCTTGGTCTGGTATATGCTGTCCCCTTTCCGAACCCCGCCGGCAACCTCAGGGTCGTTGCGAACGAACTCCAACGACAGGTCGTCTATCTCCTGAGTGTAGAATAGGGTCCCGCTTCTGAAGTGCTCTTCCAGCAGGTCGATCAGTTGCTGCCTTCTCTTCGCGAGATACTCATCGACGTCCTTCGATCCTCGGAGCATCTCCTTCTCTTCAGCGTACGCCTCGGGGGGACCTGCATGGACGCCGGTGAGGAGTATCGCCCTCCATGTCTCTCGATCGGTCCCTTTCATCAACCGACTCATGAACTCCTGCGTGAACGCTGGCATCTCCTTGTGGGGCGTGCCCAGCGAGGGAGTCTCAAACCCCGCGAACATCCTCTCGTGGTCCTTCTTCCCGAGATGTCCCTTGGCGGCCTCAACGAGCTTGCCCAGGACATCGACGCCGTCGAGCGTGACGAGGAGTTCCAGCTCCATGGCTCTGTTTCCGATGAACCTCGAGTACCTCAGCAGTCCGATGAGCTTGTCGAATCTGTTATCCCCGCTCTTCGCAAGGTGCTTGATGAAGAGCCTGACGTCGTTGTCAGTGGCATTCACTGCCGACCGTCGCGGGGATGTCTTCGCGAGGAACTCTTCGAACTGCTTGGCGAGCCTCACGTTGTCCCGGATGACATCTTCCTTGAGACCCTTCGGCACCCGCTTGCCCTCTCCTAGGAAAGACCTGAACCCTCTCTCGTCCGTGGATTCTCCCTCCGGCGTAAGGTCGATGACTGTTCGCAGATAAAGCCTTCACCACGGAGGCCGGGGCCCCTTAGGAGCATGACATGTACGTCAACAACTACTCACGACGTGCGAGCTGTTGATGTCTCGGGAGGATGAGAAAGATGCCAAAGAAACTGAAGCACAAACGCCACACTGCTAGTGAGGCCAGGGAGGAGCTCAAGGATGTCGTCGGGTGCATGAGCTGCGGACTGCCCATGAAGAGGACCCAGCGCGAGGTCGCATCCGAGATCGCGGACATATGTCCCGGCTGTTCGGACCAGCATGGGCATCTGAAGAGCTACGAGGAGGTCTTCGAGCGGCTCGTTACCAGGCACTATATGCAGGAGATGAAGATGGACAGGCCTGGGGCAGAGAGGGCGGCGAGGCAGAAGTTGGCCGAGATGCCCGCTTGGAGGGACAGGAAAGAATAGAAACCATCGAAAGGTACGATAATAGGAACAGTAATACGTGCCTTCCATGGATGAGACCGACATCAAGATCCTGAGCCTGCTCAGGCAGAACTCCAGGATGAAGAATACGGAGATCGCCAGACGGGTCAACCTCACCGAGAGGGCCGTCAGGGCCAGGATCGAGAAACTGACCCGTGAGGGCACGGTAAAGAAGTTCACAATCGAGACAGCGCCAGTGGGCGTCGAGGGCATCGTGCTCATCGACACGAACGTCGGCATGACGGCAGCAGTGAAGGAGAAGGCCAGACAGATGTCCGAGAGCGTGTTCGAGTGCACGGGGGAGTTCGATGTGGCCGCCAAGTTGAGGGCCGACTCGTTGGACGAGCTGAACAAGAAGGTGGACGAGATCCGGGCCTTCCCGGGCGTCATACGTACTTCGACCCTCGTCAAACTCAACGAGTGATGATCTCAGCCTGTGGTCGGAGGACTTTCGACAGCCAGCTGGTGTGATACTTATCAACTCCGAGAAACACCGGCAAAGGTTAATACTCCGTCCGACCGTTTAGCGCCCCAGTGACCCAATGGACTTGATGGATGCCATCAGGACTAGAAGGAGCATAAGGAGGTACAAACCGGCTCCTGTCCCGGAATCAGTGCTGAAGGAGGTCCTCAACGCCGCTCGCCTGGCCCCATCCGCGGACAATGCCCAGCCATGGAAGATGGTGGTCGTGAGGGATGAGCAGATCAAGGTCAGGCTCGCCGCGGCCTCCAACGGCCAGAAGTTCATCGCGCAGGCGCCCCTGGTGCTTGTCGCATGCGGGCTGCCTGACGAGGCATTCCAGACGGTCGGCGGGTACATGAGCAGCCACGTGATGGATGCCACCATAGCCCTGGATCATCTGACACTGGCGGCCCACGCACTGGGCTTGGGCACCTGTTGGATCGCATGGTTCAAGGAGGACAAGGTAAGGGAGATACTCGGCATTCCCGAGGACGTCCGCGTGATAGCGCTCACCCCCCTCGGATATCCAGACGAGACCCCGGACAAGACCCCGAGGAAGAACATCGAGGAGCTCGTGACCTTCGAGAAGTATCAGTAGCCATCGACCTGCTGGACCTTCCAATCCGTTCAAGGTAAAACAAAACCCTTCGACATCACCCCCGCTCAGGAGATGTAGACCCATGGCCTCCAAAGGGATTACCCGGTCAGGAGAAGCCTACTGTCTGGCATGCCATCAGATGGTGGAGCGGGACGCCAGACGGTGCGAGGGATGTCTTTCTGAGCTCACCGAGGAGGTCAAGGCCTTCGCATGCCCGAAGTGCAAGACCGTGATGGCTCTTGGCGATCCTCAGTGCCCCACATGCGGTCTCAGGTTCAAGGTCAGGACTGTGAAGCCAGTCGAACAGGCGGAGGACGACCGATTCCTCATGAAGCTTCTGGAATGGAGTGGCAAGGGCCCCGAGGCGACAGAGAAGCAAGTATCTGAGACGGGAGCTGTGGCGTCAGAGCCAGCAGTACGGGCCGCTCCCGAGATCGAGCGCCTTCGCAAGCTGGCCGAGCTCAAACAGAGCATCAACGAGCTGACCGCGAACAGGTCCGAGATGTTGGACCGCATGGAGGAGAGACTGGAGCAGCAGAAGTCCAGGCTGGCCCAGATATCTGAAGTGCATGACAGCGCCGCGGCCGCCCAACAGATAGAGGCAGAGATCATGTCGCTCGCTGACGAGATGGCGGACATAACGATGCTTCAGGCTCACATGGACGCTCTTTCGGACGAGATATCCTCCCTGCTCGAATCGGCCGATGTGAGCGCTCCAGTCAGGGAGCGTGGTCTCGCCGCGCGCGCGCTCAGGAAGAAGCTGGACGCCAAAGAGAAGGAGGTCGACGAGCTCAGGAACAGGGAGGTGCAGCTGGTCAAACGCGAGGAGATGGTCGACCGAAAGATCCAGGCCTATGCGCAGAAGAAGAAGCAGCTCGATGGGGCAGAAGCTGCTCTCCAAGCAAGGCTTTCGAAGCTCGAGGCCGACCGAGAGGGGCTGGAGAGGCTCAGGGCCCAGATCGAAGGCGCTCGGACCGAACCCGAGAGAGAGTCCGCTGCAGCTGAGTGGGAGGATACGAAGAAGTCCGTGGCTAAGAAGCTGCTTGTGCTCAAATCGACAATCGAGTTCCACCGCACCGGCAAGGAGACCGCCAAGGAGGAGATCGAGGCAGCCGAGGTCGATCTCGATGAGGCCATATCACATGTGGAGGAGCAACTGACTGCCCTGATCATGGAGAAGATCAAGGTCCAGACTGACATCGAGGAGGCCTCCATCGTGGACGAGGACCTGAAGAAACTGCTGAAGGTGCTGGACCAGATGCTCGGCCAGTTGCCCGAGGAGTCGATCGACCGGTTCTCCAAATCGGAGGACTTCGCCCTCTACGAGAGGGTGCTCGACCGGTTCAAGATCTGAGAAGCGATTAAATGTATGAGCGGATATATTACTTGACCAGATTCAGAGCAGAAGACGACGGAAAACCCCCCTAACACAAAAGGAACACGGAGCCAGTCCACAATGGGTCTGAGGGACAAGGCCAGAGAGACCGCTCTTAAGCAGACAGCGGAGCCCCTGACGCCCTCCCGAGAGGAGGGCGATGAGGAGAGGTCCCCCGCACAGCAGCCTCCGCAAGAGCCAGAGGCCCAGCAGCTTGTGCTCGAGTCCAGTGTCACATATCTCGTCGAGGAGGAGAAGCCCGAGCTCGTCTACTCTCTCTTCGTCAGCGCCACGCGCAACGGGATGCGCGGGATGATCATATCGAGGACCTACCCGAAGAACCTGAGGAAGTCCCTGAACGTGCCCGACGTCCCGATATACTGGCTGACCAACGCTATGAGCGAGGATGCCATCGGTCCCAAGGACCTGGAGCGACTGACGCTCAACATCAGGAGGTTCCTCGAGGAGGGCGGGGGCCAGCTTGTTCTCATAGACTCGCTTGAGTATGTCATCACCAACAACAAGTTCGTCAGCGTCCTGAGGCTCATCCAGACGGTGAGGGACCTCGTGGCCATACACAAGGCGGTGGGGCTCGTGGGGCTCAAGGCTTCGACGCTCGAGCCCACGAAGCTGGCCTCGATACAGAGGGAGCTGGAGATGTTCTCAGGCGAGAAGCCTGCGCCGTTGCCGCAGAGGAGCGAAGCCGAGGCCGAAGCGGTCGCTGAGCTGAAGCAGGATGAGATCCTGGTCGAGGTGGAGAAGCTCGAACATGAGAAGAAGAAGCTTTCCGCTCTGGCAGCGAAGCTGGCAGGAGAGTCACAGAAGAATGCAGCGGAAAGAGCCGAGCTTGAGAAGGAGCGACAGGAGGTTCGGCAGACGCTGGTCCGGGTCCGTCAGACCCGAAAGGAGCTGGAGAACTTCAGGATCAAGCTCACGAGCGAGGAGGCGGAGCTCACATCAAAGGTAAGGGCGAAACTGGCGAAGGAGATGCAGTCACTCGATTCGAAGAGAGCGAACCTCGAGATGATGGAGAAGGAGATAGAGTCGAGGTATCAGCAGCTGGATAGGATAGTCGGCCTCAAGACGGAGCAGAGGATGGTGGAGGTCCAAGGTGAGAAGAAACGCCTTGAGCAGGAGAGGCAGAAGGTCTCAGACCTGATGGAAGATGTACAGGCCGAGAAGAGGGCGATGGGGGAGCGCCTCCAGGCGATACAGGAGAACGAGGAGGCGCTCGAGAGAACAACCCAGGAGGCGAAGGATCGCGACAAGAGGCTCGCCGAGAAGGAGCACGCGCTGGCCCTGGAAAATGTGGAGCTGCAGAAGGTCCGTGCGGGCATAGACACAGAGCGGAAGGAGCTCGAACGGCTGAAGAAGGCGCACGAGGAGGGCGCCTCCCAGACGAGGTCGGCGCTCGACCGTGCGACCGTCGAGGTCAACCAGCGTGAGGAATCCATCTCCAAGCTGACGCATGAGCTGGAGAGCCTCAAGTCAAAGCTTGTCACCCAGGAGCAGGCCCTGAACGAACGTGAGAAGGCCATAGGATCGAAGCTGGAAGACCTTGACAGAAGGGAGAAGGCGCTCGTCGCCTCCGAGACGGACTCCAAGCAGGCGTTGGAGAAGGCCTCGATGCTCGATGCCGCGGCGAAGGCCAGGGAGGAGCAACTCAGGAAAGACCACGAGAAGTTCCAGACGGACATGGAGACCCTTCGGACCGAACTCGCCAGGAAGACTTCGGAGCTGCAGAGGCGTGAGGAGAAGCTGAGGGCGGACGAGGACAGGTTCTCCTCGGAGAGCGAGGCCAGAAACAGGGCCCTTTCCGAGCTCGAGGCTCAGCTCAAGGAAAGCGGCGCCGGCATTCAGAAGACGAGGGACGCGCTGGACAAGCGAGAAGCGGCTGTCAAGAAGATCGAGCAGGAGATAGAATCGATAAGAGCCGAAGCGGAGGACTACGCGGCCGCGGTCAACGACGAGAAGTCCTCCTTCGAGCGAGAGTCGCAGAAGGCGAAGGAGGAGCTGGTCAAGGAGCGGAACGCCTTCGAGCAGGAGAAGGTGGCGTTCGAGCAGGAGAGGGCGGAGGCCGAGAGGCAGATAACCGAGGCTCAGAAGGAGATCGACGAGAAGCTCGCGAAGCTGGAGGATGAGCGCAAGGAGGGAGAGGAGAAGTCCATCTCGGTCGACGAGATGAGGAGCATATTGAACCAGCGCGCAAGCGATGTGGCCGCTTCAGAGCTCAAGATGGCAGAGGAGCGCGTCGCCATCGATGGAATGCGTCGGGATCTCGGCAAGAGGAAGGAGGAATTGGAGCAGCTCGAGAAGGAGCTCGCCGTCAAGAAAGAGCGAATGGACCAGGCTACCGCGGAACTGCGTGAAACCAAGGCGGGCCTCGAGGACAGGGAAGCGCTCCTGAAGGAACAGCTCACGACTTCCGAGGGCGAGCGGGACGCCCTGGAGGCCAAGAGGAGCGAACTTTTGGAGCATGAGCAGGCATTGGAGAAATCCAAGTCTGAGATCGAGGCGAAGGAACAGGAGATAACCTCGCAGCAGTCGGAACTCGAGGAATGGAAGGGCCAGCTTGATGATATCTCAGAATCACTGAAATCGAAATCAGCGGAGCTCGGGCAAAGGGAGACGACGCTTGAATCGCGGAAGTCCGAACTCGAGGCTCTGTCCAAATCGCTGAGGAGCGAGAAGGCGAAATTGGAGAGCGACTATGGGTCCAAGTTCGCCGAGCTCGAGGCGATGCGAAAGACGCTCGAGGCGGAGTCGGCATCCTTGGAGGCGTTCCGGAGCAAGATGACCTCCACCGAGCAAGAGGCGAGCGTTCGGGAGCAGAGGATTATCGAGGAGGAGAACACACTAGCCGAGAAGCAGAAGGCCTTTGCAGATGCTGAGAGCGCCATCCAATCAGCCAAGAAGGCGGTTGCTGAGCAGGTGGAGAACCTCAGGACCGAGAAGCAGACCCTCGAGTCGCAGCGCGAGTCGCTTGCCAAGGAATGGGAGGATCTGCAGCAGGAGAGGGACAAGACCCTCAAGGAGAACGAGGCCGTGTGGTCGGACCTCGAGGCGGCGAAAGCGCAGCTGGAACAGAGGGCAAAGGAGCTGGAGGAGAAGGACCAATACGTCTCAGCGAGGGAACTCACCGTTGCAGCTTCCGCGAAAGGCGTCTCCACGAAGCAGGTCGAGCTAGGGGAGCTAGAAGACCGTCTACTTAGGGCTGAGCAGCAGCTTGGCAAGAAGCATGACGAGCTGGGAAGAACCGAGGCCGAGCTGAAGGCATCCCATGCTGGCCTTCAGGAAAGGGAGGCGCAGCTGAAGGAGCTCGAGGCGAAACTCGTCGAATCGCAGGCCAGGCTGAACGAACGCGGCGCCGAGCTCAAGAAGATGGAGAAGGAGCTGGAGGAGTCCCAGGCCAGCCTGCGGACGAGGGAGTCCGAGCTGGGCAAGCTCGAATCAGAACTGACACAATCACATTCACAACTGATGACCAAGGAGGCCGAACTGAAGAGGTCCGAGGAGGAGCTGGGGCAGTCCCAGGCGGACCTGGAGTCCAAAGGCCTCCAGCTGAATCAGCTGGAGTCCCGCCTGGCGGAGTCAGAGGCAGGGCTTCTGACGAAGGAAGGCGAGCTTCGTGCGACGGAGGAACAGCTCACCGCCTCACGCGCCGACCTCGATGCGGAGAGAGCCAACCTCGCGAAGGTCAAGGAGGAGCTCAATCTGTCTCAGTCTCAACTGTCTGCGAAGGAGTCGGAGCTCAGGGACCTCGAATCCAGGCTCGCCGAATCACAGACGAATCTGCGTGCCAGAGACGAAGAGCTGAAGACTATCGCGCATTCGCTCGAGGTCCAGAAGGTGGATCTTGGTCAGAGAACCGAGCAGTCAGAACAGAGCATCCAGGAAGCCCAGGTCGAGCTGGACAGAAGGGCTGCAAGACTGCAGGGTGATTTCGAGGCCCTCAAAACCGAGAGAGGCCGGCTCGAGGACGAGAAGGCGCGCCTTGAGGACGAACGAGGCGAGGTCGCCCAGTCATTTTCCGAGATTGAGAAGACCAAAGACGAGCTGGAGAAGAGGACCTCCGAACAAGCTCGGCTGCAGGAGGAGATGTCGAGAAGGGACATCGCTCTTGCCGAACGGGAGGCAGCTGTCGCCGCTGCAGGAGCTGATGTCGATAAGCTGCGGTTGGAACTGGAGGCTGTCAGGGAGCGGACAGCGGCGTCCATGAAGGATCTGGAGGACCGGGAGGCGAAGCTCGTCGCGGAGGAGGAAATCCTGCGCGCGGACGAGGCCTCAGCGCTCGAGCTCGCAAACGAGCTCGAGAAGAGGGTGGTCGCAGTCGAGCAGCGTGAGGACGGACTGAGCCAGGAGATCAGGGGGTTCGAGAAGCAGAGAGCAGCTTTCAGGACCAAGGAGGAGGAGGCGGGGAAGTCCTTGGGTGAGTACGGGGAAGTCCTTGAAGAGATCGCCCGACAGCGGGACGCCCTCGCGGCTCAGCAGAAAGAGATATTCGCCCGGACTTCTGCCCTGGAAGAGACCATTGCCGAGATCGAGCTCATGCAGGAGGACCTCGACAGGGAACGGGGCCTCCTGGACCAGAAGGAGAGAGGTTTGGAACAGCTGAGAGCAGAGCTGGACAAGTGGCGGCTCGAGCTCATGGGCAAGAGGGAGCAGCTCGAAGAGGAAGTGAGGATCAGGGTGTCAGAGGTGTCGAGGGACGCGGCGGCCCTCACCAGGCCTCAGCCAGCTCAGATCAACGAGGACGATCTCGTCCGGAGGGAGCTGGAGTTGCAGAGTCTTGAGGAACGCATGAGGGACCGAGAAAGGGACCTCGAGACCCGGGAGAGGACTGTTGTTGTCGAGATGGAGCAACTTGAGAAGGAGCGCGCGGAGGTGCAGGACCTCTGGGAGAACATCGAGGCCTCGAAGAAGGGACTGGCCGAGGGACTGGACGAGAAGGCCATCACAGAGCTTGAACGCAGGAAGGTAGAGCTCGACGAACTATATCTCAAGCTCTCTCAGAGGGAGGAGGAGATACGCCGCGACGAGCAGAGGCTGGAGGACGAATGGTCGAGGCTGCAGTCCATAGAGGGGGAGCTCACCGACCTTGCCAAGATCCTTAAGTCGAAGGAAGAGGAAGTCAGGTAGCCCGACGGAGCCGACTGACCGGACCTAGGCTAGAATACGGATATCTTCCCAGCGACTATCTTGTCCGTCAACCCGGTGATATTGGCCAGCTTCTCATCGAACAGGGCGGCGACCTCTCTTGCGTATTTCCTCGGGTTGACGTTGTCGGCGTACATCATCCTCGCACTCGCCGCCTGTGGGCTGTCTATCGGCTTCCCTATCTGAGACAATATGCGCGTTTGGACCTCCACGATGTCCCCCCTTCCGGCCTTGACTATGTCGTTCGCAACCTGGTTCGCCAGTATGTTGTAGAGCTTGCCAACATGCGTCACTGGGTTCTTGCCCGCGGAGGCCTCCATGCTCATGGGTCTCATCGGCGTTATCAGACCGTTCGCCCTGTTGCCTCTGCCCACCGAGCCGTCGTCGCCGTTCTCCATGCTCAGCCCGGAGACGGTCAGGTAGAATATGTCCCCCTTGTAGTCGTCAGCGGTGTTCACGAAAACCCTCAGCTTCCTATCGGTGAACTTCTGGGCAAAGTCTGTGACCCTCTCCGTAAGCTGCTCTATGGAGCTCTTGTACTCGTTCTTGTTCGACAGCCTGCAGTCGACCATAGCCACCGCTATGGTCAGGTCGATTCGGTCCTCCATACGACAGGCCATCACCTTCACGTCCTCGCCGAGCTCCGGCATCGTCCTGCCGAGCTTCCCGTTGATGTACTTCTCGGTTTCGAGCGTGATCGTCTCGGTCTCGCTGAAAGGCGCGAACCCGACTCCGAACGATGTGTCGTTTGCCAGGAGGCGCTTGGTCTCGTAGACCCCTCTGAGGTCGACGCTGCCCTGTCCGATCCGGCAGTCGATGGTGACGCCCCATTCGGTGTCGAGGTGCTTGCAGTTCCTCTCAAGGTAGTCGTACGCTGCCTTGACGGCGCAGGTCCTGTAAGGGAGTCTCTCCCCGTTGACCTCGGTCGTCGCCCTCCCGACCAGGAGTATGTAGGACGGCTCCAGTATGGCCCCGCCTCCGAACTTTGGGGCGGACTGGCCGCCAACGACCTCCACCTCGTCTGTGTTGTGATGCAGGATCCTCCCGTACAGCTTGATGTACATCTTGCAGAGGGCCCTGCTGACGTTCTCTGCAAGGCCGTCCGCAATGCTGTCAGGGTGGCCAACGCCCTTCCTTTCGACGAATTCCACACCTTGCTTCTCGATCGGGAGCTGGTTGAGTTCCTCAATGAAAATATTCCTAGCCATCGGCTCATCTCGCAAAGGTCGGCCGGAAGAATCCTTTTCCGCTTTTAACCTTTTCGGAGCGAGGGCCCCGAGAAGGCCAGTCACGAAGCAGTCACGCTACCTCTTCTTGCGGTACGCCTTGCGCCTGGCCTCACGCAGCGTGCCCTGGGGGACGAGGCACAACTTGTTCCCGGAGAGTACTCCTGCAACGCCTTCCTTGCTCTCGAGGTTGCTGTAGTCATCGCACATCCTGCAGCTGGGCGGGCAGACGCTCGTGCGATCCTTCGGCTGAGGGTAAGTGAATGTGCCCCCCTCGTAGTTCCTCAGGACGACCCTCTTGTCCGACATCGAGATGAGATAGTTGGGACCCACTGGTATCTTGCCACCGCCGCCTGGAGCGTCTATGATGAAGGTCGGGACGCAGAATCCAGAAGTGTGCCCTCTCAGGGCCTCTGCTATCTCGATGCCCTTCGCGACATCGGTCCTGAAGTGCTCTATGCCCTTCGAGAGGTCGCACTGGTAGTAGTAGTAGGGCCTGCACCTGATCTTGACGAGTTCGTGCGACAACTTCTTCATGATGGTCGGGCAGTCGTTGATTCCCTTCAACAGCACGGATTGGTTCCCGACGGGTATGCCGTGGTCGGCGAGCATCTCCACGGCCCGTTTGGACTCAGGAGTGATCTCCTTCGGGTGATTGAAGTGGGTGTTCAGCCAGATCGGATGATGTTTCGCCAGCATCTTGCAGAGTTCAGGCGTTATCCGCTGTGGGAGCGTGCACGGAGCCCTGCTTCCTATCCTGACGATCTCCACATGGTCTATGGCCTGCAGGCGCTCGATTATGTCCTCCAGCATCGCGTCTGAAACCATCAGGCCGTCTCCGCCGGAGAGGAGGACGTCTCTGACCTCCTCGTGCTCCTTGATGTACTTGATGGAGGCGTCGATAGCGGACCTGTCGGCCTGTCTGTCTTTGTGGCCTGCGAACCTCCTGCGTGTGCAGTGCCTGCAATAGTTGCCGCACATGTCCGTGATCAGGAAGAGCACCCTGTCGGGATATCTGTGAGTGACGCCGTGCGTAGGGGAGTCCGTGTCCTCGAAGAGCGGGTCCTCCATGTCAGAAGCGCTGAAGTCTATCTCCTTCACGGTCGGAACGGCCTGCATCCTGATGGGGCAGTGTGGGTCGTCAGGATCCATCAGCATCGCGAAGTACGGGCTGATTGCCATCCTGAGGACCCTGAGCGACTTGCGGACTCCTTGCTCCTCTTGTGGAGTGAGGTTGATGACTTCCTTGAGCTGCTCGAGGGTGGTGACACGGTTCCTTAGCTGCCACTTCCAATCGTCCCATTCCTTCTCTAAGACGTTCTTCCAGAGGGATACTTCCTTGTACGAGCGCATCGCAACTGCCTCCACGCAATCCGCAGCCTGGTCATACCCATTATACGATTCCGTATTTAGCATCTTGTCAGGTCGAAAGCGACGGCGTTACGAACTCGGATTGCGCGGTACGATTCGAGGATGGGCGCTGACCTGTGCGCGCACCCTTTCGTAACCGCATGTCTGTTTGCAGCTTGGGGGCCCGTGTAAATCGCCAATCGTTAAATAGCTTGACCTTGATTCGAGCAACCGCTGTTCCAGACATCCAGAATCGACCGCCTGGAACGCACATGCAGGCGTCCGGGCGATCGCGTCCTGAGAGGGGGCCTGACGGGAGGTCTTTCGGATGAAGAAAGTGGCTATCGTTGGCGCAGGGCAGAGCAGATACGGCGACTTCCCCGACAAGGGAATCAAGGAGCTCTTCTTCGAGGCCTATAAGGACATGACCGCGAGCGTAGACAAGGGAGTAGACCCCAAGTCGATCGGATCGGCGTACATAGGCAATCTCGGCTCTGGCGGGTTTCAGCTGGGCAACATGTCTGCCCTCGTTACGGAGTACTGCGGGCTCACACACATCAACACGATGAGGATAGAGAACGCATGTGCCTCTGGCGGATATGCAATCATTTCCGCTGCTTTGGACATCCTCTCGGGCGCTCACAAGGTCGTTATCGCGGGCGGCGTCGAGAAGATGACGGACGTCTCCGGCATGAAACAGAAGTATTGGCTGGGCGTCTCAGGGGACACCGAATATGAGAGACTCGCAGGCACCACCTTCGCCGGGCTATACGCGCTCATGGCCCGGAGACATATGCACGAGTTCGGCACCAAGAGGGAACACCTGTCAATGGTCGCCGTGAAGAATCACAAGAATGGCGCCCAGAACCCCAAGGCGCAGTTCCAGCGGGAAATCACCATGGAGCAGGCGATCAAAGGGCCTATCGTGGCGGACCCCCTCAATCTGTTCGACTGCTGTTCTACGACGGACGGAGCGTCCGCGGTGCTCGTCTGCGACACCGAGGTCGCCAAGCAGTACACGGACACGCCGGTCTACATCGCCGGTTTCGGGGGCGCGAGCGATTTCCTCGCGATCCACGACAGGGTAAGCACGGTGACGCTTGAGGGCACCAAGCGCGCAGCTGCTGCAGCGTACAAGATGTCAGGCCTTTCACCGAAGGACGTCCAAATCGCCGAGGTCCATGACTGCTTCACCATTGCCGAGCTGCTTGCCTACGAGGACCTGGGGTTCTGCGAGAAGGGCAAGGCCGGTCAGTTCATGGAGGAGGGACACACGCAGCTAGCTGGCGACAAACCGGTCAACGCGAGCGGAGGACTGAAATCGAAGGGTCATCCGATCGGCTCGACCGGGACGGGCATGGCCTATGAGATGTTCAACCAGCTCCGAGGCACCGTCCAGAAGCCGGCCAGGCAGGTCAAGGGTGCGGAAGTGGGATTGATCCACAACGTGGGCGGATCGGGCGGCACTGTCGCAGTGTCCATCCTGAGGAGGTGAGGCACGATGGCAGTCGGGATCTCAGGATATGGCGTCTACATACCGAGGCTCAGGATAAAGCGTGAAGAGTACATGAAGGCGTGGGGGTCGTTCTCGGCAGCTGGCGTTAACGAGAAGTCCGTGCTCGGCTTTGACGAGGATGCTCTCACCGCGGTCACCAAGGTCACCAGACGGGCGCTCGAGTCGGTCCCGATGACGGCGGACAAGGTGACCAGATTCGCTCTGGCATCGACGTCCGCCCCCTATCTCGAGAAGCTGCTCTCCGGCACCGTTCTGGTGAGCGTTGGAATGCCCAGCACCGCCTTCACATCAGATCACACAAGTTCAACGAGGGCCGGTACCGAGGCCATGCTGGCTGCCTTCGAACACGTATTGGCGACCACCTCGGGAAAGGCCGTGGCAGCAGCGGCCGACGCGCCCAGGGCGAGCATGTGGGATACCGTGGAACACGCATTCGGGGCCGGAGCGGCTGCGTTTGTGATGTCATCTGACGACCTCATCGCCGAGCTCGAAGGACACGTCTCGTATGCCAGCGAGCATTTCGGAGAGAGGTTCAAGCCGAAGGACGATCCCCTGGTGCACGACCTGAACGTGAAGAAGTTCGCCGAGGGTTCCGTCGTCCTGAACACGACCAGGGCAGGATTGGCGCTCCTGAAGAGGCTGGGCAGGAAGCCCGACGAGTACCAGCATGTGGTCATCCAGCAGCCGGATGCAAGGGTCCCGGCCACGGTTGCGGCCAGGCTCCAGTTCACAGACGCACAGCTCGCCTCGAGCCTGGTTTCGAAATCCCTCGGGGATCTGGGAGCGGCCTCCGTCCCCGTCGCACTGGCATCTGCACTCGACGCGGCGAAGGTCGGAGACAAGATCATGGTCATATCATACGGCTCGGGAGCCGGCAGTGACGCGCTGAGCTTCACGGTCGTGACCGACAAGAAGGCCACGGTCAGGGTTCAGACAGAGACCGACAGGAAGGAGTACATTGACTATGTCAAGTACCTGAAGCTCAAGGGAGCTATCCGGTGAGGTGAGTTCAGATGGCGCATGTTTCAGTCCCGATGTACTGGAGGACCATACCCCAGCGATACAAGATGATAGGCTACAAGTGCAAGAAGTGCGGAGCCGTGAACTTCCCCCCAAAGGGCGTGTGCAAGCAGTGCCAGGGCTCCTCTGAGTTCGAGGAGACGCAGCTCAGCGGCAAGGGGAAGGTGCACACGTTCGTTCTGATAAGCGCAGGCGGGGCTCCCCCGGAGTTCGCGGAGCAGGAGAAGGCAGGGGGACAGTACCCCGTCGCGATCGTGGAGCTCGAGGAGGGCCCTAAGGTCATAGGACAGATAGCTGACATCGACCCCAAGGAGGTCAAGATCGGCATGCCCGTCAGGACGGAGCTCAGGAAGATATACACCGAGGAAGACGTCATCAGGTACGGGTTCAAGTTCGTTCCAGCATAGATGCGGTGGATGAGAAGATGGAAGCAGGCAAGTTGACAACGATGAAGGAGGCCGTGTCCAGGTTCGTAAGGGACGGGGATGCCGTGTACCTCGCCGGGTTCACGCACATGATACCGTTCGCAGCTGGGCACGAGATAATCAGGCAGAAGCGTAGGGACCTGACGCTCTGCAGGGCGACACCGGACATAATCTACGATCAGATGATCGCCGCGGGCTGCTGCAAGAAGCTCGTCTTCAGCTATGCCGGCAATCCCGGAGTTGGTTCCCTGAGATGCTTCAGGCGCGCCTTCGAGAAGGGGCAGCCGAACAAGATCGAGATAGAGGAGTACTCTCACTTCGGGATGTCGGGCAGGCTCTTTGCCGGCGCGACCAACATGCCATTCCTCCCGATGAGGACCAACACAGGCTCCGACCTGCCTCCTCAGAACCCGAATATACGCACTGTCAAGGACCCCTACACGGGTGACGAGATATCTGTCGTCCCTCCCCTCAAACCGGATGTTGCGGTCGTCCACGTGCAGAGATGCGACGCGAACGGCAACTCGCACGTCTGGGGGATCATCGGGGAGCAGAAGGATACGGCCTTCGCCTCCAAGAAGGTCATAGTAAGCGCAGAGGAAATCGTGGACGAGTCCCTGATCAGGTCGGATCCCAACAGGACGCTGATACCGGATTTCGTCGTTCACGCAGTCGTCCGTGAGCCCTGGGCGTGCCATCCCTCATATGTGCAGGGGTACTACGACAGGGATAACGAGTTCTACATGCAGTGGGACGAGATAACGAAGGAGCACGACTCCACCGTGAAATGGATGGAGGAGTGGGTCTACGGCGTCGAGGACAGGCAGCAGTACGTGAAGAGACTGCCCACGGAGAAGGTGCTGAAGCTGCTCCCGAAGGCGGCTTACAGCGCGCCCGTGAACTACGGGAGCGTGTGAGGAGGCGGTGATGATGGTGGATTACTCATCCAGCGAGCTGATGGTCGTTGTAGCGGCAAGGGAACTGAAGGACCACGAGTCGGTCCTGGTCGGCGTCGGGGTTCCGAACCTGGCGGCAAACCTAGCCAGGAAGCTGCAGGCGCCGAACCTGAACATGGTCTACGAGTCCGGGGCCGTCGGGTCGAACCCGACCCGGATGCCCCTGTCCATCGGCGACCCGTGCCTTGTTACGGGCGCGAAGAGCGTGTGCTCCATGTACGAGCAGTTCTCGTACTACCTCCAGGGCGGCAGGATAGATGTCGGGTTCCTCGGAGGGGCGCAGATCGACAAGTACGGGAACATCAACTCGACCGTGATCGGCGACTACAAGACGCCGAAGGTCAGGCTCCCCGGGAGCGGGGGCGCGTGCGACATCGCATCGAACGTGAAGAAGATCATAGTCATCACCCCGCACGAGAAGAGGAGGTTCGTCGAGAAGGTTGATTTCCTCACAAGCCCGGGCTTCATAGACGGAAAGGAGAAGTGGCGGCAGCTCAAGCTCCAGGGAGGGGGACCTTACGCTGTCATCACCAACCTCGGCACGCTCAGGTTCGACGATGTCACGGGCGAGATGACCCTCGTGTCCCTTCACCCGGGTGTGACCGTGGAGAAGGTCCAGGAGAACACGCCCTGGAAGCTCAAGGTCGCCGACGAGCTGGAGCAGACACCTGCGCCCACCGAGAGGGAGATAATGGCTCTGCGCGCTCTCGACCCTGAGCGCATATACCTGGGGTGAGGATCGCATGTGCGCCGGATTCAACCCCATCGCCGAATACGAGGCCAGGACGAAGAAGAGCCGCCAGTGGTTCCATGAGGCGAGCGATCACCTCCCCGGGGGCGTCACGGGCAACGTGAAGTTCCACAAGCCCTACCCAATCTATGCCTCGAGGGCCAAGGGGTCGCACCTCTGGGACCTGGACGGGAACGAGTACATAGACTACATGCTGTGTTTCGGGCCCCTGATCCTCGGGCACGGCCATCCGAGGGTGATCAAGGCGATCCACGACCAGCTCGAGAAGGACGGCACCACGATCTTCGGTCCCCCTCACGAGCTCGAGGCCAAGATGGCCGCGCGCCTGAACAGGATATTCCCCTGCGCGGAGAGGGCGCGGTTCACCAACTCGGGCCTGGAGGCGACGATGCACGCGCTGAGGGTTGCTAGAGGGTATAAGCGGAAGAACAGGGTCGCGAAGTTCGAGGGACACTACCACGGCTGCTACGATGAGGCGTTGGTCAGCCTCACGCCGTCGGAGGAGGTCGCCGGGCCGGAGGTTGCCCCCCAGTCTGTCTCGTGCTCCCTCGGCACATCGGATTACACGCTCCAGAGCGTGCAGGTGCTGCCCTTCAACGACATCGAGAGCTCCGTCAGGCTGCTCAAGGCGCACAAGAACGACCTTGCGGCTCTCATCATGGAGCCGGTGCAGAGGGGGTTCGTGGCCGCGGACCCGGAGTTCCTCAAGGCCATCCGCGAGGTAACGGACGAGCTGGACATCATACTGATCTTCGACGAGGTCATGTCGGGCTTCAGGATGGACAGGCTCGGTGGTGCGCAGACCATGTTCGGCGTCACGCCTGATATGATGTGCGTGGGGAAAATCATGGGCGGAGGGTTTCCGTGCGGAGCGTTCCTTGGCAGGAAGGACATAATGGACGTGGTGAACCCCGCCACGCGCGCCAAGGACCAGAGGGTGTTCCACGGTGGCACCTTCAACGGGCATCCGACCGTGCTCGCCGCGGGCATGGCGACCCTGGACGTCCTCGAGGAGCCGGAGACTTACCCGTACCTGAACCGGATAACTGCCAGGTTGCAGGACGGCCTGAACGACCTGTTCTCCCGGCTCGGCATCGCGGCGCAGGCTGTTGGCCCTGGGTCGACCTTCAACATCGTGTTTGGAGAGCTGAAGATATGCGACTACAGAGATGCTCTGCTGTGCGACACCAAGAGGCGCGAGATGTTCGACTTCGGGATGTTCGCCCGCGGGATCTACTATCACCCCGACAAGCCACTCTACACCTCAATAGCGCACACCGAAGAAGAGATCGACGGGACCCTCAAGACCGCTGAGGAAGTGCTGAAGCTCATGGGCAGCTGAGGCGTCGTCCACGTCGGGGTGGCTCCTCCGATACGCCTTCGAACACGCGCACAGCTGGGCCGGACATGATGGCTGTGCCGTCATCCTCAAGCTTGATCTTGATGCCGCCTCCTTTGGTGATCACGGTCAAGGGTCCTTGGCGCACCCATCCTAGCATGACCGCCACCGCAGCGCTCGCGGTCGCGCCAGTGCCGCAAGCGAGCGTCTCGTCATAAACGCCCCTTTCATAGGTTCTGATCCTTATCGCGTGCGGAGCGATCACCTGAACGAAGTTGAGGTTGACGCCTCGGGGAAACAGGTGTTTCTTGGCGTTGACGGCGTCCCCTATCTCAGACACCCTCAATGATCCGAGGCTTCGGGTCCTGGTCACGAAGTGGGGTTCCCCGGAGTTCACAAGCGCCCCGACCAAGGTCCTTCCCCCTGCTCTGATGCGCAAGTTCATCATAGAGTCTGAATCGCGCTTCACGCCCGCATAATATGCCTTCAGGTGGCGGCCGGTCGTCCGCACCTTGCCCATCTCGACCGAGTACATGCGGCCTATTCTGCCGATGCTCTTCACGCCATCCTTCGAGAGAACACTGACTGAGTTCTTCCCTAGTTTCTCCATGAGATACGCACCGACACATCGGATCCCGTTGCCGCACATGTCGGCCTCGTTGCCCGCGGGCTCGAACAGGCGCATGGACCCATCGGCACCCTTTGCGCGTTCGATGAATATGACGCCATCCGCTCCGATCCCGAAGTTGCGGTCTGTTAGCCTCTTAGCGAGCCTGCTGCGCTCCTTGTCAGGCGTGACCTTTCCGTGCATCTCGTCCGCGATGATGAAATCGTTACCGCAGCCGTGGTACTTCTGGAACACGAACTGGCGCGCCATCCGATTCCCAAATGGCGGCTTGGGATATAAACCGTGACCGGTGACGCCGTGAGACCAGAAACCTTCAATAGCCACTCTGGCCTTCCCGGGCTTGCACTCCAAGACAGCTTCCTTCAAGAGGTGACGAATGCACGACATTCTCATCAAGGGCGGCACCCTCATAGACGGAACGGGCGCGAGGCGCGTCCCCAGGGACGTCGCTGTGGACGATTCCAAGATCGCAGGCATCTACAAGCAGTCAGAGGCGAGGGCGAGCGTCGTGATTGACGCGTCAGATATGGTGGTCTGTCCTGGGTTCATAGACATACACTCGCATTCGGAGATACATCTTCTCGCGAACCCGCTGGCCGAGAGCAAGATCAGGCAGGGCGTGACGACCGAGCTCGTGGGCAACTGCGGTGGCTCGCCCGCACCTGCCCTCGGCTTGGCGCGCGAGTCGCTCATCGACCTGGCGAAGCCGCTCTATGTGAGAGTCGACTGGACCACATTGGATGAGTACTTCCTGAGGCTCTCGAACCTCCCGACCTCGGTCAATGTCGCGTGTCTCGTTGGCGCCAGCAACCTGAGGGAGTCGGTGATGGGTGGCTGTGACAGAAAACCTTCCGAGGGCCAGATGTCCGAGATGAAGCATCTGCTGGCGGATGCGATGCTCCAAGGCGCTTTTGGGCTCTCATCGGGACTCATCTACGCCCCTGGGTGCTATGCTGATACTGATGAACTCGTGGCCTTGGCTGCGGTGTCGGCATCCCTCGGTGGGTTCTATGCCAGCCACATCAGAGGCGAGGGGAGGACGTTGCAGAAGGCGGTCGCAGAGGCGATAGACATCGGCCGCAAGGCATGCACACGCGTCCAGATATCACATCACAAGGCCTGCGGGAAGAGCTGCTGGGGAATGGTCCAGCAGACTATCAGGATGATAGAGGATGCGAGGAGATCAGGCGTCGACGTCGCCTTCGACGTCTATCCGTACACTGCGTCCTGCACAACCCTGGACACCATACTGCCTCCCTGGGTGAGGGAGGGGAGCAAGGAGGAGATCATCGCCCGCTTGAAAGACTCGCAGACGAGGGAGAAAGCGAAGGAGCAGATGATTACCCCCTCCGATGACTGGGAGGCAATCGCTGCCGAGGACGGTTGGGAGAACATATGCGTGATAGGCCTCAGGAGCGACAAGTATCGGCGTTTCGAGAACAAGTCGGTGGCGGAAATAGCGCTCCAGCTTGGCAGCGACCCCGCCGAAGCGGCCTTGGACATCATGGTCGATGAGGAGCTGAGAGCGGGCGCGGTCTTCCATGAGATGTCGGAGGACGACGTCGCCAAGGTCATCGCCCACCCCCTGGCGTCCATAGGCTCGGACGGAGAGGCTGAGGCGCCCTACGGCCCGATGGCCGAGACCGCATCGCACCCCAGAGCCTACGGCACATTCCCGAGAGTCCTCAGACGCTATGCGCTCGAAACTGGGCTGATTTCGTTGGAGGAGGCCGTGAGGAAGATGACCTCCCTGCCCGCGGAGAGGATCGGGCTGAAGGACAGAGGCATAGTAGCCCGTGGCATGAGGGCTGACATCGTGGTCTTCGACCCGAAGCGGGTGCGCGACAAGGCCACGTTCGAACATTCACATGCCTATCCCGAAGGCATCAGTCATGTGCTGGTGAACGGGGCATTGACGATAGACCGCGGGAAACACACCAAGGAGCGGGCGGGCCAAATCCTCAGGCATTCTCCGAGCGTCTGCTAGCGAGCGCCTGTCCTGCATATGTCCAGGGCGGTCATCGAATAGACGTGAGCGCACCGCACGAGATCATCGACAAGGACATACTCCACCCTTGAATGCGCGCCCGCGCCCCCAGGGCCGAAGACGACAGTTGGCATCTTGCCGAAGTGGGTCATGAGCGCGGCATCCGTCCATCCCCAGAAGGTGGTGACCTTCGCGGGCCGCTTGGTCACATCCCTGACCGCCCGGCTAAGGGATACCACGAGCCTGTGGTCCGTGCTGACGACGTTCGGCACGTGCGTCATCGTCTTCATGTTGGCGGGATCCCGCTTCAGCTCCGCCCTGAACCTCGGGTCCTCTTTCTTCAGCTTGTCGAAGATCTGGTATATCTCCTCGAAAACCTGTTGCAGCGTTTCCTCGGGCACCCATCTCCTGTCGACCTTGACCACGCAGTGGTCGGCCACGGAGCTCGGCTGCTGGCCGCCTTCGATGACCCCCAGGTTGAGGGTCGGAGGCAGGGTATGCTTCGCCTTGCGCGCCCTCAGCTTCGGGAGCAGCTCGTCCTCGACCTCGCGCACGAACCTCGCAGCCATCGATATCGCATTGACCCCTCTGTCCGCCTGTCCACCGTGAGCGGCCTTTCCGTAGAAATGCACCTCGAGCCATTCCAGACCCCTGTGGGACGGCTGTATCTCAAGGCCCGTCGGCTCGCCTACAATAGCCATGTCCGCTTTCGGGCCTCTCAGTATGAGATCCTCCGTGCCCTCGCTCCTGCGCTCCTCGCCCACGACGGCGGCCAGATAGAGGTTTCCATACAGCTCGACCTTCGAGCGCTCGATGGCCACCAAAGCCATCGCCATCGCCCCGAGGCCGCCCTTCATGTCCAACGAGCCGCGGCCGTACAGACGGCCGTTCCTCACGTCGGGCCGGAACGGCGGTATGTTCATGTCGTAGGCCGGCACAGTGTCCGTGTGGCCGTTCAGCATCAGGCTCTTTCCGCTGCGCGAACCCCTCACAGCCGCGATGACGTTTGGCCTGTCCTTCTCGACCTTCCTGAGCTTTGATTCGACACCCTCGTCCTGAAGGAACTCGTTGAGATGCTCTGCGACCTCCTTCTCCTGGGTGGGGACGTCCAA
>CAZHTV010000001.1:0-49352 GCA_964535775.1 uncultured Thermoplasmata archaeon | reverse complement strand
ACTCCGGTCATGTCACCCCACTCCCAGAAGAGCCAGCCGTAGTTGTCGTAGTACCAGGTCCAGTAGCTGTCCTCGTCGAACGGCGTGTTCAGCGGGCCGGATGTGACATAGTTCCCTCCGTCCTGGAAGGACACGATACTAGTTCCGAGGTAGTCCCACAGCGTGTTCCAGTTGATATCATCGGACCATGTCAGCGTGCCGTACGGTGTCGCACCGATTGCGAGCGCTGCATCCACGTCAGCGGGGTCGCCCGCGCTGTCCCAGACCCATGCGTTCATCTCGATGGCGTCCAGGGGCAACAGGTACTGGGCCGGCTCCGTGAAGGTGATGTACCCTCCGTACATCTCATCAGCCGGTGGCGTGGTGCCGACGAAGGTCAGCGTGACGGACGCCGAGACCGAGTTGAGCACGGTGTCGTTGCCAACAGTCACCTTGAGCGCACCCGAGTCTGCCATGTTCTTCAGCTGAACAGTCAAGGCCGCGATTCCGCTGACATCCGTGACGACGGAGGTCACCGGGTCAAACACCATCGATTCGTCACTGTACGATACAGCGAGCCTGTGGTTTGGCAGCACTGTGCCAGAGTCGTCCACGGCCTCGATGGCTATCGCCGAGACGTTGCCTGTGTTGTCCAGAGCAGTCGTGGAGACAGTCGAGACCCTCGCCATCACCCAGTCCGGAGCGTCATCGTTGTACACTAGCAGGTTGGCCGCCACCGTGTTGTTCCACATGTATCCATCCTTTGAAACCTGGAAGGACAGCGTCAGGGTCAGATGGGTGTTCAGGTCGAGTATCGTCGCCGGGGCCTCGTAGGTCATGGTAGCCGTGCCGTCGGCTCCGGTGAGCACATATGGGAATTCGTCCGCCATGCCACCGTAGCTGATCAGGTTCGGGTCGATGGTGACGTTCGCGCCCTCGACGGGGTCGCCGCTCTCGTCGATCACGTACAGGTCGACCGCAGTAGTCTCACCTGGCATCAGCACCTGCTTGGCAGGCGTGACCGACAGGTACAGCGTCTCCGCGACCTCTGGCACCGACAGGACTGTGGTCGAATCGGTCGATGTCACGGAGTCTGCGGTCGTCGAGGCGTTCAAGTATGAATACCCCGACCCGGTCCCTGTCACCGTGAAGGCCAACACTCCCTGAGCGTTGGTCGTGCCCGACGCCGGGGACACGCTCACCGTGCTCGTTCCGCCAGCCACGCTGGCCGTTGAGAGGTCAACGGTCGCGCCTGCTACGGGCGAACCGAGGTTGTCGATGGCGATCACATGCCCGGATGCCGTCTTCCCCTTGCCGACGTTGCTCGGCGCGGAGATGCCTAGGTTCACAGTCTGGGTCGCGCCTCCGGCCGGTCCTGCCGCTCCTGATAGCTGCAGATTGGCCAGGGAGTATATGTTGCTCCCCGGTCCGAATATGTCACCCAGGAATGGTATCCAGCCGGTCCAGCGGGTAGTGTACGCCAGTATGCTCACCCGGTAGTAGAGGACGTTGACCGGGACCGCATCGGCGATCGTGCCCTGCGCCCATCTCGTGTAGAATATCTGCTCCTCGATGTCGAAGCTCTGCTGCGCTAGCTGGCCGAGCCTGTCGACCTCCCTCGCGAGCTCCTGGGTCTCGTCGTCCGCGAGCGTGTTCACGCCCAGCAGGTCCTTGTAGAACGGGTTCGGGTCGTCGACAGACCAGAAGCCGAAGGTGTTCGATGCCGCCTTCGGCCCCAGTATGTCGAACACGTTCCCGACCGCATCGGAGCTGAGCGACCAGCCGATGATGAGCATCTGGAAGTCCATCGAGGTCATCCTCGCCACGAGGGTGTCGAAATCGATGGCCTTGGCCTCCGCGTTGATCCCGACCTCTCTCATGTTCTTGGCTATCGCCTGGCCGGCCCTGATCCTTATCGGGTCGTAGTCGGCCGGCGGGGTCAGGATGATGATCTTCTCCATCGGCGAGCCGTCAGGCAGCCGTCTCCAGCCGTCGGGGCCCACTGTGAGGCCAGCCTCGTCGAGCAGGTCCTCAGGCAACGTGGAGGTGTCGTCGAACGGGTCGTCGTAGGGGTACGCCTCGACCGACTCGTTGTGCCATGCGCCCCAGAACGGAGGCTCCACAGCGGTGCCCATCGAACCGAAGCCGCCCATGTAAACGTTGACGACCTGCTCCTTGTCTATGAGGTGCGAGATCGCCTGTCTGTACTTGATCAGGTTCATGGGCTGCATCTTCTGGTTGAAGGCCAGGTAGAAGTACCCGTTGTCCTCAAGGTACTGCATTTCTATGTTCGGGTTGACCTGGAGGCCTGGCACACGGCCAGCCGTGATCGCCCATGTTATGTGGTCGACGTCCCCGGCCTGCAGCGCGAGGATCGCCGTGTCGATGTTAGCGTAGATCTTATAGTACAGCTGGTGGACGTTCGGTGGGAATATCTTGTATCCTGCCGGGGTCGTGAAGTCCCTTCCCCAGTAGTCCTCGTTCCTGACCATCAGCCTGTATGTGTTGGCGATGCCCTCCTTGTACTTGTACGGTCCGGTCGAGACGGTCGCCAGCGGGTCGTTCCAGAGCACATTGTACGTGCCATCCGTGTTCACGCGGCCGGCGTCGGTCTCGTTCCATATCTCCTCCGGCATGATTGGCAGGCCTAGGGTGCTCGTGAAGAACTGGCCGTACGGCTTGGCCATCTTCATGCCCACGGTGTACTTGTCGATCTTCCAAACAGCTTCGTTTATCTCGTCGACGTCCACGATGCCGTCGCCATTGCCATCGAACGCGTTGATGAGGTTCGATGAGTATGTCGTGCCATCTCTGGCAGCTCTGTAACAGAAGACCACATCGTCCGCAGTCATCTCCTGCTTGGCGTACCCGAAGGCCGGCTGGTCATGGAAGTATACCCCTTCTCTGAGATATACTGTGACTTCCAGAGTATCCGAGTCGAAGTCCCATGATTCAGCGAGCACAGGGTACGGCAACATGTTGTAGTCGAGACCGACCAAGGACTCAAAGCCCCAGCCTATGACGTTCGACTTCCAAACGCTGTTCGATCCCAGGTTGTATGTGTTGAAGTCCGGGATGTCCTGCTGCATAGCAAGATACAGCGTATTCACTTCCGCTGCACCCTTCGCAGGCATCACGGGCATTACCGCGAAACCTGAGACTACGGTGAACAGCGCCACTAGCCCTACTAGTATTGCTCTATTTCTCATTCTAGACTCACCCTCCGTTATGCCCCCTTCTTTAAGAACGGTCATCAGCAACGCTATTTATGATATATGAATGTTGTTCCACGCGCCCTCATCTAGAGGGTAGATTCGGCTTGGCCAGTATGCGGGATGCGTGGTCCAATTCCGTCTCCGTAGAAGCGCACCTCGTGAGGGCGTACTCCTCGACACTGGTGTATATAAACCGTCGTGTGGATAGAAGCTCCCCGAACGACGCCTTTCGGCGGTCACTTCTTCGCATCTTCGATGACCTGTTGAACTGACGCGGGGTCGGCGCAGTTCCACTCGCCGCAGAACGGGCACCGGGACTGGTTCTCGTCGAGGTCAAGGTCCTCGATCCTGCCCGTGTATGTGATCGTCGCAGGGTACTCGTTCTTGCACTTCCTACACTTGTACTCGAGCTCCACTTTGGGCATGCTTCGGCGCACAGGCGAGCCCTTTCTTAAACCTTTTCGGTCAGGGGTGCGGGGCATCAACAACCTTTTGATGTCGGATGCGCTTCAAGCAGCGACAGGGCGAGGAGAGCGGTCGGCGTGAGCAAGAAGGGCGGCGGCAGGTGCTTCAGGGAGGTCTTCGCCTCCGGCAGCCACTATCAGATCGGGAGGACCATCGGCAAACAGTGCAGGGACCAGGCGCTCAAGATGGAGAGGCTGTTCAAGAGGGAGATGAACGACCCCGGAGGACTGGGATTCCAGAAGGCCGTCGTGTACTCCAAGAAGAGCCTCCCCCTGACGAGGCAGTTCTACGCCGAGAGCGTCGAGGAACTCGAGGGCTACGCCGAGGGCACGGGGATAGACTTCGACACGATATACACGATGAGCTGCGACTACCCTCGGGAGGGCAGGGGGTGCACTGACATCTGCGTCAACGCCGAGTGGACCAAGGACGACGTCGTCTACGCGGTCCACAACGAAGATGTGGGTCCGCACAACCAGCCCTTCATAACGATAGCCCACATCAGGCCCAAGGACCAGCCCGCGATAATCGCCATGAACTACGGGGGCATCTGGCCCACGGCGGGCATGAACTCCGCGGGCATCAGTCTGACTGGAAACGCCCTGGAGCCCAACGACCTCAGGCTCGGCATACCCAAAGGCGTCCCATGCAGGAAGGTGTTGAGGGAGACATCGATATATGAGGCCCTGAAGGCCTCCATGCCCGAGGGCCGAGGCCACAGCTTCAACAACATCGTCTGCGACTCGAACGGGGAGATGTACAGTATGGAGGGTTCCGCGACGGCCTTCGACGCTCTCTATGCCGAGGAGGGCTGGCTGATCCATACCAACCACTATCTGTCACCGAAGATGTGGAAGTTCGAGGCGAACCTGCACACGCGCTTCTCCTCGATAGTCAGGTACAACCGCGCCAAGAGGCTGTTCAGGAGGGAGCTGGGCGAGGTCGACATGTCGACCTTCAAGAGGGTGCTCTCGGACCATGTCGGTTACTACGAGTCCATATGCCGCCATCCCGACCCGGCCCTGAGCGAGTTCGACCAGACCAAGACGATATTCTCGGTCGCGTTCGACCTCACGAACAAGGCCGCTTGGGTCCTGTGGGGCAACCCCTGCGAGGGCGAGTACAGGAAGTACGAGATCTGATGCGCGCCCTCAGGGCCAGGTGTGCCTCAGGACCTCGCCCGCGAGCACCTTAGTCTGCTTCTCGTCGTCGACCGCGATCTTGCCGTTGACCACTACGTAGGGTATCCCCTTCGGGTACCTGTGGGGGTAGTTCTTGTACGGATATCTGTGGGGCCAGAGGTTCGTCGCCCTGTCCTCGATCCTCTCGAGGTCGATCGTGGCGATGTCGGCGGCCATACCGGGCCTGATGAGCCCCCGGTCGTAAAGGCCCATCTTCTGGGCAGGGAAGCTGGTCATCTTCCTCACGGCCTCCTGTATCGTCAGCAGGGGCTCGTCCCTGACATATCTCTCGAATATGCCCGGGTACTCCCCGAACGCGCAGGGCATGTAGCTCTGCGGCCCCTTCTCCGACCATGTGGCGCAGTCGGAAGAGACCATCACTATAGGATGGGTCAGGATCTTCTTGATGTCCTTCTCGAGTATGTAATCGAAGATCGCGATTATGCCATCGTTCTCCTCGACGATGAGGTCGAAGTAGGTCTCGAAGACCTCCTTCCGCCTCTGCTTCGCGACCTGGGCAATCGTCTTCCCCTCGAGCTCCCTCTGCCTCGGGCAGTGGAGCAGGAATATGCGGTCGAAGTACCCGTGCTTCAGGAGTCCCGCGGGTCCGAAGGCTGGCAGCTTATCATCGATGATCTCCTTCTTTATGCGGGCCCGGTTCTTGCTGGAACTGAGATGTTCCATCAGCTCTTCCTTTGTGAGCTCGTGGAGGTACTGGGGCAGCGCTCCGCTCAGTGCTGGCGCGAGGTCGGTGTGCACATCGTTGTCCAAGGTCACATCGAAGCCCTTCTTCCTGGCTTCTTCTGTGAGTGCGAGGGTCCTGTCGCTCCACCCCCAGGCGCCGATCTTGGGGCAGTTGTGCGATATCTGCACCCTCACCCCGCTCGTCTTGCCTATGAGCACAGCCTCGCGGATGGCTTCAAGGACCGTCTCGCGCTCCCCTCGTATGTGAGACGCGTACATGCCGCCATACCTCGCGACGACCTTGCAGAGCTCCACGATCTCCTCGGTCTTGGCGAAGCTTCCAGGGGGGTACACGAGCCCTGTTGACAGCCCGAAGGCCCCCGAGCGCATCGCCTCGTCCACCAGGTCCTTCATGAGCTCGAGCTCTCTCTTGGTCGGAGCCCTCCTCTGGGCGCCCATGGCTGCCGTCCTGACCGTTCCGTGGCCGACCAGCGCCGCGATGTTGTGTCCCACGCCGTTCTTCTCGAGCACCCTGAGGTAGTCCCCGAAGGTCCTCCATTTGCCCTCGTCGAACTTGCCCGCCCATTCGCCCCAGTAGTTCTTCCAGACTTCTACATAGGGCTCTCTCAGGGGCGCGGCCGATGACCCGCAGTTGCCTATGAGATGGGTCGTCACGCCCTGCCTGAGGGTGCTGTCACATCCCGGGAAGACGAAGGCGTTGATGTCGGAGTGCGTGTGTATGTCTATGAACCCGGGGCACACATAGAGCCCCTTCGCATCGACCGACCTGGCGCACCTGCTCTTCTCGATCTTGCCTATCCTGACTATCTTCCTACCGGCTATCCCGACGTCGCCGTGGTACCAAGGGTTGCCGGCTCCGTCCACTATCCTCCCTCCGAGGATGCCGATGTCGAACTTCAAGGGCTCACCTGCCAGCGTATCTGCAGGCCCGTATATACTGCTTCACCAGAACGTCTCACCTGTCGAAGAGGTAGAGCAGAGTCCCCGACCATATCTTGGGGAAGAAGTAGGTGGACTTGTGTGGCATCAGCTTGCCCGTCTCGGCGATGTCCATGACCTGCTGGACCGTGGGAGGCTTCACGAAGAAACAGGCCTGGTACTCGCCCGAGGCCATTGCGAACTTGGTCGGGCCAGTGCCTTTTACATACTCTATGTTGACTTTGGTGTCTAGCATCTCATGGGTGTATCCGAGCAACTTCTTCAACACCTTCTCCTGAACGATGTAGACAGACAGGTCCTCCATCGGGTCCTTCGAGGCACCATGCACCTTCGGGGTCGCGTACAGGTAGGTCTTCGAGGACGGTATCCAGACACCGAAAGCTTTCTCAGGGGACTTCTCCACGGCCTCCGCGAGCTCGTCCGCTCCAGGGAGCGTCTTGAGCTTGAACTCCTTCTCGAGCGCCTTGGGCAATCGTCTCAGGAGCTCCTCGTCCACGTTCTGGACGAGCCTGTGAGTGGGATAGACCACGAGACCGGGGTTGCGGAAGCTGACCAGTGTGGCCAGTATGAAGTCGTATGGCATGCTCCCCTCCTCCGAGTGGTCCTTGGCCCTCATCCGCTTGCGGTAATCGAGCGAGGTCTCGTACCTGTGGTGTCCGTCAGCTATCAGTATCCTGGTGGACTCGAACAGGCCCGATGTCTCCTCGGCGAGGGCACCATCCATCTTGATGATCCTGTGGTGCACGCCCTCGTGATCCACGAACCTGAGCACTTCGGCCTGTTTCCTCGAACCTGCGAGTAGGGCCTCGATCTGGCCCGATGGGTCGTCGTAGAGCAGGAATACCTGCTCTGCGTCCCCTCTGACTGCACACTTGAGTTGCAGCCGATCCGCCCTGTGCTTAGGTATGATCTTCTCGTGCGGTATCACGACACCCTCTGAGAAATCCTCCAGCTCCAGCAGGCCCACGATGCCTGACCTGACAATGGGTGCGCCGTCAGGGCTGCTGAAAGTCTGCTCGCACACGTAGAAGGACTTCTCGTTGTCCTTGACAAGGACGCCGTCGTCGATCCATCTCTGCAGACGCCTGTTCGCGACAGCATATGAGTCGCTCTCATCTCCGAGCGTCACGTGCGTGATGTTCAGCCGGTCCTGTTTGAGCCTTCTCTCAATCGGGCCGTCAATCACGTCGTAAGGGGGCGATACGAACCTCGTGATGTCCTTGCCGAACCGCTCCGTGCTGTACCTGTATGCCTCGAAGGGGATGACCTTTGCCAACTCTTCATTCACCTGGCCGGGGCTGATTGGGTGGCCGCATAAAAAAGGTTGGTATCTCCCGTATGCCCGTGTGTCGTCCGAGCGCTCAGTCGAGCAGAGGCACGTAGCCGTACCAGACGCCATCGTCCTGCAGATAGAGCAGGTTCTCCTCCAGGAGCGCCAGGTGGCCGAGCTCGATCTTCTCGAGCCTCTTGAATACCTGGTTCAAGCTCTTCTCTTTCGTGTTGGAGTTCTTCGAGTAGAACATTATGGACCTCTGCTCGGTCCTGATCCCGAGCTTTATGGCCTCGATAGCGTCCTTCATGGCGATCGAGTTCTTCCCTATCCTCTCGGGGAATATCTCCTTGAGGCCCTTCTTGACCGCCTCCTTCGATGGCGGTTTCGCCACACCGCCTCGCTTCCGGAGCTCCTTCTCCAGGATCGCGGCATGCTCTTTCTCGTCATCCGCAAGGCTCTTCATGAGCAGCTTCGCCTTGTCGTCGCCCACGAGCTCCATCATCCTGGCATAGTACTCGCTCCCGAAGCGCTCGAACTCAACCGCAGTCGCGATGATCTCCTTGACACTCGGCATTGCCAACCACCTTCGCCTCGTCTGCAGGAAGACCGCCCCTGGGGTTTAATCATTGCGCTTCACTGTGCTGGTGGCGCGGTCCTGGCCGGCCGGGTCGGGAGCAGCGATATATGATATCTTGCCAGTACCACCTTATATAGCTGACAAATCATTGTTGACATGCTGGGTCTATGAGCTCAGCGGTGTTCTGGACATGGGCGGCACCCCCCTTCGGGACAACCTGATGGTCATCGCCGAGCGCGAGCAAGCCTTGGCCGACGGCCTCCACAGGACCGCCGACAGCGAGGTGCTGGCGTCCTTGGGCGAGATCGGAGCCTTGGTCGTCACGGACAGGCCCATTCAAGAGGTCGTGGAGAGGACGCTTCGGAACATCGGCCGTCTATTCGGCATAACGGAGATGCTCCTGCAGGTCAGGGACGAGACCTTGATCCCGCTGCTTTGGTGGACGTCATATGGCATCCCTGAGGAGCGCGCGGAGAAGATACTCCAGAACGTGACCGCTGACTACCACCCCCAAGAGCTCATCGACCTGACACTGACCGAGAAGTTCAGGGTCTCGTCTAACGCGTACTACATACCAGCCGAGGAGTGGCTCAAGATCCTCGACGAGGACCCGTTCGCCGACCACCCGGCCTACTACTCTCGCCCCGAGTACGTGCGCATGCAGAGAAGGTCGCCGGATGAGTGGCACGAGGCGGACATGTACAAATTCGCCATTCGCGACTCCTCAGGGGGCATCCTCGCTAGCCTGGAGCTCGACAGCTCCTTTGACCGCAAGCTCCTTGGCAAGGAGACTATCCAGACCATCGAGATGTTCACGCAGCTCCTGGGCATCTCCCTGGAGAGGACCAGGAACCATCTGGCACCGGAGAGGCCGACGTCGAGAGCCATTAAGAGGAGCGACCTGCTCGAGGACGTGCTCAAGATCGCCAGTTCGATCGTGTCGGAGCGCGACCTCAAAAAGCTCTCGAACATGATACTCTCCTCGGTCTCCTCCCTCTTCGGGTTCGGCAAGGTCTCCCTAGTTGTTTTCGACGAGTCCGAGATGGCGTTCAAGTGGATGGCGTTGTTTGGCTATTCCGAGTCCGCGGAGAAGAACACGAGTAGCAGGTCGATTCCCACGGATGTCATCCTCGAGGATCTCTCGATGAACAGGAGCATCGGCAAGTCCGGTTACTTCACGATGCGCGAAGAGATCAACCCGAGGTCAGCCTCTCATTTCGTCGAACAGCTCGACCCCATCCCACCTGGAGGGGTTCCTCCTAGGAAGAATGGGGAGTTCCGGAAAGGCGATTTCCTCGCCTTCCCGCTGCGCGATTCGAGTGGGCGCGTCGTTGGGGTCATCTATCCGACAGAGCCAATGGATGCCCGTATTCCGGACCAGGAAACCATCGAGACTATGGAGATATTCACGTCGTTGGCAGAGGTCGCGTTGGAGAACGCCAGGCTCACGCACGAGAGGGAGACCGCCCTCAGGGTCAGCAGCCAGCGGGCTGAACAGCTGTCTAGGATCCTCGATCTGTCCACGGGCATCATGTATGTGAGGGACCTCGACCAGATGCTGGACAGCATCCTGAAGACGCTGGCGAGGCTCCTGGGAATAAAGCGCATGGTCCTCGGCGTTAAGCACCCGGAGGAGGGTGTCTACAAGGTCGAGGCGGTCCACGGGTACTCGGTCAAGGCCGCGGAGGACATAAAGAAGTTCCCCTACCCCATCAGCCAGATCGACACGATACTGGACAGTTCTGGCCCCCGCCATCCGCTCGCACATGCCCGCTGGTGGGTCAAAGTAGGTCGGCTGACGTACTACATCCCCGTGGAGAGCCAGAAGTCCATCGCGCCCGAGGAGCTCGCCTACTACCCGGACCCTGAGTTGATCAAGCGGCCGCGGATCGGCAAGGAATCCTGGCACGAGCTCGATTACATGGACACCCTCGTCGTGGACAAGAGCGGCGTCCCGATCGCATACCTGGAGCTACTCAAGCCAAGGGACGACCACGTCCCGGATGCTGAGACCATCGAGATCATCGAGATATTCGCTAGCCTGGCAGGGATCGCGATCGAGAACGCAATGCTCTTCCAGGAGCACATCGACAGCCGGCGGAACTCGCAGTTGTACACGGATGTGCTCTCACACGACATCAAGAACTTCAACCAGGCCATACTCGGCTATCTCGACCTCCTGAGGATGAAGACGAAATCCCCGGAGACATCTGCACTCATGGACAAGATAGCGGAACAGGTGATGAACACCAGCTGGCTCGCGAGCAACGTCCGGACGATGTCCAGGGTGACCTTTGGCGACGTCGAGCTCGCCAAGTTGGACATAGGGGCAGTCCTGCTGGAGTGCGAGCGGAGTGTCACGCAGTACTACCCTGGCAAGAAGATTCTGCTCAAGCACGATGTCCAGTCGGGCGTCTACTTCACCGAGGCCGACGAGCTCATAAGCGAGATCTTCATCAACATCCTGACAAACGCCGTCAAGTACGACCCTCACGAACCCCTTGAGATCGACATCTCCGTGGAGGCCAGGCTGAAGGGCACTAGGAAGCTCTGGCTGGTGTCTTTCGCGGACCGAGGACGTGGCATCCCGGACGACCTGAAGGGCGTGATATTCGACAGGTTCTCGAAGGCCGCGAAGAAGAGGGGTTCGGGGCTGGGCCTGCACATCGTCATGACGCTCGCAAGGCGCTACGGAGGCAGTGTGTGGGTCGAGGATCGCGTGCCCGGGGATTTCTCACAGGGCGTGATCTTCAGGGTGGAGTTGCCGGCGGTGGACTGACGGGCAGTTCAGAGGTAGGCGAATCCGTCCATCATATGCACTGCGGTGCCACCGACCCTCACGGACTCGATAGCCCCGTCCTTTGACGTCGCGACCTCGATCGCGATCTTGCTCGGCCTGCCAATCTCGTAACCCTGCTCGTTCGTGATCCTGGTGATGCGCTTCACGGGCACCAGGCCGCGGCTCACGAGATAGGCGCCCAGGCACCCGCTCGCGCTTCCCGTGGCCGGGTCCTCCACGACGTTCCTGGATACGAGCGACAGGCCGCGCGAATGCGTCGTAGAGCTGGTCTCGACTGGGTCGAGGCAGGTTACGTAGAGATCCGCAATGTTGTTTGGGAGCCTCCGTCTCAGTCCCGTGAAGGTCGATGTGTTCCCCGAAGCCTTCTCGACTTCCTTCCTGGACTTGACAGGCACGATGACCCAAGGAAGCCCGGTGGATACATACTGTGGGGGGGCACGGACCATGTCCAGGTCCGATTCCTTGAGCGATAGTGCATCTGCTATGAGGCCGACGTCCTCGATGACTGGGCCGAACTCAGGGAGGTTCTGGACCGTGACCACCTTCCTGATCCTGCCCCCTGAGGTATGTATCTCGACAGGCATGACGCCCGCCTTCACCTCCATCATGACCGTGGTCATGGGGTCCTTGAGCTTGATCTTGCCCGCCCTCGCGAGCACGAAGAAGGTGCCTATGGTGGGGTGCCCCGCATATGGTATCTCCATGTCGGGGACGAATATCCTCACCCTGAAGTCCGCTCCCGACCCCTTGCTGGGCGGGAGCACGAAGGTCGTCTCAGACAGGTTCATCTCCATGGCCAGTAGCTGCATCTCTCTGGAGCTGAGGCCACGGGCATCCGGGAAGACGGCAAGCGGGTTGCCCCCGAACGGCCTGCTCGCGAAGACATCGACCCTCTCGTACCTGACCTTCTTCATCGCCACCGTGCCTGGATTTCACTTCCGGCACTTAACTATGTTGCAGAGGCCGGCATAGGCCGCTTCCTTTCCGAGGTCGAAGGCCTTGAGGTTCACTTCCATCGCCTTTTTCGGCACGTTCTCGGAGATGGACCTCTTGAGTGCCTCCTCAGGCACGGGGAAGGCCTCCACCGTGCTGATGGCGCCGAGCATGACCACGTTCTCCGTCAGCGGGTTCCCAGCCCTGTTAGCGAGTTCGAGCGCATCGATGACAGCGACCTTGTCAGTCACCTTGAGCAGCCGGGACCTCACGTCCTCCGCGGACATGTATCTGGCCGTCTTGTCCTTCACGTGCGCTGCCGTCTCGATCGTGGGGTGCTGTATCCTCGAGTTCATCACCACGATGCCGCCAGGCTTCAGATACTCCACGTACCTCAGGGCCTCGAGCGCTTCCAGGGAAAGTATGGCGTCCGCACCGCCCACTGGTATGAGCGGGGACTGGATGCCCTCGCCTATCCTCATGTGCACGTTTATCGAACCGCTTCTCTGAGACAGCCCGTGCTGCTCACCGGTAAGGGCCCGCATCCCGACGGAGGCGCAAGCGGCGCCCATCAGGTTCGACAGTAGGACCAGGCCCTGGCCGCCGACGCCGGACATGTATATGCTGAACTCCTTGGCCGGCATCCTCACTCCCCCTCCCTCAGCCTGATCGAGCCGAACGGACAGAGCTTCGCGCAGACATCGCACCTGTCGCAGAGCTCCTTGGTTATCGCGGCCTTCCTGTCGTCGTCATCTATCGAGATCGCCGGGCAGTAGAAGCTCCTTATGCACGTGTAGGGCCTCCTGCACATCTCCTTGTCAACCTTGTTGCTCAGTATGGGCTCGCCCCGGCGTCTCTTGTTCCTGTCAGCATATAGCGCGCACGCGCGCCTGGAGATTATGACGTTCGGACCCTTCCTCGAGAGCGCCTCCTTCATCGGCCCCACTGCCGCCTTCACATCGTAGGGGTCGACTATGGTGATGTCGGTCACTCCCATGCCCTTGATGACGTCCTCCAGAACGAGCCTCTTCGCAGGCTGGTTACCGGCATCGTAGTCCGAGCCAGGGTGTGGCTGCTGGCCAGTCATGGCAGTGACCTCGTTGTCGAGTATTATCAGCGTGAAATCGTCGTTGTGGTGGACCGCGTTGACGAACCCCGGAAGGCCTGCGTGGTAGAAGGTCGAATCGCCTACCATGGCCACGACCTTCTCCTGAGCCCCGTACTGCATCCCGGCCGCCACGCCCATGCACGCGCCCATGCTGAGAAGGGAGTCGCCATAGCCGAGCGGCGGCAGGAAGCTCATCGAGTAGCATCCTATGTCCGTCGCAAGTATGTGTTTCATGCCCTTGGTGGCCTGGAGCGTGGCGTGAAGGGTCGCCCTGTGCGGACACCCGGGGCAGAAGGTCGGGGGCCGGTAGGGAAGCCCCTCCTTGAGCTCCTCCGCCTTGGACATGATCGCCCCGTAGTCCACAGGGGCTTTCAAGTCCAGTATCTTCGCGATTGCGTCGACGACGATGTTCGGGTTGTACTCGAAGGCCTCGCTGAAGTGTCCGGTCCATTTCCCGAATATGTTGACGGACGGGTTTGCGTCCTTCGCTATCGCCGTGACATGCAGCTCCAGGTATGGGGAGAGCTCTTCGACGATTATGACCGTCTTGAGCTTCTTCAGGAAATCGCCCACGAGCTTCCTGGGGACCGGGAAGGTCGTGCCCAGTTTGAGGACCGAGGGCTCGATGCCGAGTATCCTGCACGCATCGACCGCGTAGTTGTACCCCGCACCGCTCGTGATGATGCCGATGTCCGAGCCCGTGTCCTTGATCGAGTTCAGGTCCGAGCCGTCGAACTCCTCCTCGATCTTCTTCGTCCTCTCGAGGAGCTCGAGCTTGAACTTCCTGGCGGAATCCGCGACGGTGACGAACCTCCCTGGCGGATGAGACCACGCCAGCTTCTCGAACGGCTTCCTCTCGACCTTCTCCAGCTCGACCATCCCGCTCTGATGGCTCACTCGGGTCGTGGTTCTCATCAGCATGGGCACGCCGTATTTCTCCGACAGCTCGAACGCCCGCTTGACCATCCTGTAGGCCTCGGCAGGATACGAGGGCTCGAGCATGGGGACATAGGCGTTCTGGCCGAACGGTCTGCCGTCCTGCTCGGTCTGGGAGGAGTGCGCGTGGGGGTCGTCCGCCATGATCACGACCATGCCGCCCTTGACCCCCGTGTACGACAGCGAGAAGAACGAATCGGACGCCACGTTCATCCCGACGCTCTTCATGCTGGAGATCGACCTCAACCCGACCATGGCGGCTCCGGCACATGTTTCCAGAGCAACCTTCTCATTGGCCGAGATCTCCATCCTGTAGTCGAAGCTCGGCTTCGCCTCCGAGAAGGTGTCAAGAATCTCGGTCGTGGGCGAGCCAGGATAGGCGGCCACCATCTTGACATCCGCCTCGATAGCTCCCCTCACGATCGCCTCGTTGCAGAGCATGAAAGCCCTTCCAGCGCCATCTCTCAACACATCCGCCAGTCCCATTCAGATTACCTCCACTTCAGTCCCACGGATGGAACTACTCATGACTCAATCGCTTTTGCGATGGCGTCCTTCGGGATTGCCGTATGCCCGAACATCTGAGGGAGGTCGCGCCCAGAATCACTCTTTCGGCTTGGAGCGGACGTCCATGACCTCTTGGACGCGCCTTCGCACCGTGAAGGGGTCGGGCACCGCTTCCCACACCAGCCCCTTCTTCTTGGCGGCAGCCTGTCCCTGAGTCGAGAACACTATCGTGCCATATCCCAGAGCGCGCTTCCCGATCGACTGAGCGAGGTCGACGCTCGAGATCATCGTGACTGGGATGTCCTCGTATGTCTTGTTGATGATCCCCCTCTGGGTAATGACCCTCTCGTCGGTGGCGGCATATATGGTACTGTTCCAACCGAGCCACCTGACCGCGAACACCAACATCATCAGCACGAAGAGGGCCAGCAGAGCCCATTCGATGTACTCCCCGTACTCACCATCGAGTGCCTCATTGAAGTACGGTATCTCAGGTGCGTTGGGTATCCGTTTCCATACGAATCCGACTATCGCTATGAGCGCGATGAAGAGCGCGAGAGCAGCGCCTTTCATGTACAGCCACGCGCTCGGCCTCGTCTCAAGAACCACCCGCTCATCGCTCGAGAGCATCTTGCGCGGGATAAGCCTCGCCTTCTTGGCCATAACACGCCCGGGGCGATGCTATGATGTTGCTGGGTATTTAGACTTGATTGGTCCTCGCGACCATGAGTCGTTGCATCAGGAAGTCCGGGCTGGAGATCATGTCCGAGCACCCGGCGGCAGTGCATATGACCGCACCTTTCCGGCCATGACGTGCCTCCGCATCAATCGCGCACAGCACTGCTGGGTTGTGCACTGACCTGGCAGCTCTCCAGAGGTGATTCGAGAACACCTCCGCCTCGCTTTCAACGCTTATCGAGGCCACCTTGGCCCCTTCGTCTAGGACGTGCCAGGCGACAAGGAACTCCGCCGCGAAGAGCCCGTGCGCTTCCAGCTCGCTCCGGGAGAAGGACCTCAGTATCCTACTCGGCATTTCCCCGATCTGCTGGTTGTGGGAGGCCGCCGAGAAGAGGGCGAGCAGGCGAGCGTACTTCGAGTTGGCGGCCAGAGGGCGCCTCCTCTCTCCGAGCTCACCGACCGCGTCTCTCTGATTCAGTATGTCAGCGTAGCCGCCGTCCGGATGTGCGAAGTGCCTTTCGATCCCGGATACCAGCTCGGACCCGAGCTCGATCAGGTCCGTCCTGCCAGTGAGTGAGTAGATCGACAGAAGGGCATCGAGGAATGATACCTGGTCCTCGAACAAGTAGAGCTCCCTCTTTTCCTCATGCCTTGTCAGCCCCATGTCCTCGTTCCAAAGACGGGAAAGGGCATAGTCCCATCCGCCGACTGCGGCATCCAGCCATATCCTGTTGCGGAACACTGCTCCCGCCTCGGCGAGGGCTGAGACGGCTTCTGCGTTCCAGCCTCCGTAAATGGCGCGGACCACGGCAGGTCCCTTCCTTTCCGCCCTCTTGTCCGCTGACAACCTGTAGTACTCCTCGTCCGCATCCTGGCTGCCATGGAATCCCCCTGACTTGTTGTCTCGAAGCATGTTCAACAGGTATCCGGCGATCCCCGAAGCGGTCTCCTTGTACTCGGGCGATCCAAACACCTTGTAAGCCGAGGCCAGGTTCCTCAGGAAACCGGCATTCGTTTCCAGCATCTTCTCGTAGTGCGGCTCGCTCCAGTCTCGCGTGACTGAGTATCTGAACACCCCTCCCTCCACCTTGTCGCAGAGTCCCTCCGTCATCCGCGCGATCGTGTGCCGAACCGCCCTGGCTACCTCCTCGTCACCCGTCATAAGGTGCCTCAGCAGCAGGATGTCAAGCACGTCGGGATGGGGGAACTTCGGATACAGCCCGAACCCCCCGTGCTCCACATCGTAGGTGGCGAAGATGTCCTCGAAGAGCGCATCAACAAAGCTGGCACCGACAGGGTCGTGGGATCCGGCCGACTTGGCCACATCGAGATGCATCGTCCTGCTCTTTTCCAAGGCCTTAGCGATCTCGCCTGACGCGTTTGCGGAAAGGATTCCAGCCATTATCCTCTTCATGTCTTTGGGCGGGATGTACGTGGCCCCCCAGACCGACTCCCCCTTATCGGAGAGGAAGGCGGTCGTCGGGAATCCCCCGCGATTGTATCTCTCTGATAAGTCCGGGCGCGCGTCTATGTCGACGCGCACTGGCACGAACTCGCTGTTGATCGTCTCTATGACATCTGGGTCGGAATAGGTCGTCCGGTCCATTACATGGCACCAGTGGCACCAGTCCGCGCTGAGGTCCAGCAACACGAGCTTCCCTCGGTTCTTCGCCTCATCGAACGCCTCTTTCGACCAATCTCTCCAAGCGATTCTCGAAGCGCCAGTATCTACATTCATCTCAGCACTGACCATACTCTGCTTGACATTGGTCGAGTTGCCCTCTGATGAATCAACATGCTCCCGAACATTCTCAGAGCCAAAGGGACGTGTCTGTCCAACGACGTGCTCTTAGGTACCTCCCTGCCACCGCGTCCCTTCGCCTAGAGGACCCTCGACGAAAGATATCTCGTGTTCGGAACGACTGGCATCGACAACCATATATATGGCACTTGACCGTACAATCACAGACACCCAGCCGGAATCCCCCCATTCCGCTCGGTGAAGGCCCAGAAGGAGGATTTTGTCTTGGACGAGAGAGTACGTCATATGAAAGTGCTTGTCGCGATGGCCGTGTGCATATCAATAATCACCGGGATGCTGGTCATCCTGCCGCGCGACGTTGCAGCTGCTCCTCCGGATGGATACATCCAGGGGAACGTGAATGATAGCACGAACCCGCTGCCCGGGTCTATCGTCGTGGCCATGCCGTTGTACGGAGGCATTGAGATAGTGACATGGACGGACGACCTGGGCGACTACGTGCTTGCGGTTCCTGGTGGACTTGACTATTATGTGCTGGCGTTCAACGACAGCTGCTACGGTGGCTCCGCCTATGCCAGCGTCGTGTCCGGCGAAACGGTTTTCCTCAACTTCACACTAGAGAACATCGCCCCCGCGGTCACAGATGTGACTGTGATGGGCTTCGTCGAGGACGAGCTGGGGAACCCGGTGACCGATGCGATCATCGGCGTCTACTCCGCCGACCCCGCCAGCATGGGTGACGGCCCCCCGATGTACATCAACATGACCAGGACGGACGGCTCAGGCATGTACGTCGTTGATATCCTGCCGTCGATCGCGGGCGGCGGAGTGGTGGCACTCGACGTCCCCGGCTATCCGTTCACGGACAACAGCACAAGCGAGGCTCTGGCGTCAGGACAGACCTACTGGATCAACCTCACGCTCGAGCCGTTTACATACGACAACGATGCGACCATCTCCGGAACGGTGACGGACTCTGATACGGGCCTGCCGCTGGAGAACGTCATGGTCATGGTGGACTCATGGAACGAGTCCGCTGGTGAGAGCTCGAGCAACTTCACATGGACCGAATCCGATGGACAGTACTTCATGGACATCAAGAGCGGCTGGGTAAGGGTCATAATGAGCAAGCCTGGGTACACGATGTACATGCAGGAGAACATCGAAGTGCTCCCGGGCGAGGATGAGGTCGTGGATGCCACCCTCAAGGCCGCAACTGCGGTTGTGAGAGGCAACGTCACGGATAAGGGCACCAGCCTGCCAATCAGCTGGGCCCAAGTGTTCCTCTACGACCCAGTCAACGGCTCGATGAACATGGCCTTCACGAACGTCACTGGCGCCTATACCCTCGAAGCCTTCGACGGTACGGACCTCATGATCGGCGCGCAGGCCGACGGCTACGGCAGGCAGTACATGATGCTGGACATCGACCCGGGCGATGAGCTCTGGATCGATTTCGAGCTCGGGGCGATAGACGCATTCGTGAGCGGCAAGGTGACGGACGCTCTCTCAGGCTTGCCAGTAGAAGACGCAAGCGTCCATTATTCGTCCATGGCCTACGACAACTGGGACAACACGGACGGAAGCGGCGACTACGACATGGAACTCGTCTCGGGCGATTACATGGTAGAGGTCTACTCACCCTCCCACAGGTACAAGACTTTCGATGTCACGATATCACCAGGTCCGAACGTGGTCGACATCGAGCTGATGCCATGGGACATCCCCGACACGGTCAGGATGCACGGCTACGTGAACGATTCCTCGACAGGGACGGGCATAGACATGGCCTTTGTGGAGGTCGGCATGGGCCCGCCTGACTACTCCGAGCGCAACGGGAGTTCTTCGGACCCATCGGGGTATTACGAGATCTACATCCCGCCGGTCGAGCTGATAGTTGTCGTCTCAGCCGGGGATCACACGCATGTAGAGACAGTGGTGGACGCCTCGGCCGAGACTGAGATCAGGATGGACTTTGAGCTCGACCCGGACATATGGTACCCTAACCTCACATACTCCCAGATGCCCATCGAGAACGTGTCCTGGACCAACCCGACCTGGATACACGCATCGGCACAGGAGCTCGATGCGAGGACGATGGCCCTATGGCAGTTCATGAAGAACGGCTCAGGCAGCGGCATCTCGTACTACTACGGCATCGAGGCACGTTCCAATAACCTCCATCCCCTGGAACAGTCTGACAACACCCTGCCCTTCTCCAAGGTCGGCGACAGCTACGAGGTCGACTACGCATGGACCGCAGAGCCGATGTGTGGTTGGCTGACCGATGGCGTCTCCGAGCTGTACCTGGTGTACTACGAGTTCTGGATGGGCCCTGACATGTACATCGCCCTGCGAGGGGAGTATGTGAACTCGAGCTTGATGCTTCCGGAGTGGGGAACCGTCTGGTTCGACGGGGCCTCGGGCGAGTTCCTGTTCTTCACATTCGATTCCGGATGGCTCGAGACGGCTACACCAGACGATCCGACCGGCGTGATCTCCCCGTACGTGCAGTCAATGCAGATCGTGGAGGGAACTGGCGACGTCATGGGCATATACATGGTAGGGATGGGCGACTGGAGTGTGGTCGACCTCATGTTCGTGCCGGACTGGGTCGCGCCCAGTGGGGACTATGCAACGCTATTCTACATTACCGATTGGGGTGGCAGAGGTGCCGCAAACCTCACACTGTTCACGGTCGACAACGACCCGCCCGTAGCGGACGCAGGGCCGGGTCAGGAGGTCGTGGTGGACACGACGGTCACCCTGGACGGGAGCATGTCGTACGATAATGTCGGGATAGCGACCTACAGGTGGACCTTCGACGACGGCGGCCCCGTGGAGCTGTACGGCGAGGTCGTGGATCACGACTTCACGACCGTGGGCAACCACACCGTGACCCTGACCGTCTGGGACGGTGCAGGGCACTCTGACAGCGCGACCACCTGGGTCAACGTGCTCGGGGACGCGCGGCCCATTGCGGACGCAGGCCCCGATCAGGAGGTGGCGATCAACACGGTCGTCTACTTTGACGGCACCGGCTCGAGCGACGATCTCGGCATCGTGAACTACACTTGGATCATAATCGAACTCATGGAGTACATGTGGGGCCAGACACCAGAGTTCACATTCTCCGTGCCCGGCGTGTATAATGTATCTCTTGTGGTCGAGGACACCACTGGACAGCTGTCGTTCCCGGACACGATGCAGGTCACTGCCAAAGACGTAACGCCTCCGACAGCAGATGCGGGTGGGGACCAGACGATGATGGGCGGCGAGCTCGTCGTCCTCGACGGCTCTGGCTCATCGGACGATGTTGGCATCGTCAACTGGACCTGGACGTTCGAGTACATGGGCTCTCCCGTGGAACTCTGGGGCGAGGTCGTGGACTTCACTTTCTGGGTCGAGGGAGTATACAACATCACCCTGAACGTGACCGATGCCGCAGGCAACTGGGACACGGACGAGGTCCAGATAACCATCGCGGGCATCATACCCGAGTTCCCGTCGATGATGCTTCCGGTCACGGGCATGCTCGCGATGATGCTGTTCGTTGTGCTCAGGAAGAGGCGGCCCTGATCCGCTCCTGTGACAAACCTCCGAAAACCCCTTCGGTCTCAGTTTTTCAGAAGAACCCATCTCGCGTTCAGCCGTGATATTTGCGGCGAAAGCGACAGATAGCCGTGAAGACGTTATCATCCATGCATCATCCAGACCGATGCGAACCAAGGTGATCTGACGCTCACCACGACCCACCTGGCAGTCACCGTGCTTCTCGGGCTGCTCCTGAGCCTGAACAGGGACGAATGGTTCATCGCCATGACGTTCGGCGTCCTTCTTGACGCCGACCACATCTTCGCCGCGCCCAGATACATCTCAGACAACGGCTGGGCAGCCATCATCAGGCCGACTTGGGATGACGGATCAGGCTTGCCCTGGAAGTCGCTCTTGCACTATCCCATCGGCTTCTTCGTGGTCGCGCCACTGTCGTTGGGATGGCGCTACATGTTGCCGCTCCTGTTCTGGGGAGTGCACGTCGGGATCGACGAGTTCCAGAGCGCTACACTCGGCTATTCTGCCGTGGTCGAGTCGGTCTTCTTCACCGTAGTCTGCTCCGGGATATTCCTGGTGCAGTATCACAGGTGGGTCGCGCTGACCCCGGACAGCAATGTTGTGGGATATCTGTCGCATCTTTGGGAAAGGGCGAACGTTGCCCTGCACCTCCACTGACACCTGTAAGCAGCTCAGGGTGGCACCCTGGGGTAGTATCTGAGGAGGAACATTATCCAGATGACCTCGAAGACGATGCATATGGTTGCTGGGACTGCGACAAGCGGTTCGAAGAGGGCGATCGCAAGTGTTGCCGTGAGCCCGAGGTTCTTGTAGCTCGCAAACAGGACATAGGTGATCCGCTCCTCCTTCGGCATCTTGAGCCTCCGGGTCAGCCACTCAGTGCCAAGCCCTGTCCCGAAGGTCCTCAGGACGCATGCGGCAGATATAGCAACGACGAGCATCGGTTCCCCGACGAACGCATCTCTGTTCGCGCCCGTGACGGCAAATATCAGCACAGCGAAGCAGATGTTCATTAGGGATGTGTTGAGCGGTTTGCCAATCCGCAGCCTCATGATCGCCCTCGACGCCGCCATAGGAAGCACGATGAGGAGCAGAATGGAGGTCACGAGGCTCATCGAGGACACCGCGGAGCCTATCAGGAGAAGCGTGATGGCGGGCATCAGCAAGAGGGCCGCCAGGTAGTTGATCGAGGTGGAGAACAGGGCCTTCGAGGTCTTGCCCCCGAGGATGGTCGTGAAGGGCACTACTGAAACTGCGGACGGGGCAGCCGCCATGAGCACCCAGCCCCACCAGTACTCGCCTGTGAATGGCAAGCCTATCAAGAGGATCAGGACGGTGAGGAATCCGTAGTTGACCAGGAGGGCGCCGACCGCATGGTTCACATGGTCCTTCCCGCGTGCGTCTCCGACCCTCACCGTCGAGAGGGACAGGGTCATTAGGACCGCCAAGGAAGCCATGGAGGCCTCCTTGGTGTATGCCGGGAGGCCCCCGGTGGCGAGGCCGAGGACGAGCCCGAGGGCCATCATCGCGCTGTAGCTCTCCAGTACCCTAGCAGGCCCCATCGCCCTGTCCGAGCACGGTGCCAGTACAAATATGCTTCCTGAGGCGCCAGCCGATTACCTAATGCTTTTTATGCAGGTTCCTTTATCGGTGGGTGATGAGCCTGGTCGAATGGGGGACCGACCTGATCCTCAACTGGATATCGACGTTCGGTTACCCGGGCATCTTCATCCTGATGATCGTCGAGGGGATAATCACGCCCATCCCGAGCGAACTGATAATCCCGTTTGCGGGATACTTGTCAGCTGAGGGCGAGATGAACCTATTGCTGGTTGTGGCCGTCGGGTCCGCAGGAGCTGCGGTCGGCAACTCGGTGGCCTACTTCATCGGCTACCGTGTTGGGCGCCCGCTGATACAGAGATACGGCAGGTACATCAGGCTCGACGAGAGGGACCTCCGACTTGCGGAGAGATGGTTCGCCAAGTATGGTGATTTTGGCGTCCTCCTAGGTCATGCGGTACCCGGAATCCGCTCCTTCATATCGTTCCCCGCCGGAATAGGCAAGATGCGCTTCAGGAATTTCATCGTGTTCTCAACGGTCGGGGCGCTAATCTGGACGACCGTGCTCGCGCTGGCGGGATATCTCCTCCTCGACGGATGGCGCAGGTTCGCAGACACAACCGAGCACATCGACCTCTATGTCGTCATCGCGGCCCTCGCGGTCATCGTCGGGTATCTGTACTGGACTAAGAGGCGGGCGCGAACCGACGTAGAATGAGGCCCCTTCGCGCGTGTTCGATGTCCGTTATGCCCTAGCCGTAGTAGTACTCGCCCCTGCTCTTCTGCTCCCGGTCGAGCCTCGAGTCCTTCTTGTTTATCCTCGGCCTGCCGGAGTCCTGGTCCCTCCTGAACGTTATCTCCACGTCTTTCAGGAACCTGTTCATGCCGTCCCGCATATGCATGGGCCCCTCCGCAGTCCCGCTGACCGAGGCCTTGCCAGAGAACACTATCATTGAGTCGGATATGAGGTCAATCATGTAGACGTCGTGGTCTACCACGACCGCGGACTTGCCCAGCTTCTCGATCGCGCGCCTGATGGTCTTGGATGCGACCATCCTCTGGTTGGAATCAAGGTACGCCGATGGCTCGTCGATCAAGTAGATGTCGGCCGATCTTCCGAGGCACTCCGCGATGGCCACCCTCTGCAGCTCCCCGCCCGAGAGCGTTTTCACCTCCTTGTCCACCAGGTGCTTGAGGTGGAGCGGGTGGGCCACCTCGGCCTGGAAGAAGCCGGATTCGAAGTCCCTGCCTATGCTCTGGAACAGCATCTCCCGGACGGTGCCGTCGAATTCCGGGTTGATATACTGCTGCTTGTAGCTGACGGAGGCATCGCCCTCGACCTTCCCGGCCGTCGGCGAGACCTCCCCTGCGAGCATCTTGACGAAGGTGGTCTTGCCGGTCGCGTTGGGCCCGACCGCCCCCACGACCTCCCCCTTCTTGATTGTGCCCTCGTGTACCTTGAGTGTGAAGTTCTTGAACCGTTTGGTCAGCGCGGGGAACCGTATGAGCACCTCGGACTGCCAATCGGTTCTCGGAGGCCGCTTTTCGAACTTTATGTGAGTGTCCCTGAATCTTATGTTCTCCTCCCTTAGATATCCATCTAGGTAGACGTTGATCGCGGTCCTGACCGGTCTGGGCTGCGCCATCACTCCGTAGGCCCCCTCCTCACCGTACATTATGTGAACGAGGTCCGCCAGGAAGTCCATTACGGCGAGGTCGTGCTCTATCACGAAGACCTGCCTCTCGAGGCTGAGTTCCTGGATGACCTTGGCGATCTCCAGTCTCTGGTATATGTCGAGGTAGGAGGAGGGCTCGTCGAAGAAGTACACGTCCACGTCCCTCAGGAGCGTGGCAGCTATGGCCACGCGCTGCAGCTCTCCCCCTGAGAGCTTCGCGAGGTCGCGCTTGATGACGTTCTCAATCCCGAGGCGGTGTGAGACCTCCTTCATGCGCTTGCCGTCGTCGACCTTCTTGAGTAGGTCCTTCACCACGCCCTTGCGCACCGCAGGCAGCTTGTCCACGTACTGCGGCTTCACCGCTGTCCTCAGCTTGCCCTCGGAGAGCGCCCTGAAGTAGTCGTGTATCTCCGTGCCCGCGTACTTGTCCAGGACCTTGGCCCAGTCTCCCGGTCCGTCGTACTCCCCCAGGTTCGGCACGACCTGCCCAGAGAGTATGGATATCGCGGTCGTCTTGCCGATGCCGTTCGGGCCCAGCAGGCCGATGACCTGCCCCTTCCTCGGCGTCGGCAGCCTGTAGAGCCGGAAGGCGTTCTTGCCGTACTGGTGCACGTTCTCCCCCTCCAGCTCCTGGGGCAGGCCTATGATCTTGATGGCCTCGAAGGGGCACTTATGCACGCATATCCCGCAGCCGACGCAGAGTTCCTCGGCGACCACGGGCTTCCCCTTCCCGCCTATCGCGATCGCCTCCACGCCGGTCCTCACAGGCGGGCAGTAGTGTATGCACTCAAGGCTGCACTTCTTGGGCTGGCAGCGGTCCTTGAGTACGACTGCTATTCTCATCGGCGGTAGAAAGGGCGAGGCGGATAAAAAGGTATCAGCTCTGGTCACTCAGCCCCAGCTCGATCTCCTTCGCCAGGGGCTCGATATCGAGGTCCGCATAGCCGACGGTCTTCACGATCTCGTCCGCGGTGTACTTCTGGCCGTACGACCATAGCTCTCTGAGGTACTCACCTGCCTTGTCGTTCGCGAACCAGGCCTCCCCGAACCTCTCCTGGAGCGCGGCCCTCACCTGCGCCTCCAGTATCCAGGCCCTGAGGTACTCGGCGCAGTAGAAGGCGTCGTCCACGTCCTCGAGGTAGTGCTTCTCCGCGTGCCTGAACCTCAGGGACTTCTGGAGGGTGGTCCTGTAGACATCCTGGAACTCGGGGGTGATATGCGCATTGTGCAGCTTCAGCTCGTAGATCAGCTTCGAACCGTACCTGCGGAGGAACATGAGCTTGTTCACGAGGGCGAACCTGACATATCCGGCCGGGTCGTCCATCCCGAGGACCTCCTTGAGCCAGAGGGGATTCGTGGTGAGGTAGTCGAACAGGAACGCGAAGGACTCCGTTACCGAGTTGTCCCCGAGGTAGCGATACTCAGCCGGCAGATCCTCCTTGGTGTTCCCGAAATGCCACGCGTGACCGCCCTCGTGGAAGAACGACTCGTAGTCCCTCCAGCCTCCTGATGGCATTATCACGAGCTTGATCATCTGCGGCACCTTGATGGGCGCACAGAAAGCCCTCGGGGACTTCTTGGGCCTCTCCTCCATGTCGACCTCTATGTTGGAGTACTTCTCTGGATCCAGGCCCATGCCCTTGAGCGTCTTGAAGAACGCCCCGATGAGCTCGCCCTTCCCGAAGTACTTGTCGTACTCCTCACCCCTGAACGCGAACGGGATGTCGTAGCTCCAGGCGTCGGCCAAAGACAGCCCGGCGCGGCCCTGCAGCAACTGGTCCATCTCACGGACGTAGAGCTCATCGGTCTTCTTGATCAGCTCCTGCATCTCAGACTCGAGGGCCCGGTAGTCTATGCCCTTGAGCGAGGAGCACAGGTCGCAGTAGTTCTTGAACCCGAGCGTCTCTGAGAGGCTGTGCAGCTTCTCCATCCTTTCCAGGAGCAGGGTGTTGAGCTTCTCCGTCTCCCCGAGCTTGGCCTCGAAGAGCCGTCTGCGCCTGTCGGCATCGGACTCGTTCCGGAGCTTCACGGGCACCATCCGGTAGGGCACTGTCTCCCCGTCGCATTGCACCGAGGACTGCGCCTCGAAGGTCTGTGCCCTGTCTGTCAGGTGCTTCACGAGGTTGTCCATGTATCCGTTGGTCGAGAACGAGCGCAGATACCTCAGCCATCTGAAGTCCTCTGAGCCCTCCGCCTCCGCACCCTCGGCCGCACTCCTCACCGCACCGATCGATTCATCCGAGAAAAGATGGCAGTACTTCCCGTAGATGGCAGCGGTGGACATTTCCTCCTTGAGCCCAGCGTAGTTGCGGTAGAACTCCTCCATCAGCTCGCTCTCGAAGGGCTCCAAATCTCCCCGGAGGTGCTCCACGGTGAGGGAGGCCATGGAGCGATAATTGTAGTCATCGTTGATATTCGTTGTGCCTTCTGGTCTCTGGCAGGGAGGGTCTGGAGCGCGCTACATTTAAGTGCGCCACGCTCTATGGTGGGCGGCTGTTCAAGATGCCCAGAGTGCTGGTATGCTGCGCATGGCCCTATGCGAACGGGCCGATACATGTCGGACATGTGACGGGTTCGCTGCTCCCCGCCGACATCTTCGCAAGGTTCAATCGCCTCGTGGGGAACGAGGTGCTCATGGTCTCGGGCTCGGACATGCATGGCGCGCCCATCACGGTCAGCGCGGACAAGGAGAAGGTGTCTCCCGAGACGATCGCAAACAGATACCATGCCCTCAACTCCAAGGCCATAGCCGACCTGGGCATCGCCTTCGACCTGTACACTAGCACGCACACGCACAACCATGAGCTCGTCACTCAGGATGTCTTCGTCAGGCTCCTCGAGGAGGGCCATCTTGATAGGAAATCCACGCCCCAATTCTACTGCGACAGGTGTAGCCGCTTCCTGCCGGACAGATATGTCGAGGGGAAGTGCCCTCACTGCGGCTACGAACGTGCGAGGGGAGACCAGTGCGACTCCTGCGGAAAGGACCTGAACGCCGAGGAGCTGATGGATGCCAAGTGTCAGCTCTGCGGGAGGGTGCCCGAGCTCAGGGAGACCGAGCATTTCTTCCTGAAGCTCTCTCACTTCACCGACCAGCTCGTACAGTATGCCGAGGCCAGCGGACATTGGCGCCCGCACGTGCGCGCGTTCACGCTCAATGTGTTGAAAGAGGGCCTTGCCGACCGGCCGATCACCCGGGACATCTCGTGGGGCGTCCCCGTCCCTGTCAACGGGTTCGACGACAAGAGGATATATGTCTGGTTCGAGGCCGTCATCGGGTACCTGTCCGCATCGGTCGAGTGGGCGAGGTTGGAGAACAGGCCCGATGATTGGAGGAGGTTCTGGACTGACCCCGAGTGCAAGAGCTACTACTTCCTGGGGAAGGACAACATCGTGTTCCACACGATAATCTGGCCGGCGATGCTGTTGGGATATGGTGGCCTGAACCTGCCCTACGATGTGCCCGCGAACCAGTTCATGACGCTGGAAGGCCAGAAGTTCTCGAAGAGCATGGGCGTGAGCATCGACATCCCGGACATGCTGGCCAAGTTCAGGCCGGACATAGTCAGGTACTACCTCGCAGCCAACATGCCGGAGATGAAGGATTCAGAGTTCTCATGGGAGGACTTCGCGGCAAGGACCAACAACGAGCTCGTGGCCACCTACGGCAACTTCCTGCACAGGGCGCTCTCGTTCACCTTCAAGAACTTCGGCGAGATACCCGTGAAGGGCGCCCTCGACGACGGGGACAGGGCTGCGTTGAAGAGGGTGTCGGATTCGGCCGTCGAGGTCAGGGAGGCGCTCTCGGGCTGCGAGTTCAAGCGCGCCATGAAGACGATCATGGACCTGGCGCAGCTCGGTAACCAGTACTTCGACTCGGTCGCTCCGTGGTCGCTGGTCGGCACGGACAAGGCAAGGTGCGGCACGGTTCTGCACATCAGCCTCTTGATCTCGAAAGCCCTGGCCGTCATGGCCTGGCCGTTCCTGCCTCTCTCTTCTGAGAGCGTCTGGAAGCAGCTCCGGCTCGAGGGCACGATAGAGGAGACGGGATGGAAAGGCATCGAGATGCCGCTGAGGGAAGGGGAGAAGATGGAGAAACCGGCCCCGCAGTTCGCCAAGGTGGAGGTGAAGTCGGGAGGCGACTTCCAGGAGTTCGCCGCCCTCGACCTGAAGATCGGCAAGGTGATCGATGTGTCCGTCCATCCGAACGCGGACAAGTTGTACATGATGAAGGTCGACATCGGGAGGCCTATTACCATGATAAGCGGCCTCAAGGAGTTCTACACCGCGGAGCAGCTCAAGACGAAGACCTTGGTGGTCGTCACAAACCTCGAGCCCGCGACGATAAGAGGCGTCAAGTCCGAGGGGATGCTGCTGGCAGCGGAGGAGGGCAAGAAGCTCTCCCTGCTGACGCCGGAGAGGGATCTCCCCGCGGGGACCCAGATCGCCAGCGGCATGGACCCGGGGAAGAGGCAGCTGAGCTTCAAGGAGTTCCAGAAACTGGAGATGAGGGCCGGCACCGGGCTGGAGGGCGACCCGGCGATGCTGGACCTCGGCTCGAGGAAGGTGAAGTGCGCGGAGGTCAGGCCCGATGCGGGCAGACTGTACGCGGTGTTCGTGAAAGGGGACAAGGCCTTGGTGTTGCACGGTCCTGAGGACGTCAGGATCGTCTTCGACACCGACATCCCAGCCGGTGCGAAGATACGATGAAGATAGACCTGCACATACACTCATCATATTCGAGGGACGCGTCCGGCGCGCCGAAGGACGTTGTGGGCAGATGCGTCAAGCTAGGCCTTGGTGGCTTTGCGGTGACGGACCACAACTCCATCGAAGGTTCCATGCACGCATACGAGCTCGCGAAGGAGCAGGGGCTTATCGCTGTCAGGGCGGTCGAGGTTTCCGCGCAGGAAGGCCACATGCTCGCATACGGCGTGCGCGAGCCGGTTCCCAGGGGCCTCCCGGTAGCAGATACTATCGAGAGGGTACATTCCCTGGGTGGAGTCGCGGTGGCCGCGCACCCCAAGAGGTTCCCGTCCGGTATCGGGCTGAAGCTGGCGCGGGATGCGCCCTTCGATGCCATCGAGGTTCTGAACGGTGGCTCATCGAGGCGCAGCAACGCCCTCGCCAGAAGAGTGGCCGAGGAGAAGCGCTCGCCTATGACAGCCGGGAGCGACGCGCATTCTCTTGACCAGATCGGCAAGGCCTACTGCGTCATCGAGGGCTGTGGCAGCGAGGAGGAAGTCCTCGAGGCGATGAGGAAGGGAAGCGGGAGCATTGGTGGGAGAAGCAGATCCTTGAAGGAGGGCATCGCGTACTCCACCGAGACCCTTGTAGAATGGCTCAGGGGAGATCTCAGAAGGCTCTGAAGGCGGCACTCAGATCTTGTTCTCGACCTTTGCGGCGAACTCCTTGGCCTTCGCAGCGAGGTCTGCCGCGGAGATGTCCTTCGAAGCGGTCAGGACCAGCAGCGCCCTGCTTCCAGCGCTCACAAGAACCATCCTGCCCCTCGTCAGCTCGATCGAGACATTCTGCAGCCTGTCCTTGAGCTCGGCGGTCGCGGTCTCCGCAGCTCCCAACAGTATCGCGGACATGGCCACGAAGGTCTCGAGGTGTACGCCCTTGGGGGCGTCCCCCGCAATGTGCATGCCGCTTCTCGAGACGACGGTCGCCTCGTATACGGAAGGGATCGAGCGGATCTCATCCAAGACCTCTTCTAGCGCCAAGTATTCGACCATGCTCGTCTAGCTCTCCCTCTGACAGGCTGCATTGTGATTAACTGGCGAGCATATATTACTTTCTCGCGCAGGCTTGGCGCCTCGATGACTTGATATCAGGCCACGTTCATCCATGCGGCGGGACAGATGAAGATACTTCACCAGGACGCCCGAGCCAATGAGATCAAGCTTCTGCCAGAGACTCTGGACGACCTCTGGCACCTCTACAACCTAGTGGACGAGGGAGACATGGTCTTCGCCATGACCTACAGGAGGGGCGAGGAGAAGTCGGACAAGCTCAGGCCTGAGCGGTCCGACAAAGTCCGCATGCGCCTGGGGCTCAGGGTGCGCAAGGTTGAGTTCCACGAGACCGAGGACGTACTCAGAGTGCTCGGTGTCATAGAGCAGGGTCCCCAGGACCTCGGAGAGCATCACACGCTCGTCGTCGGCCCGGGCGAGGCCATCAATGTGATCAAACCTGAGTGGAAGACACAGCACTTCGACCGCATCAAGCGGGCCGTGGCTTCTTCGGAGCGTCCCTCGATAGTCCTGGTCTCTATAGAGGACACAGACGCCGTCATCGCCACAGTGCGCGAGTACGGGATCAAGGAGCACGCGACGATAACAAGGAACCCGCAAGGTAAGATGTACGACGCGAAACCGAACGAGGAGGAGTTCCTCGAAGCCGTCGTGGAGAAGCTCAAGCTGTTGCTCAAGGGAGAGCCTCTGATCATCCTGGGCCCGGGGTTCCTGAAGGAGGCGCTGGCCAGGAGGCTGAGAGAGAAGGCCCCTGGGCTGTCCGCATCCGTCTCGGTGCAGCACACCGGCCAGGCGGGCATGGCTGGCATTCACGAGTTGATGAAGCGGGGGGTCGGCGGGAAGTTCCTCGAGGAGACCCGGGTGGCCAGGGAGACGAGGTTGATGGAGCAGCTCTTCGCCGAGATAGGCAAGGGAGGCATGTTCGCGTACGGCGATCAGCAGGTCATGGAGGCCGCTCAGTCAGGGGCCGTTGCGACCCTGCTCGTGCTCGACACCAAGGTGAGGACGCATTCGTCAGAGAGTGTGCTCAGGCTGGTCGAGGAATCGAAAGGGGAGTTCGTCGTGGTCAGCTCCATGCATGAGGCAGGGAGGCGGCTCGAGTCGCTTGGAGGGGTCGCCGCGATACTGAGATACAGGATCAGCTAGCCGCTAGAGCTGTTGCGTGCGCCTCGCCCTGAGCAGGTCCACCATCGCATCCGCTAAGAGGCTGACGGGGAAGGGCTTTGCCCAGAAAGAAACCGCTCCCGCCTCGAGCGCCTGCTCCCTCACCGACTCGTCCGCGCTCGAGAATATGATGGGCATGCTGGGGGCCATGCGGAGTATCTCCTTCGTTGTCTGGATGCCGTCCTTGCCCTGCATCCTGTGGTCCATTATGATCGCGTCCGGCCTGGACTTCATCGTCTGGAATATCCTGACGGCCTCCTCTCCGCTCCTGGCCGAGAAGACCGTGAACCCTCTCGATTCGAAGACGTCCTTGTACAGTTCCCGGATGAAATCCTGGTCATCGACAACGAACACCCTGCCTGCGTGTCTGCTCTGCCGTAGGGCCGATTCGGTGGTCGTGCCGCCTGACAGGTTGGCAGGAGTATCGAGTCTCCTCCTCTCTCCGAACATCGGGTTCCCTGACTCAGGTACTGCCCAAGGATTGCAGGCACTCGCGCACGCGTGTGAGATGTGACTGCCTATCCCATCCCTTTTCCCTGACGGTTGGGCATATCCGCTATGCGTTATAATTGTTTCGCGGTCTGGATGGGTTCGCGCTCGTCGCACACAATTCCCGGACAGGATTGAATGAGGGGGTTGATAGGTAGGGGAGCATGACTCCTACCTATCCGGGATGGTCGTTAACAGTCAGTTGCGGGCTCGATCTCGGGCTCGCATCCAAGGAGGTCGTATACCTCCTCCCAGCTGTAATGGTCGGCGTCCACCATTCGTCTCACCTTCGGCATGCACTCTACGGGAAACCGGGGTCAATAAGATGATAGGGGGAGGTCCGCGAAAGTGGTCCTCAGTGTGAAACTTGGGGGTCAGGCCACATGCCTTATGTGGACCGCCTCTCCCCTCTCCGCCAGTTCCATTTCCTCAGCTGTCATCCTCGCAACGCCGACCGCTCTCACCTCGCCTCTGTGGGTAACAGCGACATCATCTCCTATTCTTACTTCGGGACTCGCTTTCTCGACCCCGACAGCGAACAGGTTCCCTTTGGGGAGGAAGTCGTCTATCTCCACCCAGTAGGCGCTCTCCTGCGCGAGCACACGTGCTCCGGCGATCGTAAGCGAAACCATCCCCCTCTCCCCGGTGAGCATGCCCAGCTGCTCCCCTTCCCTGATCATCCGCAGGTTCGGCCATTTGCCCGTGAGAGTCACCCGATCGAAGAGCGCGTTGCCCGCTCTCCCGAACTGGAAGACGCAGAGAGCGCGGACATCTTCAATCCTCCTCGCCTGGGTCGATGAATCTGAGTTCTCGAGGCCGAGTTCCCGGAGTGCGGCAGTGAGATGTTCGAGACTTTCGTTGGACGAAGGCCTCCCGTCGGACGTGTCGACGTGCTCGCCCAGTACCTCCCTCACCGGCTCCCGCTCGTCGCCCAGGTGGGACACTATGGAATCGTATCCTTGGGTCTCCACCAGCCATCTCACCATGTCCTTGACCATCTGCTTCTCGTCCGAGTCCCAGTGCCCCGTGACCGGTATGTCGTAGTCCTTCGCCGGATAGAACAGCTCCAGCTCGCGCGGCACGATGCCGAGCGGAGACGTGACTATGACTTCGTGGACCAAGGAGGCTCTTCCGCTTGCCCGTACAGCCTCCCTGAAGCGTCTGTGCGTTCTCGACATGGAATAGGGTTTCCTCGCGGAGCACGGTATCAGGAGCAGGATCTTGGCCCCGCTGGGCTTGACGTATCTCTCCTTCAGCCTTCTCCTCCATCTCACGACGTCCGGCCTGGTGAGCGATTCCTTCGAGCCCGCATGGAACCGGACGCCTTTGACTGGGAAATGCCGCTCCTGCAGGTCGAACTGCTTGAGGTCCATGAGGCGCAGGTTCTGCACGAGCCACGGGTCAGTTCGGATCCTGTTCTCGACCAACTCCCTGAGCCTCCCTTCTGAGATCGAGTGCCGGACAAGCCTAAGCTCGTTCTGCGCTTCCGTGTAGTTGTGCTCAAGCAGCGCCTCTTTGTCTCTCTTGCCGGATGAGCAGGCAGGACACGAACACGGAAGCTCCTTCACTCTTGCGTGATCCAGGACGCCGGTGCTCGTCAGATAGCTCCTGTTCTCCGCCGCCATTATCAGCGGGATCGAATCGAAGACGTCGAAGCCGCAGTAGGCCAGGAACGCAAGCCTGTGTGGAAGTCCCGCGACCGAGCAGTACATCGGCCGCAGGATGCTTGCCCCCTTCTTGGCCTGCGCGATGCGCTCGACGAAGACATCCGAGTCGAGGAGCATCGGTGCGGTTTCCCCTGGAATGAGCAGGCCCGACTCTCCCTTGTCATCACAATATGGCGAGCTGCGCGAACCCGGCCTCAGCAAGGCCTCCTCCGAGCGAGTGCCCGCATCGCTCTCAAAGACGGAGTCCTCAACAAGGATACCTCGAGCAGAGGCGTCCTTGGCCAGTGATACCTTCAGGGCCCCTTCTGGAGCCCTGTATCGAGCGGCCTGGACGAAGCCGATCGCCGGGGTCGTGTGGGTCTCGTCGCCGACCTCCAGCCGGCCGATCCTGGCCAGGCCGTCCCGTTCCAATATCTCGAAGCGCACGCGCTGGGATTGACTGCACGACTACAAAAAGAAGTCGACCCTGAGGAACCCCCTAGTTCAAGGGCAGCTCAGAATGTCGTGATCAGATCGTGCTCGGCAAGCAGGTCCTTGGTCTTCGCGGATTCGATTGCCTTCAGGCCCTCGAACAGCTTCGACTCGGATATGCCTCTGGCCTGCAGGTCCTCTTTGACAACATAAACCTGAACCTCGAAGTCGTAGAGGTCCTTGGTCGCCTCGATGTTCGAAGGCATGTTGATTGCTTCGGGCTTCTGAGCGGCAATCGAGTTGAAGACCCCGTCCTCCAGCATGAGCACCGTTGTCTTCATGCCGTTCACCGCCATCGCGAGGGCAAGCCTGAGGCCCGCGAAGGCCTCCTCGAGACCGTATGGAGGCTTCGTGATCAGCACCATCAGGGATTTCGGCATGTCCAGTCACCTCGCCACCGTGACTAGCCTGTCGCTGTCAGCCAAGAATCTGAAGAGGTCGTTGGTGAGGCTGCCGACCTTGGCGCAGGGGATCTCCTCTCCGCGTTCGAACCCCCGCGCAGCGTAGCAGGTCTCGCATATTGCCTGATCTATGCCCTCCTTGCCCGCAAGCTCCAGCTCGTCCCCGACATTGGGGAACCTTTTTGGCTTCTGCCCTTTCTTGACCGCGGTCACGCCCTCGCCGTATCCGAACATATGCACGTTGTAGCCCTTCGCCCTGGCCGCCCTTGCCATCTTGACCGCAACATTGGCATCCATGGCCATCATCGAACCCGTTCTCCAGAGTATTGTAAGTGTCTTTGCCATCCTATCGCCTCACACGGTCACGGTCTTGTCGGTCTGCTCCATGATGCAATCGACCAGATCCTCGTACCCGACCGCCTTTCCGATCTTCAGGTCCGAAGCCTGATACCCGCGGGCCTCGAGGTCCTCCTTGGAAACAAGAACCTCATGGGCGGATCTGGAGAGCCTCTCGGCGGCGCTACCGACGATCGCCTGGTAGACGCCGTCCTCCACCAAAATCGCACTTGCATCATCCCTGCCGGCGAACCTGTCCATCAAATGGGTCGGGTCCTGCTCAGTCGGGGACTTCAGGACAAGGAATGCGATTCTCACCATGTGCTCAACTCAGCCGATGAACAGGGTCGTCTGCGATTCCGAGGCAAGCTTCAGGAACGCCGCTGCGCCCAGGATCTTCGTGCCAGGCAGAAGGTCGCTCTCCTTGACTCCCATCAGTTGCATCGTTGTGCTGCATGCGTAGAAGTTGACCCCCAAATCCTTGGCCTGCTGCATCATCTCCATGTAGTTGCCCAGGCCGATGCCCTTCAACCTCTTCACGAACATGCCCGTGAACAGTCTCCACATGCCGGGCAGCTTCGGGTTCGCCTTCTTCGTGACCAGCTTCGTCCCGAAGAAGCTGTAGAACACATGCACCTCGGTGCCCGTCGCCGCCGCGGTCGTGGCCAGCATGAGCGGCATCGTCGCCTTGTCGAATGTCCCTTCGGTTACTACTATGCACATCTTGTCTGCCATGTCTTTCGAACTCCTCTGCCAGATCACTTCATCTTGATGTAGAACTTGAAGATCTTGCCCTCTTCCTCCGTGCCCACTAGCTCGTTGCCGGTCCTCGCGCACCAGGCAGGAACGTCCTCCTTCGCCCCGATGTCATCGGCCAAGAGCTCGAGCACCTGACCGGTCTTCATCTCCTTGACCTTCTTCGCGAGCTGGACTATGGGCATGGGGCACATGAGCCCCCTCGCGTCAAGAGTTCCGTCCTTCTGCAAGGATATCTCTCCCACGGTTTTGGCAAGACCGCGCATATGCGATTCGCGGTTATCTAGATAAAGTTTTTCACGTGGCAAAATGGCAGGCATCTGGACGGTTCGTTCGTCATAACGGTTAAGTATAAAATTGGCACTACCGTGCAATATGGTCGAGCCCCAGAAGATACTGAGCGGGGAGGCCTCGTGCAGGGACATAGTCAAGTGCATCTACGGACTCTCCGACTTCGAACTCACCGTCTACAAGAAGCTCATCAAGCAGGGCCCGCTGAGGGCGGACGACCTCGCCCCGGTCTTCAAGAAGGACAGGAGCACGATCTACCGCGCGCTGCAGAAACTCGTCTCCGCCGGTCTAGCCTTCAGGGACACGAAATCGATTGACAGGGGCGGCTACTACCATGTGTATTCGGCCGTCTCGGCCGAGCAGCTGAAGGACAGGCTCCACAGGTGTGCTGACGATTGGTTCGAGAACATGAACAGGGCGATTGACGACTTCGACCTCGCCTGAGTTCCGGCATTGCTGGTCGCACTCGAAGAGTTCCTGAAAGCCTTATATGCTGAGAGAAGATTAGGTGCTTGATGTCAGCAGGCTTCAAGGGGATGGACGTGGTGTCCATCCGTGATTTTTCAAGGGAGCAGATCGAGCATGTATTGAAGGTAGCCGACAAGATGGTGCCGATCGCAAAGGGGGAGGAGAGGAGTGTTCTCTTGGAGGGCTACGTCCTGGGGTCGCTCTTCTTTGAACCTTCGACGAGGACGAGGCTGTCGTTCGACGGGGCGATGACCAGGCTCGGAGGGCGCGTGCTCGGATTCGACCAACCCACCGGCGCTTCGGTAGCAAAGGGAGAGACGCTCGCGGACACGGTCAGGATGGTCGACACCTACTGCGACGTGATCGTTCTCAGGCATCCGCAGGACGGAGCGGCCAGGCTCGCTGCGCACTTCGCAGAGAAGCCGATCATAAACGCGGGCGACGGCGCGGGCCAGCATCCGACCCAGACGATGCTCGACCTGTTCACGATCAAGAAGGAGAAGAAGGACATGGAGGGCATCAACGTCGTCCTTGTCGGCGACCTCAAGTACGGCAGGACGGTGCACTCCCTCTCGGAGGCCCTGGCGATGTTCGGCGCTCAGCTCACGTTCGTCGCACCACCGTCCTTGCAGATACCCAAGGAGCAGCTCAAACAGGTGGACTCGATGGGCCAGAAGCCGAAGATGAGCTCGTCGCTCCAGGACGTCATCGCCGATGCGGACGTCCTCTACGTCACCCGCATACAGAAGGAGCGGTTCCCGGACCCAACGGAGTACCAGAAGGTCGCGGGAACTTACAGGATAGACATCGACCTCCTCAAAAACGTGAAGAAGGACATGATCATAATGCATCCTCTTCCGAGGGCGGGAGAGATCGCGCCCGAGGTGGACAAGACGGCACATGCGAAGTACTTCGATCAGGCGTTCAACGGTGTGCCCGTCAGGATGGCAATCCTCGGCCTGGTGTTGGGGGGGCTGAAGTGAAGGAGTTCAAGGTCACGCCGATCCGGAACGGCACGGTCATAGACCACATCTCCGTCGGGATGGCCCTGAAGGTGCTCAGGATAGTCGGCGTCAAGGACGACGTCACGTCGACGGTGAGCGTGCTGATGCACGTGCCGAGCAAGAAGGCAGGGTGGAAAGACATAGTCAAGATAGAGGACCGCGAACTGGACCCCAAGGAGCTCGACAAGATCGCGCTCATCTCGCCCAACGCGACCATCAACATAATCAGGGATTACAACGTGGCCGAGAAGTTCGTCGTCGAGGTGCCCAAGGTGATCAAGGGCATAATGAAGTGCCCCAACCCTGGCTGCATAACGAACAAGGATGAGCCTGTGGAGACCGAGTTCGTCGTCGAGTCGAAGAAGCCGATAACGCTCAGGTGCGTCTACTGCGACAGGATGGCGACCGAGATTGCCGAGAACCTGCGCTGACGCAGGGCAGGGGGTGGTGGTGGTCTGAAGCTCAAGCTGGACCCCGTCAGGTGCATCTGTTGCGGGCTGTGCGAGACTGCATGCAGCCTCAACAGAGACGGCATGCTCACGGCCATGAGTTCGAGCATAATACTCCACATCGATGACAAGGCGAACTACTTCGGGCTCGTCCTGAAGACCAGGTCAGAGGGGCTGGTCCTGGGCAGGCCGGAGGGCGTCTCGTACGGCCAGCAATCGTCCGGCTCTGGAGGCCCGGGTGCCAAGCCGATCCTTCTGAGGGAGCCCTGCGACCTCTGTGGGGGAGATCCTAAATGCGTCAAGATATGTCCGACGGGATGCATATCTTCGGAGGAATGAGATGAACCTCAGGAACGGCCGCGCAGTCGTGTTCGATCTCGACCGCAAGGTGGCTGTCGAGCAATCACTCCCTGAAGTCCACGACTGGGAGGCGATCTCAGCAATCAGAATCGCCGACGGCCTCATCGCCGAACACGGCAGCGACTGCCTCGTGCTCGGCACGGGCGCGCTTACCGGCAGTTTCGTCCCTGCATCCTGCTGCGGCATAGTCCGGTGCGGTGGGCAGAGACCGAAGACCATCCCGCTACTGGGCTTCTTGGGTACGGAGCTGAAGATGTCGGGGTTCGACTTCGTTGTCCTCAAGGGAGTCGCGCAGAGCCCGGGATATCTCTGGATCAGGGATGGCGTGGCCGAGTTCTCCGAATCCAAGGAGATGAGTTCGATGAGTTCGTGGGGCCGCACCGACAGGATCAGGGCCGATCAGGGCGACTCGAAGATACAGGTCGTCGCCGCTGGGCCGTGGGGCGATGCTGGGCTCGCGTCCTCTGAGTTGGTGACAGATTACTGGGGCGGCGAAGACAAGGTCGGCATGGCCGCAGAGTTCGGCAAGAGAGGTGTCTTGGCGGTCGCTTTCAGGGGCATGGGGGAGCTGGAACTGGCCGAGCCGGAGAGACACTTCGAGGAGGCGTTTCTCCTCATGCGCGAGCACATCGAGAGATTGGGAGAGAGCAAAGGCCTCGCATCGTATTTCGAGGTTGTCGCAAGGGACGATTTCGCGAAGCTCGCGCATCGGCATGTTGCATGCTACGGATGTCCGTTCCCCTGCCGCACGTTCCTGAAGACATCCGAGGACCCAGGGGAGCTGAGGCTGGTTTCAAGAGAGCCAGGATACCTTCATTACGATGTGGCAGCTCTCGAGAAGGCGTTTCAGCTCGGAGCGGATGCATCGGCCGCATCGAAGGTCATTGCCGCATGCGCGAAGGCAGGCGCGGAACCGGTGGCCGTGATGTCGCAGATAGAACGGTCAGGCGAGCCGTGCACTCTGGAGGAGGCCGAAAGTGTCATCGGCCAGCGTGGGGAAATACCCCCCGCTGGTGTCACCAACTTCGAGAGATCTTTCGACAACTCAAAGGACTATGACGGATGCCTCGGCCTCGGACTGTGCCCGAGGTATTGGTCGAAGGCCGGCTACGATCTCGAGAAGATCGCTCCTTTCGCCGAGTCCGCGTTTGGGTGGCCTCCGAAGTAGCCCCTCGCTCGCCGCAAAGGTTTTTGTAAGTCCTAGTCAGTAGGCAGGATGATAAGATGAGGATTCTCGTCACCACCGGGATGCCTGGCTCAGGCAAGGAGGAATTCCTCAAGATATGCCAGGCTAGGGGCGCCAAGATCGTTCGCATGGGCGATATCGTCCGCGAAAAGGCCAAGGAGTTCGGGCTCGAGCCTTCAGACGCGAGCGTGGGTGTGCTCGCGAACGAAGAGAGGAAGCGGTACGGCATGGACATCTGGGCGAAGAGGACGATTCCGTTCGTCGGGGGCGACTTCGTGGTGATCGACGGCACCAGGGGCCTGGACGAGATCCGGGCATTCAAGCACGCCTTCGGCGACGACCTCAAGACGGTCGCGGTCCACTCATCAGCCAAGACCAGGTTCGATAGGCTGATTGCCAGGAGCAGGCCGGACCAGCCGACAACGAGGGCAGAGTTCGATCAGAGGGACAGAAGGGAGCTCGAGTGGGGTCTGGGAGAGGCGATCGCGCTCGCAGACTACATGGTAATCAACGAGTCGACCATCGACGACCTCAGGGAGTCCGTGGACGCTTTTCTGGACCGCGTTCTGCCGAAGAAGTGAGGCGGATGGAGTTCATCGCCGTGAAGCCGTGCAGGTTCGATGCGTACGAAGCGGTTCCCAAGGGCAGGATATCTCTCGACCTATACGAGTGCGAGAAGGTGCTCGCTGTGAAGGGGTACGAGGTCCTCTCGAACGCGGGCGTGATGCTGGTCCTGAGGAAGGGGATCGAGATCACGCTGTACCCTCATGGCAGGCTTCTTCTGCACCCGGTCGGTGACCGTGAAGTCGCGCTCAGAGTCGCGAAGGAGTTGTACAGCGCCCTTGGCAGGTAACCTCAGGCCGTCCCTGATAGGCGTTCCACAATTCCTCTTAAATACGCCCCGGTAGTTCGCTCGCAACAGACGATGGGGAGAGAGAGCCCTTGATCGAGATACAGAACCTCACGAAGGACTTTGGGACAATCAAGGCGGTCGACGACCTGACCCTTAAGGTGCCAGAGGGCATCACGGTCGGTTTCCTTGGGCCCAATGGGGCTGGGAAGACCACGACCATCAAGATACTCACCAACCTCATCTCGGCCACGGGCGGCAAGGCATACCTGCACGGGATAGATGTGCTGAGACATCCGAAGGAGGCCCTCGGACACGTCGGAGCGGTCGTGGAGACGCCGGAGTTCTATCCGTATCTGACGCCGACCGAGACTCTCGCATATCTCGGACGCATAAGGGGCATGCACACATCCGAGATCAGGCAGCGCACGAACGAGCTACTCCAGATGGTGAAGCTGGAGCAGTGGCGCTCAACGAGGATCGGCAAGTTCTCGAAGGGCATGAAGCAGCGCTTGGCGATCGCCCAGGCCATACTGCACGAGCCCGACATACTCATACTGGACGAGCCGACCAGCGGCCTTGACCCGAGGGGTATGGTGGAGGTGCGGGAGCTGATAAGGACCCTGAAGAGACAGCATTACACGATATTCATGAGCTCTCACCTGCTAGTCGAGGTCCAGGAGGTCTGCGACAGCGCCGCTCTGATCGACAAGGGGAGACTGCTTGTCTACGACTCCATCGACAACATGAAGAGACTGACCAAGGTGTCCAAGATCGAGGTTTCAGTCCTCGACGCTGCCTCGGACGGGCTACTCGACAGGGTGAGGCGGTTCAGGAACGTCAGGGCGGTCGAGCGCGTCTCGGGGAACATATTCATCGTCACTCTGGAGGGCCAGTACCAGGAGAGGGCCGAGCTCCTATCCGAGGTCCAGGGGACGGGCGCGGAGGTCTCGGGCTTCAGCCCGGTCGGCCTGCCCCTGGAGCTCATGTACATGGATCTCGTGAAGGAATCGAGGTGACGAATCATGGAGCAGAACTCTAGACCTCAAAGGAAGCTTCCGTCGGACCTCATGCAGATACCCATCGTGTGGAGCTACGAGATCCTCAAGTACTTCAGATCATGGCGGCTGGTCGCCTCGATCGCGGTAGTGGTGGCGATGCTCGCGCTCCTGTACGCCCTGCCCCCGGCGCTGGGGAGGCCCTATACCGGCACGGACGCTCAGAGAGTATTGTGGGTCCAGGACTTCGGCGAGCTGAACATCACAGTACCAGGGCTTCCGACACCCGAGAGCTATGCCGCGATCAACAGGAGCCTCATAGACAAGGACTCGCTAGTCCTTCACCTCGATGGCACACCCTATCCGTCTGCGAACGGCATGAATTGGATCTACACGGAGCTGAGTTTCGCCGACGAGCTGCCGTCCTTCATGGGCGGGAGCTCGAGGCTGAACATAGTCATCTTCATGCAGAACGTGACCGGCAGCACGGTCACTGCCACCTACGATTGGTCCACTACCACAGAGGACTTCAACGGCCTCTTCCTCGCCTTCGTCAGCATACTGGTGATCATAGCCGCGACCTTCTTCGGCTCGGACGCGATCGCGGGTGAGTTCCAGAACAGGACCGGCTACCTCGTGTTCCCGACGCCGTTGAAGAAATGGGTGCTGTTCTCCGGCAAGTTCGCTGCGAGCATCACCGCTGGTCTCGTCGTGACCGTGTCGTTCTACGCGGGCGTGGCCCTGCTTTCATTCATGACCGTGAAGGGCGTGGATGACGACTTCGGCCTCTCGCTACTGTTCGCCATCGGGTTCCTTGTGGCGGCCACAGCGGTCGCCTACCTCATCAGCTCGGTGCTGAAGGGCACCACGGGCGCCACGGTCCTGACTTTCCTCATGTTCATCATCATACTGCCCATAATCGACAGCGTCTCCCAGTTCACCGGCACGAAGATAGATGCGTCCCTCACTTTCGCGGCAGGCATCACGGGCTATATCGTGCTCGATCCGTATCCTGTTGACACATCGACGGAGCAGTTCGGGTTCACGTTCTACGCGTTCTATCCGGAGCCGTGGGTTGCCGCTATTGTGTTTCTCGCATACTCGGTCGCGTGTATCGCCCTCAGCCTTCTGCTGTTCTACAGGAAGGAGCTCTCGGGCTAGCATCACATGGGCGGTGTCGGAGGCGGCGGCTGGAACTGCTCCCCCCAACGCATCGAACCCTGCTTGGCCGAGGCCATGTCGATGGCCCTGAGGAAGTCCTTCCGAGTGACGAACCCCACCAGCCTGCCGGCCTCCTGAACAACTAGCCTGCCTATCTTCTTCTCCGACATGAGCTTGAGTGCACGAGCGGCTTCTTCATCTGGCCTCACGGTGATCACGTTTGTCGTCATGATATCCCTGACGCGGGCCAAAGGCAACTTCTCCTTGGGGACCTTGTGTGTGTCAGAGAGCGTGACGATTCCAACGAGGTCGTTGTCCACGACCGGGAAACCCATATGACGCGTCGCCAACATCATGTCTCGCAGCTGCTGGACCGCCATGTCCGGGTGCACGACCTGCACCTCCCGCGTCATCAGGTCCCGGACGGTGAGTCCCTGGAGGCTCTCAGTAATCGTGGTCGCCTGCTCCTCCTCGGTCGCAGCTATGTAGACAAAAAGCGCGATGAGGATGAAAAAGAAGTTGTAGAATATTCCGAAGATGCCCATGGCTATGGCGAAGTACCTGCCGATCCTTGCTGCCTTTTTGGTGGCTTCGATGTAGCTCATCCTGGACGCGAAATACGCCCTGAGCACCCTCCCACCGTCCATCGGGAACGCGGGGATCATGTTGAATCCCGCCAGGAGGAGGTTGTACACAGCCATGAGCCCGAGGAGGATCACCGTGCCCTCGAGGAGGACATGGCCAAAGTCGAAGAGCCGAAGCAATAGCACAAACCCGTAGGATACGAGCCCGACCACCATGCTCGTGAAGGGGCCGGCAAAGGCCATCCTCCATTCCTGTCTGGGGAGGCGGGGGAGCTCCTCCATCGAAGACACCCCGCCGAACACCATGAGCGTGATGCTGCGGATCTTCACCCCGTACCTGAGCGCGAGATACGAGTGGGCAAGCTCATGGGCCAATATAGTTCCGAAGAACACCAGCGCGGCCACGGTCCCAAAGGCGTACTTGACCCAGAGGTCGGTCTCGAGCCCTCTGAAACTAAGGGGCATGCCAGCAATGACGACATCGACAGATGGCGCGGAGAAGATGTAGATGAAGAGCGGCAGTATGAGCAGGAATGTCAGGTGCAGGTAGATCGGGATTCCCAGTATCCTTCCGATTCTGATGGCAGCCGCCATGGTAGGTCGTTAGTGTTCGATTCATATATAATCATTGGACAGAAAACGTCGTACTGGCCGGTGCGAGCCACCGTCCGAAGGCATCAAATAGGGTAAGACCGCTTCAGTTTGCTGGATGGGGGCCTCTTGACTCGATTGGTCTCATCAGTACTGGCGGTTGCGATAATCGCCCTGCTTCTGTCCCCCGTCGGATTCCTGGGGAGCAATGGCGTCAGCTCTTCAGAGGGAACCATGGCCACGGCCGCACTCCCGACTCCTGTGTTGAACGGGCTTGTCTTCCCCGGGCCGATAGACACCTCAAGTCCTGTACCAGAGTACACAATGGTCTCGAGGGCGTTGATGCTGCCCGGAGGATCCAGCGATGTCGTGTTGGATGACCTCAATGACGACGGGAGGACGGATCTCATCGTTTCCGTGTACGAGGCCTTGGCGATATCCATATTCTACAGACAGGTCGACGGGACTTTCAAGACGTACCCATCACTGAACATAACCACGATGTACCACCCGGTGTCGGTGAGGACCGTCGACATCTACGCTTCTGGACATCACCAGATTGTCGCGTTGGAGAAGAACCCGGCGTTCTCTGACACCCGGCTTGCGATATACAACCTTACATCCGAGACGACATATGAGCGTTGGCCGGATCGATTCACCTACTCTAACGGAATTGCATTCGTCGTTGGCGAGTTCTCGGGAGATATCTACGCAGACCTGGCGGTGGTCTGCGAAGGATCGAACCCGCAGACGACTGCCGGGAAACTCGAAGTGTTCTTTGGGCCTGACTTCTCGACATTCGAATTGCTGACCGCGGGGCGTGGCGCACGGAGCATCGCAGTAGCCGACTTCGACGGCGACTCCGAGCTAGAGATTGCCGTTGGGAATTACTACGAGAACAACGTGATGATTTTCGAGCGCCCGTTCCAGTCGGGACCATCCCTGACTCTGGCAGTCGGGGGTATGCCGACGGGGATCACAGCTGGCCTGCTAGATGGCGACTCGCTCGAGGACCTAGCCGTTGTTTCCGAATCCTCGGACGCCATACACTTCTACTTCCAATCGCTGGGCAGCCTTCCGACGGTTGAGGACTACAGCATTGCCATCCCTTACGGAGATTGCTCGGTACAGGCAGGAGATGTCAACGGTGACGGACGTCAGGACTTGCTGGTCCTCTCTCAGAAGGCCAATGTGTCCTTCGGATACTACCAGGGTTCATCGGCCCCGATTTGGCGAGATGCGCTGGAGTTCGTCATCCCGACCAGCGGGGTCCCCAGAGCTGCCGCAATTGCGGATCTGGACGGCGACGGTCTGATTGACCTCGCGGTGGCGTCTTCAACTCATGATAGGAGGGGTTCGGCCTTGTCGCTGTATCCTGCCAGGATGCCAACCTTCTCCAACAGCAACTCCACAACATGGACTAGGAGCGACGTGGCCGCTTCGATGCTGGTCACCGGAGACTTCGACGGTGATGACATCATCGACCTCATACTAGTCAATACGGAAGATTGGTCCTTGGATTTCAGGCCATCATTCGGCCCGACGTCAGTGACGATTTCCCTTGGATTTCCCCCAGGCAAGGTCGTGGTCGCGGACTTCAACAAGGACGGTTGCTCGGACGCCGCGGTAACGATGCTCCAGGGGTCGTCGATCGTGCTCCTATTCGGATCCAATGCGTTCCCTGATGACCCGATAGTGTTGTCCGTCGCTGGGTCCGTTACCGACATCGAACTGGGCGATTTCAATCATGATTCGTATGTTGATTTCGTAGTGTCAACTGGTGAGGGCGGATTGGACTTCTTCTTCAATGACCAGTCTGTGCAGGCATTTGGAGACCCATATGAGGCACTCCAGCCCGGTGGTACCGGGATCTGGGCAATTGCATCAGGCGACTTCAATTCGGACGGCCTAGATGATATTGCCTATACGCGCTCAATCAGAAAGATAGCGATACTGCTGCAGGACCCATTGATTCCGTTCGGCCCGTCATCTCCAACACTGTCTCTTTCCCACAGTGTCGGCGCGGACTTCACCTCCATATGGAGCGGAGACCTCACTGGGGATGGCCTCGACGATATCGCCGCCATGAGACCATTTGACTCAGCGGTCTATCTGTTTGACCAAGAGGATTTCGAAACTGCACCACACCCTTATGGTACTCTGGCACTTCCGGGCTTCCCAAGGTTCATCTCGGTGCTCGATGCGACGGACGACGGTCCGGCTGATGTGATCGCGATATTCGAAGACGCCGACCTTCTCTTTCTGTACAGACAGCACGCAGGCGCCTTCCCAGCGTCACCTTCGATGGTGTTCCTGGCAGGGGCGGATGCTCGCTATGCAACTATCGGCGATGGCACTCAGGATCACAGGGGCGACCTGCTGGTTCTGAGCGTGGGGTCGCACTGCGTGTCCATATGGCAGCAGAACAACTTCCCTCCGATTGCTCGCGCCGGAGGACCGTACTTCGCCAGAGAGGGCAGCCCGCTTCAATTCAATGGCTCCGCAGTGACGGGCACGTCCGAGATACCGTTCATGGAGTATCTGTGGGACTTCGGAGACGGCAACTCAACGGACTGGGTCCGCAACGCACGACCTGTGCACACATACTTGGAGATTGGCAACTACAGCATCGCGCTTCAAGTCGTGGACCCAGGAGGTCTGGCCTCTGCTGATTACTCCTATGTTCTGGTAGAAGACAGCTACCCCATGGTCAAATTCTCTTGGTCCCCGACTAACATAAGCGAGGGGAGACTGGTCACATTCATCGATGAGACCTGGTCCTTCGACCCTATTGTTTCGAGGAATTGGTACATCAATGGCGATTATGTGAGCTCGGAAAGCATCCTGAATGTATCCTTCCAGAACGGTTCTCAAGAGATATCCCTCGAGGTGATTGACTCCGATGGCACGCGCGTGGTATTGACAGAGACCATCGAGGTTCTGTCAATGGCCCCTGAGCTCAGGATTGTGGGGCCTTCATACGCGGACGAGGGCACCGCGGTGGAGTTCGTCCTCCTCGTTGATGAATGGCACGGAACCCCGATTGACCCGATAGTCTCCTTCGAATGGGATTTCGCCTACGTCGAGGGATACTTCTTATCAGATCCATACGCTCCCAACAGCGCCATCGTAACTCACGTCTTCCAGACATCATCCTATGTGAAGGTGTTCAGGGTTGCAGCGAGGGCAACCGATTCCGATGGGATGACGAACTTGACGACCTTCGACATCACAATCATAGATGTGGGACCGAGCGCCGGGGTTCTTCTTTCGACCGACTTCCCGGTCGAGGGCATACCTTTTTCGTTCATCAGCAGCTCGACTTCTTTCGACGGTATTGTGAACTGGACCTGGACACTTTGGCACCCGAACGGCACTATGACGACGATGTACTATTCAGACACTGAGATGGCGAATCGCAAGTTCGAACTGGGGAACGGAAGCTACGCGATATCTCTGACGGTCAGGGAGGAGGACGGCAATTCGAGCGTGGCGATCCTGCATTTCGATGTGGCGGAGATCCCACCGGAGGTTGAGATCATCGCTGGCTGCGATTTCGACTGGCCGGGCCACTTCGAGGAGTTCTCCGATTGCTGCTTCCGGGTGAACGTCACTAGCTACGACCCGATAGTAACCTACGAATGGGATTTCGATGCGGCAGACGGGTACTTCTCCGCGGATGCCCTTACAACGATACCTCAGGCAAACCACACGTACAGTCAGATTGGCGAGTATGTCGTGAAGGTCCGGGTAACAGATTCTGATGGATCGTCTTCGATTGCTGCGTTGCGTATCGAGGTGAAGCAGAAGCCATTTGCCGGTGACTTCCACACGCTCGTCAGAGTCACCAGGGATCCATCAGACACCAGCAATGTCTCATTTGATATCTCCAAACTCCTGACGATGTACCCGGACGTCATCTTCGCGAGCATTGACTTCGGAGATGGAGATTCGTGGACGTACGACGGCACGGGCCCAGTGACTGTGTATCACAACTACGTCATCGGCTATGACTATGGAATCGCTCTGAGCGTGCTCGATGACGATGGGTATAGCTATTACGTCGAGCAAGTGGTCTGGAACAATCCTCCTTACATAACTCTGCTCAGCCCACAACCGCATGCGGTCGTGCGAAGCGGGACGCTTGTGCTGTTCCTCGTCTCACCAGGTTCGACTCCTCTCTACAATGTCTACTACACTGTTGGAAGCAGTGGCGCATTCTCCTTCGACGAGATGTACAGGATTGACACTTCAGGATGGCCGACATGGAACCATACAATTCGCGTGATCGCCAGGGATTATGGCGGCAACATCGCACGATACGAAACAGCAATAGTGATTGACGATACGAATCCTTACGCTGTGCTCTCGATATCGCGAACGAAGGTGTATGCTGGTGACAAGCTCAACGTGTCAATCATGGTGGATGACAAGAACACAGAGGCTTCTGGAATAACCCTCTATGTGCGCTTCCAGGGTGAGACAGCGTATTCGACGTTTGGCGTGTCTCAGGGACGCGGCGAGTTCTACCATAGAATGCTCGACATACCCACGAGGGAGGGCTCAGTTCACATGTACGCCAACATAACAGACAAGGCGGGCAATTCCTTCATCACGTCTGTCTACGAGTTCACAGTTGGTTTCCGCTTCATCGACCGTGCCTGGCCCTATCTGCTCGCGGTGCTGGGAGTGGCGACCGTTGCGGTCCCTGCATACTTGCTCAGAGAACACAGGATTGCGGTCGACGAGGCCTTCGTGATTTTCAGAGACGGGAGGTTGATCACCCATTCGACGCGCAGGCTTAAGCCAGGCATGGACGACCATGTGCTGGGAGGCATGCTTGTGGCGATTCAGGATTTCGTCAAGGACTCCTTCAAGGACGTGACCAGCTTCGCACTCAGGCGGCTTGATTTCGGGGAGAAGAGTGTCTTGATAGAACGAGGAGACAACGTGTTCCTCGCAGTTGTGCTACATGGGCAGGCCTCCAGAAAGGTTGCGGTTAAGATGAAGAAGGTCGTCGAGGAGATCGAGTCTTCATTCTCGAAGAATCTCAAGGATTGGGATGGCGACCTGGATAAGCTCAGAGGAATCAGCGATATCACCAAGGAGCTCTATTCCAGGATGCCGATGTTTCCGGGGCAGACTCGACCAGGGTCCTAGGTGATGTCTTGGTTCTGCCATTGCCAGATCCCATCACGATTTCCGGGATAACGATATTCTGCATCGTGATGGCAGTCGGCTCATACCTCAAGGGGATATTCAACCTGTCCGGTTCGATATCCTCCTTCGTGGTGGGGATGGTCATCGGCATCTGCGGCAATGTCCTCTGGCTGCTACTTCTGCTCGTCTTCTTGATCACGAGCTTCGGCGCGACGAAGTACAGATACGAATGGAAGAGGGCTGAGGGATTCCAGGAAGGGTCGAGGGGCGAACGGTCCTGGAAGAACGTGTTCGCGAACGGTGCGATACCCACTGGAATCGCCTTCCTGAGTTTCCTTGCGGAGGTCCTCGAGCCGGGAGGCGGGTTCTTCCCGAAGGACATTGCGAGCTACCTGTTCGTCTCCGCCATCGCCGTGGCAGCCTCCGACACCGCCGCCAGCGAGATAGGCATTGTGGACCCGCGGGTGTACCTGATAACCACCTTCGAGAGGACGAAGAGGGGCGTTGATGGAGGAGTATCCCTGACAGGCCAGCTAGCAGCATTCGTCGCAGCCGCCTATACCTCGGCTGTTGCCTATGTCGTCTTCGCGTTCCTGAACGATTCGCTACTTGCCGGCCCTGCAACTCTGTTCATACCGATGCTCTGCGGGTTCCTTGGATGCCAGATAGACAGCGTCATAGGCGCCACCTGGGAGACGAAGGGGAAGATCGGGAAGCTCGGGAACAACTTCCTGTCAATCCTCGCGGGCACGGCGATCGCGTTCGGCCTCGCGCTCATATGAAGTCAGCCGTTCCTCGGTATCGTTGTGGAGATGCCTCAGCACTACAGAGAGACCTCCTAGAGCCTCTCTATGATCTCCAGGACCGCCTCTAGCGAAGTCACCGCGTAGTCCGCATTGGGTGAGCGCTCGTAGCCATCGGCTACGACCTGGATAGCACGCAGACCTGCCCGCTTCGCGCCCGCGACATCGCTCTCCGGGTCGTCGCCTATGTGGACCGCTGCCCTCGGTGCGACCTTGAGCATCTTGAGGGTCGTCTTGAATGCACCCTCTGCGGGTTTTCTGATGAGTATCTCGTTCGAGAAGGTCGTCGTATCGAAGAACTCCAGGATGTCTAGCCTGTCCATCACGATCCGGAGGGCCGAGCCAGGAGTCCTTCCGGTGTTGGAGATGAGCCCCGTCCGGTATCCTGACTCCTTGGTCCTCCCGAGCACCTCTCTCGCGCCGGGCAGCAGGTCCGGCAGGTTCTCCAGGATGCTATCGGAGTAGGCCTTCTCTATCCTCTGCATATCCTCGTCTCTGAGCTTCCCAGGTAGCCTCCCGTCGATCGAATTGAGCATGAAC